>NZ_JAWXXL010000015.1:0-83898 GCF_034334985.1 Acutalibacter intestini | reverse complement strand
ACAGGCCAGCGCCAAAATTTTTCAATGGCGGTGGCTTGGTTTTCTGTACCCTTTTTGCGGCGACTATAAAATCCCGCTTACCTTCAATTTGGCTCTTGACTTTTATTAGCAGGTCTTTACAAATAGTATATTCTTTTTTTCAGGGATTTGCAAGGGCTTTGGCTGTATCAGGCTGCATTTTCCTCCAGGTCGCCGGGCTCAACACGCCAAAGCTCGTCTGTTAGGTCTTTCAGCGTGCAGGCCACGCGGGGGCACCTCTCTGGAGACTCGGCGGGCAGGATTTCAATGCCCAGCGCCAGCACCTTTCGGTAGACATTCTCACAGCAGAAGTATCTGCCCCGGCTGTCGTTTCTCAAGTGGGACAGGAAGAAGTTATTGTGGTCCACCCCAGCGCGGCGGATGCCGAAAATCTCCACGGTATAGTAAGGCTCTGTGACAGGACGGGGTTCCAGCTGCTTGCGAACCATATCCCAGCTGATAATGAAATCGCTGGCGAAGCGCTCACAGAAGCGGCCCACGTCTTGGATAAGACGCGTGATAATGTTGGACAGGTTTAAATTGTCCAGGGTTCCGGTCTCAGTACAAAGTATGCGCTCACACTGCTCGAAGTTGCGGACGATAATCTGTGGGGTAGGTTGCAAAGATTTTCCTCCTTTCATCAGGCCAGCAGGCCCTTGCCCGCTGGCTCCATAACGCGGTGGGGTATCTTCTTCACTTCCGTGTACTGGCCGGGGGCATAGTGCTCCAGCATGAAGACAAAGCCCTCCCGCAGCCGGTCGCAGGTCTTGTCAAAATCCTGGACCAGCTCCACCCGGCCGCGCAGGTCCTGCATATCCCAGCCGGCAAAGTCCTCGTACATGTCGATGGAGCGGCCGGGATAAAGTGAGTAAGTGCCGTCCTCGTTTGCCTCCGCCTCGTACAGCACCAGGTAGCCGCTGCTGCGACCGTTGAAGCCGATATGGTAGCCGGTGCGCTGGTAAAAGTCCGAGACAGTACGGGCAAAGAATATGTCCCAATCGGGAGCCTCCACCTCGCCGCTAGCCACGTCATAGGCCAGGTCTTGCAGCTCGCTGGGGATATCCAGGTTCGGCACCTTGACGTCGTTGGCATAGGACGTGGAGCGGTTCCAGGAGTTCATGGTGTTGTAGCGGTAATGCTGGGTCAGGAATCCGGTCATGGCTGCCCGGCTGCGTCGGTTGACTTTCTGGTAGAACATGCTGCTCATCTCCTTTCGCTGGCCGGGGCCAGCGGCATTTCCCGCCACCCTTGGCATCGGGAGATGCAAAAAAGCCACCCCGGCAGCAAGTCCAGGATGGCCTCTTTCCACTATTCCTTTTCTATCAACCCGAACCAAATGAACGCCTCGCGGATAGCCGCCTCTTTCTTTGGGGCCAGCTTTGGGGCAGGCTGCCCTTCGGCATCTCCATACCCCTTATACTTCGTCTTGGCAAGGCCGCAGAGTTCCTTGGTCTGGGATATGGCAAGATTGCTGACATGGATGCCATACCGCTCCTTGACCCATGCCTGGATGTCCTTGTAGGTGGCGCGTTTCGTCTGTAAACGCGTTTCGCCCTCATAGCCGTCTATCTCGACTATAAGGGCGAACACGTTACGATACACCGCCAAACTAATCCTTGACGTGGTGTTCGTATACCTAGCGTTTGGTGGAGATGGCGGGATTCGAACCCCCTTTTCAATCAGCCAAAACCCCAGTATTTATGCGGTTCTTTGGATTGATTGAACACTTTATTGAACACTTTTACCGTGATGAGGCCCCGGCGCATAGCGTCAGGGCCTTTTCTTTTTGCCTATATTTCCTTGCCATCCGGGAACACAAAATCAAAGAGAGCGTTAGGGGAAAATTTTCTGTTGACAAATCTTGGCCTTTTTCGTATAATATTAACACGGCGTTGCGAGGCACAAAACCAAACATAATAGAATGTTGTGTGAAATCTTAGTATGATATTTCAAATCGTTCCGGGTGGTCTGAGCCGGATTTAGAAGAAATATGTTTTTTGCCATCGGGATTTTTCCATGCAAAAGAGTCATTGCCTAATATCATGTCTCTTAAATAAAAAAAGCCCCCGGCCCTCCCAATTGGGGAAAGCCAGGGGCTTTTGTGTTTGATTATGCGCTCAGTGTCAAGGTGCCCACACCCATCTTCTGGTTGCGAACTTCGGCCTCAATCAAACCCTCCAAATAGCGGTCTAATGGCCCATAAGCGGCCTCTAAAAAGTCCTTAGCTTCCTGAGTCAGCAGAACCTTTGCCTGGGCAATGGCCACTTTGAGAGCCCATTCCTGGTTCTCTTTTGTGAATTGCCCGGACTTTTTCAGCTCGTCCACGTACTTTTGACTGGTGAAAGTCACGGCGTTAGCCACCGCATCAGCCACGGCCTCCAGGACCTTTTTCGCCGTCTCGTTTTCGGACTTCTGGCCCAAATAATTGCTCAAAGCTTTGATGCCTTTGCCAACAAAAGCCGCCAAAACAGGCACGGCGGCCACCAGAACGGCTTGCAATAAAGTGGTCAAAAATTCATTCATTATGCTTCCTCCTTGAGTTCTGGAAAGACTGGTTTACCGCAGAAAGAGTCCGGTTCATCCGACAAAGGGATGCCCATTTCCTCCGCAAGTTCGCAGGCTATCCTCATTAATTCTTCATCGTTTACAGTTATTTTAATGTTTTTCATGTCAAGTTTTAGCCCATCGGGCCGCCGTTTTCATCGGCCAAAAACCCGTTTGATTTCGCGCTTTCAAAGGTAATCCCGCCCTCTTTATGGTCAGATTTCGCCATATTAAGATAGAAACTGCACACCACGCCGTGGGCCGTCCACGGCAGGCCAACCATAGCGGAAAGCCACGGTAAAGAGCCCACATAGCCGTTGTGGATGCAGTAGGCCGCCAGCAATAATCCGCCAATTGTCACGGCCCAAAGCAGCCAGCGAATATCGGAAATCAGCTGCTTAGAAAAGTCCGGGCGGGACTTTATTTTTACAACTTTTGCCCTCATATGCGCGGCCATTTCACAGTTTTCCCATAGCCCGCTTGACCATCACAGCGGCCTTACATTCGCTTTTTGTGAGGCTCAATTTGCCGTCTCCCGTACCGTTAATGACACCCTTTTCCACCAACTCGCGGATGTCCTCACGCCAGTAGGAGGGTACTTCTTCGATGGTGTTGTAGGTGGGGTTTATCTCATCGTACATCTTCTTAAATTCTTTGCCGGTCATGATGCTTTCCTCCTTTGCCGCCGGGTCTTTCGCCGACGCAATTTTATTGATGTAGTCGAGGCACACCCAGCCCTCGCCGCAGTAGCCCCAGTTTCCATCTTCTTTGGTGATAGTCAGCACCGTGCCGTCCTCAAAAGCCTTAATTACCGAGCCGCTAACCGGGGCCGTGCGGCAGTTGAGGCCAACATCGGCATTGACCTGCCCCTGATATGCCTTGAAGGGCCCTGCGGGAGCGCCGCTGAGTTTCTGGTTCACCTCTTTGGCGATCTGCCCCAGCCGGTTATAGATATAATCGCCGGGACAGGACTTGTTTTCGTAGTCCCTATGCACCGTCAAATTGCAGCCGTTCAGATGGTTCACGCGGGTGATTTTGTCCGTGGACCACACCAGTTTTTGAATGCCATTGCGCCTGCAAATGTCCGCACACAGCGCAATTAAAGACTTCCAAACGTTGGCGTTAATGGCGTAAGGATAAAACCCATCACTGGCACACTCTATGGTAATTGCACGGTTATCGTTCTCCCAGCTGGAGCTGCACCAGGAGCGGTCAGCCTCGTCAACAACGGTGCAAATGCGCCCATCAAAGCCGATGCCGTAGTTGCAGCTTGCGCCCTTGGACTCCCTGCTGAACTCATTGCAAAGTGCTTCCACGCCCATCTGACCGACCACACAATGGATGGTAATTGTGTCGATTTTGTGGTTCCTGGGACTGTTGCGATTGGGGCTAATCAGCCTCATACAGCTGAGATTGCTGTTGCTCATCCTACTTTCCTCCCTTGTGAAAATCCTCCAAATCGTCGATGCGATGGTTGGCAACCCGGATTTTTTCCTCCTGTAATTCTGTGCGTTCTTCCAGCTGATAGGTGCGTTCGATCAGGTTATTGTGGGCCTGGACCTTCTTTTCCAGCTGCTCCAAGCGGTACTGCGTCAGCCGGGAAGAGGCCAGCACGCCGCAAAGAGAGCCGACGCCGGACCCCAACAGGCCAATCAGCGCCACAAGAACCGCGTCATTCATAAAAACACCGCCTTTGCAAAAAATAAAACCCCAGCCTTGCCTCTTGACAACGCTGGAGCTTGTGGTATAATAAGCATAAAGAGGGCTCTGCCACATGGCGGTCAACCCTTACCTTCTAGCTAAAAAGTTAGCCGTCCGGGGGTGAACCGGGCGGCTAACACGCTTTCATAGGTGCTAAGTACGAGAGCAGTATTGCTACCGCTAACAGTATCAGCACGAACCGCAGGACTCGCGTCCAGCGTATTCTTCCCATAAAGCGCCACCTCCCTCCTTGTGAAAGTCGGGAAAGTGTATCACCCCCTCTCTATCGGGGATGAGCTAACCGCCTTTTATGCGACAACGTCCTCCGCCCCCGGCTGGGGGCGCTTTTATTATACCATTCTGGGGAAATTTGTCAATTCTTTTGAATCAAGAAATTGGAGGGATTTGTTCTTTTGTGGCTATACTTCTGGCCCGGCGATATATGTTCCATAAATCGCGGATACAAACTGGTGATTCACCGTATTAAATAGCCCAATTTTGTTATCTGCCAGCCGTTTGCACGGGATAAAATCACCCTTCAATTCGTCCTTCACATAGATTTGCATGGAGTATAGCCGCATGGGATAGGTGTAATAACCCGATGAATGATTCACATATTCGCCAATATATAACATGACGTTTTGGCTATATCCCGTGCTGTAGGATGATGTGTCAACCACCGTGTCTCCCACAATGATTTTTCCGTTTTGCGGCGCAAAATCGATCTGAACTTTCTTGTTTGCCTCAAATGTGTATGCAAATTTGTTGGAAGCAGCACTGTCTCCGCTTGTCCTTCCCGAGCGCCACCATAGCCCGATTGTGTTGAATTGGCTGGAATTGAAAAACTGCCGCAACTGCACTTCAAAAGAATAACCTGTCGCGTTTTTGACATGACCTTGAAAAATCATATATGTGGTTTGGGACCCTTTTTCAAGGGGCATCATTTCCATTACAACTCGTGTGGCTCCTGTTGTTGCGCTGATGCCAGTAATGCCGGTTGTGGTTTTTGACAGCTCCACATATTCCAATTCAACATATTCCTCGGGCACTCGGGAAGTGAGGCTAAACGCCTTTTCATACCCCGTAATCACCTCCAATTCAGAGCTCTTTTCCACCCCATTCAGCGTGCCACTGATGGTCCAAATTCCCGGACTTGGAAGCGTCAAAACCACGTTCCCCGTGTCGCTAACAAGGCCGCTTATCGTCTCGTCACCGAGAGTGGCGGTAATGGTTGCGCCAACATCGGCTGTCACCCTCAGCGGCACCGCAAACTCCCCGCCCGTCTTAATCGCCCGAATGGCCTCTTCCAAATGCGCCGAGTCCCGCAGCTCCGGCAGCTGGGCCCCCAGCTCCCCGCAGGCCGCGTAGGCCCTGGCAATGTTCGCCGTGATTCGCCCGATCTCCGACTGGATGCTCATGCCGCTGCCTCACACCGCCGCCAGGGCTTTTGCGATATCATCCGTCAGGCTCACCGTGCCGCCCCGGGTGTACCCCGCTGGGATAACCACGCTGGTCACCGTCAGGCCGTCCAGGCTGGCGGTGGCGTCGCCGTTGTCGGGCATGGTCCCGGTGAGCTTCTCTCCGCCCGCGTAGGCGGTCCTTTCCGCCAGAATGTGCCCCGCCAGGGCCGTGGCGTCCGCCGTGTCCGCGTACTCCTTGGGAATGCTCTCCACTGTCACCGTGCCAAGAACCTTCCCCTCCGTGGCCTGCACCACCTGGGCCGCTTTGGCCGGGACCGCGCTCTTGTTCTCGGGAACGAGCTTCACCAGCCCCTGGCCGTTGTGATAGCCCTCCGGAATGGCGAAGCTGGGGGTCTCCGCCGTCAGGGTCTTGGCGGCGGCGCCGTGGTTCGGCATGGTTCCCGCCGCCACCTTGCCGGTGGAATCCACAAGCACCTTGCCCGTCAACACGTCCCCCGGCCCCGCCGTCACGGCGCTGACGTTCTGGTACACCTCCGGGATGGGGGCCACCGTCACGTCGGAAAGGCCGTAGTAGCCGGAATCCGGGGTCACGTTCTGCTGAAGCTTGGTAGGCGTAACGCTTTTAGACTGCAGGCTGTAGTTGCCGCCTCCCGCCACCCCGGAGACCGTGCCGCTGCCGTTGTGGTAGCCCTTGGGGATGGTGTAGGTGTCCCCCTCCTGGACCGTGGCGGACACGGCCCCCTGGTTCTCGATGCCTTCAATGGCGGCGGCCAGCTGGTCTAAGTTGGCGGTGCTCTGGGCCAAACCCAGCTCGGTGGCCTTAGCCCGGATGGTGTTCTTGTCGGTGGTAATGCGGGCGATCTGCTCCGCGATATTCATGCTGATGACCTCCTCTGTCAGATGGTTTCCAGTAAGGCGGCGATGTTGCCCAGGGTGGACTCTACCGCCGCCGCCGTGATGGGTAAGGTATTGTCCCCGGCGAAGTCCTGGGCGGTGTGCACAGTAACCACGCCGCCTTTGACCAAAAACCCGTGGCCGAACACGTAGTCCGGCCCCTGGCCGCCCCCGCCGCCGGTGAGGGGGACGGAGGCTAGCAGGGTGTGGTCCGCGTACAGGCCCAGCTCCCCCTTCGGGGTGTAAGCCATACGGTTAGCCCGCCGGGCCAGCTCCTGCCGCCACAGGTCGGGGGTGGGAGGCCGGGCAGTTTCTCCCGGGGCGGCTCCCTCCCAGACCGGCCCCAGGCTGCACCACACGGTGGGCAGAACGACCTCTTCCCCCAGCCTGCCGCAGACCCCAACACCCAGGGAACCCCCGGCGTTTTCTAAGACTTCCCAGGGGATGAAGCAGCTGTCGGACTCATCCAGCAGCAGGGAGACCACCCGCTCTCCCGCCCGGAACATAGCGGTTTTTTCCAGCCCGTCCCAATGGGAGGAAAACTGAAAACACACCTGGTTTACATGGAGGGACCCGCTGGTAATTGGCTCCCGGTCGATTAAGAGCAGCTGGTTTTTACGCACTTTTAATAGAAACACAACCTCGCCCCCTAAAGGATTTTTCGGGCCTTACCGCCCACGCCCACGTATGCCGCGGTGATCTCCCGTGCCTTGCCGTTTACGCCCACATACAGCTTTCCCAGGGCCCGGGCCTTGCCCGATACCCCGGCGTATGCCGCCATTTTCACCACCTTCAAGACCGGGCCCTGCACATAATCCGCCGAGGTAAATCCCCACCCATCAGAGGTCAGCACCCGGACCTGGATGCTCTCCGCGTTGGCTGGCACCGTCAGGATCTTGGAAGCACTGGTGGTCTTGACTCCCAGGTTCACCCAGGAGCCGCCGTTCACCCGGTAGGAGTATTGGTAGTATATCTCGCCCCCAAAGGCGGGGGTGGCCGCTTCCACCGAGACGGTAAGGGTATCGCCGGGGCGAAGTTCCTGGGCGGAGCAGGACAGGCCCAGAGGGTCGATGCTGTCCGAGCCCAGGTAGCCGTACCAGACCGTGCCCGCTGCGTTGGCGCTGTTCTGGGGGTAAGAGCCCGCGCTGGCGGCGGAGGCCTTGCCCTGGCTTACCCCGTTGGAGAGATAGACCGCCTGGTAGCCGTGCTCCACAAAGCTGCGGTTGGCCGAGCCGTCCCAGGTGCCGGAGGGAGTCACGGTGATGGTATAGGGCACCCGGCCCTGGGTGGCCGTGCGGGGCTTTAGATACCACAAATCGTCGTTGTCCCAGCCTGTGTACTCTAAAATAGTCCCCGACTCAGGCGTGGCGGTTTGGGAGGCGGAGTTCCTGATCAAAAGATACAGATTCTGATAGGCGCCGGCCGTCTTGTCATAGACATAGTTTAGCCAACGAAGCTCCCCCTCCAATTTGAAAACGCCCCGGTTTTTGTCAAAGCTGTACTCGTTGCCCACCGCGGCCCAGTAGGTATCCCCGTCGGCGCGGCTGCCCTCCACGCTGGTCACGGTTTTTTGCGTCTCCTGATAGCTTTTTGCCGTGCCGAACTTCTCCCAAACATACCGCGTGCTTATACCCCCGCCCCCCTACTTATACACAAAATACAGCGCCCCCGTGGCCAGGGGCGAGGTCCCCGCCGTCAGGTCCGCCGTGCCGAAGGTGATTCCCAGCTTCTGCAGGGCCTGGGCGGCGGTGGCCGCGCCGGTTCCCCCGTTGGCGATGGGCAGGACACCCGTCACCCCCGGGGTGATATCCTCCGTGCCGTCAAAGCTGGCCCCGTTGGCGCTGGCCAGGTCCGTTTGGATGCTCCGGGGGGTGCTGAGCTTCTCTGCCGCTGCAGCCGCCTCCCCGGCGGGCATCGCTCCCACGTCCGCCGCCGTAGGGGTCCAGTTATCGGGCCTGGCTCCCACGTCCGCCGCTGTCAGCCTGTGGGGATTCTCCCCGGAAAAGTGGGCCTCCAGGGCGGCCATAGCGGCATTGAGAGCTCGCTGGGCCCTGTTGACCTGCTCCATTAAGTAGTTGTAGCCGTGCTGCTCGGTAAGCCCCACCTCCCGGCCGGTGGGGGCCACGGTCTGCCCGTCCTGCCAGTCGGTGGGGAGGTCCGCCGGTAGGGGCGTGAATTTTTCCGCCATTTAAACCGCCTCCGTGATGGGGATGCTGTGCTTAATCTGCACGTTCCCCGTGATAGGGATGTACACCGCCGAGCTAGTCAGCACCTCCCCGGCGCTGTCCAGCAGCTCCAGTTTCACCGCCGCCGGACCGGCCTCCTCCGGCAGGGGATAGCGAACCGTGGCGGTGTTCCCGCTGTAGGATTTCACCAGGCCCTCCACCACATAGCTGCCGTTAACCCGGGCCGCCGCGATGCTTTCCGCCGCCAGCCGGGCCGTGGCCGCCAGGAATTTTTCTTGAATCGAGGGCGAGGCCGCCATCTTCACCACTTCCTTTTCTGTTTCCTCCGCAAAGGGCTTGGCCCCCAGGGCCCAGAACCCCAGCCGGTAATGGTACTGGGCTTGACCCAGAGCTACGGTCTCTCCCATTTGCAGGCCGGTGTGCAAAAACGGGGAGTTGATGTAGGCCACATGGGCAGGCTTTATGCGGCCAATGGTAAAGGCCACCTCCCCGGCGTAGGCCTGGTCCTGGGAGGAGGCCTCGATGGTCAGGGTGTAGTGGGGATAGTCCATGTGGGCCGTCCACTTGCCCGGACCGATAAGCTCGTCCAGCTTTTCATAGAGAAAGCCCAGGGTGTAGGGGGGCTTGCTGGAGACCCGGTTGATCAGCCGGCTGCGGCGAAACTCCAGGGACTCCGCCCCGGGGTCCGGGATGATGCCGAAAAGCGCCTCCCACTGGGCCGCCGTGGCCTGGTCCATGGTCTGAAAGAAAAAGTTGTCCGCTACCCCGTTGATCTCCCGGGCTAAGGCCTCAAAGCGCTCCTCCTCGGTCAGGCAGAGCTCCTGGTAGTCCAGAATCTCCTTGTACCAGTCCGGGAGCAGGGCCAGCAGATCCGTATCAAACCTCATACAGCGTCACCTCCCCGGCCACGGGGATCTGCTGGAGCTGGCCGCTCTCCTCCAGGAGGATATCCGCCGGGTTCTCGTTGAGCAGCACCCCAGAGGCGTTCACCAGGCCCTGGCAGCTGAGAATGGCCGCCAGCACCCGGGAGGCGTATACGGTACAGGCGTACTCCTGGGATGTGCCCGCCACGGGCTTGCCCCAGTTTTTGCGGATATCGGTCAGGTAACCCTCCACCGCCGCCTGGACCAGGGGCCGGACCTGCCCCAGGGTCATGCCGGGGCGCAGGGTGACTCCCGCCCGCATGTTCACTGTCACGGTCTGGGGGGAGGTGATGGTCACCTTCGCCCCAATGGGAGCCATTCCCAGGCCCTGGCCGCTGCCCAGAGGCGGGTCGATCATGGCCTGCACATTCTCCACCAGGGTGGCGGAGGCGGGCAGCAGGTCCGCTCCCAGGATGGAACACTTCACGGTCCCCCCGCCGTTCCAGGTAGGATAAACCTGCACCTGCCCCACCCCGTCCACTGCCAGAATACTCTCCCGGTACGCCGCGATATTCCCCCCAAAGGGCCGGTCCGTCATGGCGGCGATCAGCCGCTGGCGCAGCTCCTCATCCGTTTCCGCGTCGTCCCCGGGTACCAGAATGTCCGTAAGCCGGGCGGAACTCAAGCCCTCAATAAAGGTGATGGGCAAAACCGCGCCGCTGTACTGGTTCCCCACCGATCCGGGGGTCTCGGCGGTGAGCTGGTACTCTCCGGGCTGGCCGCCAGCGGCGGTGACGGTGAAGTTCAGACCATCCCCTATAGTGGAAAACCGCGCCCCCAAGGGGACCGGCGCGTCGAACTCCCCCAGCCGCACCGCCGGGGTGGCCCGCTTGCGGCGGACGCCCCCGATCACCGCCAGGTAGTCCAGGGCCTGGCCCACCGCCGTCTGGATAAAGGCCATCTCCTGCACCTGGGAGAGCCCGATGTAGAACTCCTCCAAGGCGTAGGCGGCCGCCCCCAGGGCTATCTGGAAGAAGCTGCCGTCTCGTTTGTCGTAGGTATCCGGCACCCGGTCCAGCATAGAGCGCAGCAGATTCTGGTAGCTGTTGCCGGTAAAGTCCATCATGCTAAGCGCACCTCCTCCCGCCGGTACAGGTCTCCGAACACCGTGCGCACCCGCAGAGAGGCCGTTAGGCTCTCGCCGCTGGCAGTGCAGGTGAACTGGTCCACCGCCTTGACCCGGCTGTCTGCCGAGAGGGCCTCCCGCACCCGCCGCAGCAGCTCCGCCGCCACATAGCCCGGGTCCTGGCCTATGAGACCGCTCCACTCCATGCCGTAGTAGGGGCCCGTAATGGGCCAGCGGAACCGCTCGATAGAGAGCGCCGCTTCTACGGCCTGGGCCACGGCCTTTCGTCCGTCCGCCGTGCCCTCTATACGCCTGGTGTTCGGGTTGCGCCAAAAGGTGAGGGAGGGCTGCTCCTCCCACCCCAGCCCTGCCAGGTCGAAGCTTGTTTCCGGCGTTACCGCCATACAATCACCCGCCTATTCCTCATAAATTCTGGACAGCACCACAAACCGCTGTCCGTGCCGTACCCGCAGCAAAAGCACCTTGTCTCCTTCTCGCAGCCCACGGTTTAGGATAAGGTAGCCGTCCTCGATGGGAAGCTCCTTTCCGTCCTCCACACAGGCCCATCCCCTCAGCGCGGGACCCGTCTCTCCCCCTGAGACGGAATGGCTGTGCCCCCCGGCCGGCTTGGTGGAGCCGCCGTCCTCCAGAGTGTGGCTATGGTCCTGGGCGGGGCCGGTGGTTCCGCCGGGGGCCGGGTGGGTGTGTTCCAAGAGAGGCAGTTTCTTCTCGATCACGGCGCTGGTCAGATACAACAGCTGCCGCCGGATGGGCCGCATTTGAGGGTTGATGGAGATTTCCAGCGGGTCCGTCCCTACCACCGTGCCGGTGGTCAGGTCCGTGGGGGCGCTGGCCTGCTGGCTCTGCTGGGCTACCTGATGTAAAACGTCTATCAGCTCCATTGCCGCCTCCTATAGGGCCAGGGTGTCAAAATCCATGGTGTGTTCGTCGTTCTTAAAGGTGTGAGTCACCTTCTCCAGCAGCACATACTGGTCCAGGTTGATATCCCCCAGACCCTTTACCCGCATGTACAGCATCATTCCCGCCCGAAGCCCCAGCACCCCCAAGGAGCTTACCGAGAGGGTGCGCATCCGCTGGTTGTAGTACCCCAGGGTGGCCGCCGCCTGGGCTTTTGCTTGGGCGTCGTTTAGGTCTCCATCAATGGACTGGTATAGCTGCAAAAGCCCCCAGCGCCCGATATGAGCCGAATCCTGGGCGATGAACACGTCTGCCCGGCCAGTTTTCTCGTTGGGCCGCGCCAGCTTGACGCTGTTGTAGGTCTGGCTGTCAATGTCCGTCTTGTAGGTGTAGTTGGTCAGCAGGGAGCGGTCCCCCACCATCACCTCCGCTTTCATGTCCCCCGCCTTTTTTAGGGAGAGCCCCCGGCCGTTGTCGAAAAACACGTAGACAGCGCCGGTGTTCAGTAAAGTCTGCTGAATGGCCCCGTCGATAATGTCCAGACAGGTCTGCTCCTCCTCTATAAGAGAGGGCAGCCGGTAGCCGGTGTCCGCGATTTCCCCCAGGTCCAGCTGAAAGTCCCCGGCGATCTCCCGGATGATCTCCCCGGCGGTCCGCCCGTAAAAGGCGTAGGAAGCGCTGGCCTTTAGATACCGCAGCCGGTCGTAGCAGGTGACGCTCACCACCCCCCAGCGGTCCTTGGACTTGGTGAACACCCAGCCGTAAAAGACCAGGGTCCCGTCCACCGTAAAGCGCACGGTGTCCCCCTCCACAAAGGAGATATTCCCCGCCTTATTTAGGGTAAACTCCAAGGTCCCGGGGCTGCCGGTGCGGTTGGTGGTGTAGGTGGCCGACTGCACACAGGGGGCGGCGTCCACCACCGCCCCGGTGGCGTTGTTGGCGATTAGCAGTTCTACTTTCATAGAGCCTCCTCATTTTACCACTTGCAGGGATTCTCTCTTGGTCCAGCCCAGCCAGCCCCCATTTTCGTCCGCCAAGTGGATGGGGTAGGCCCTGGTGGGGTCTGAGGCCACCATATGGGAGACCTTGCAGCGCCTGCCGCTGGCCGTGCCGTGGGGCTCGTCCCCGTAGCTGGAATAGTAATAGGGCCCGTTGGCGATTACAACCGCCCCCACGTACAGCTGGGCGGGAGGGATCTCCCGGGTGGGCTCCGGCTTGGCTTTGGGCTCCTGCTGGGGGGTCTTGGGCTTCTCCACCCGCACGGACATGGGGGAGTAGTCCCTGTACTCCTGCAGGGTCAGGTCGTAGTAGAAGTCCCCGGTCTCGCTGGCCTTCTCCTCGGTCTTAAAGCTGGTCACCAGCACCCGGAACCCCGGGTCGGCGGTCATGAACTTCTCCCCGTCCTCGTAGCAGCGGACCGGGGTGAACAGGATGGGGACCTTGTCCCCCATAGCGGCCTCGAAGAAGTCGATGTAGAACTCCGGCTCCTTAAAGTCCCCGCCGGTGAGCACGTAGGGAGCCGCCCGGCCGGGGAAGAAGCTGGATATCTTCACCTGCTTCTGCTTGGGGGTGCGGGGAATCGTGATGGGCCCCAAGCCCAAAACGTTATACTCCGTGTTGGCGTTTTCCCGCTCGATGGGGAATTTCTCCGGGTTCACCGGCAGCCGGAGCACCGTGTTGTCCCGGGTGAAAAACAGGCCGTAGTCGTTGGGCATAGCGTCCTCCTTATCTCACCTGGGCCGTGCTCCGCAGAGAGGCCGAGGCCGCCTGCTCCACGATAATGTCCCGCATGGCGTTGGCCAGGGCCTGCCGGTCCAGCTCTGTGTCACCGGTGTTCTGCCCGGCCACCTGGATAACCGGGCTCTGCACCGTCAGGTTTACGTTGTTCACATACCGCCGGGCGGCCATATCCACCAGGGATTTCAGGTCCTCCTGGGCCAGGCTCACCTCTTTCTTGATGTCCGCCACGTCGGACCCCAGCCCCCCGCCTACGGAGTCGCCGATGTCCCCTACAGTACCGCCCAGGCCGCCCAGGTTCGCGGCTTGGTAGATGTTTGAAAATTCGTTTCCTCCGCCGGTAAGTCCGCTGCCAAATTGATCTAAATTAAAGTCCTCCAGGCCCTTGCCAAATTCCCGGCCTGCCTGGCCCCATTGTGCCATTGTATCGCTATAAGAGATATGCTCCATCCGCGCCACCTTAATCTTATTCTCCCCAAAGGTGCTGTCTACCCAAGACTGCATACTGGAGCGGAATCCCGCGACAGCGCCCGCCATATTCGTATGGAGCAGCGCGTCAATGGCTCCCGCCACATTTTCCACGATCCCCATGATGGAGTCGAACACCGAGAAAAACAGACGGGCCACAGCTCCCACCGGGTCATCAAAGACATTGGCAAAAAACTCAGCAAATGCCGCTATAATATTCCAAACATCCGCGACCAAATTATAGACCAAAACGTATAGCCAAGCCGCCGCCTCTCCAATAGCGCCGAAAATGTCCTCCGCTGTAGCTCCACACGCCACAAGAGCCGTAATTACCACCGCGATAACGGCAACCAGCAGCAAAAGGGGCCAATGCGCCATCAGTGTCGCGACGGCGGCCAAAAGCATTTTTGCCGCGTAAATGCCCAGCAAAACCCCCGCTACTGACATCACCGTTGCAAAATTATTTCCGATAAACCCTATCAGCATCCCCATTGCGTCGATCACATACCCAATAGAAGCGCCCACCACAGAAGCGACCTGCGCAATGCCCGCCATAAATTTTAGACCTACGGGGCTGTTGAGCTTTTGGTTCAACCGGTCCAAAGCCGGCAATATGCTGTCCGTCACCGGCCGGAACGCCTGTATGGCCATATTCTGGAACTGGGTCCAAATTTGGCTCCAGGTCATGGGCATTTGGGCGAACTTCCGGTCGGTCTCCTCCGCCGCCGCGAACATGGCGTCCTTCACCACCTGGGCGGTAATGGCTCCCTCTGAGGCCAGCTCCCGCATCTCTCCCGTGGAGAGGCCTAGGTAGTCCGCGATGGTCTTGGCGATAGTGGGGGTCTGCTCCAGGATGGAGTTGAGCTCCTCCCCTCGCAGCACGCCGGAGGAGAGGGCCTGGGTCAGCTGCAAAAGGGCCCCCTGGGCCCCCGCCGCCGAGGCCCCGGAGAGGGCGATCTGCTTGTTGATCTGCTCGGCAAAGGCCACAATCTCCCGGGTGGAGCCAAAGGCCTCCCCGGCCAGGTTGCCCAGCTTCCCCACCAGGTCGGCGGTGGCCAGGTAAGAGCCCCGGGCCCGCTGGGCCGAGCGGTAGATCATGTCGTTCAGCTGGGCGGTGGTCTGCAGGCCGTCGTTCATCATGTTCAGCCTGGCGTCGGTCTGGGAGAGGGTGTCGGAGAGCTCCAGTACTCCCTTTAGCCCCCGCAGGCCCAGGTAGGCCCCCACCAGAGACCGCAGCTTGCCCGAGAGCTGGTCCGCCGCCCGGGAGGCCTCCTTCATGGCCCTGGCGTGGCGCTGGGACTTCTGCGCCGCCGCCCCCGCCTGCCGCCCCTGCCGGGCCGCCTCATTTCCCAGCCCCTTTAGGGCCTGTCCGCCGGAGCGGGCCGCCTGGTCCAGGGCCCGGGTGCCCTCCTTGGCCCGGTCCGCGTGGACCGCCTGCTGGCCCAGGGCTTCCCCGGCCGCCTGGGTGGTCTGGGCGTACCCGGCGGCGCTCTCTTGGGCAGAGAGGTTGGCCTGCTCCATCCCCCGCACCCCTTGGCTGGAACGCTCCGCCAGGGTGATAAAGCTGAGAAACGTCTTAGAAAACTTGTCCTCCAGGGTCAAGGTCTCCCGAATAGCGGCCACGGCTCTCCCCCTCCTTCCTTAACTTTTTGGCCGGGAGCGAATCTCCTTAGAGACCATCTCCGCCACCAGCACCCGCTCCCGCAGGGGCAGCTCCAGATACTGGGAGGGCGGCCAGCCAAAATTTACAAAGCAATAGTAGGCGACCAGGGTCTCCGGGTCGCCCTCTAGCAGTTTTTTGCCTCGCCCTCCAGGTCCTCATCCTGAAAGCCCGAGAGCTCTTGAATGGCCTGCACCAGCGCGGCGTACTCGCCGGTAAAGAGCATCTTCCCCGGCAGCAGGCTGGGGTCCACCACCCCGTAGGCCTCGCACAGCTCCCGGTTGGAGAAGTCCGGCGAGAGGGTGGCCGCCAGCACCAGGCTGCGGGAGTAGGCCACGTTGTCGTGGGTCTCCTGTATCTGGCCGTTCACCTTCTTCTGGCGCTTGGCCTTTTTCAAGAGGGCCTCGTTCTCCTCCTGGGTCAGGGCCTTAATCCTAAAGGGCACGGGCCTGCCCGCCTCGTCCACAAAGCGCTGAGAGACCACCACCTCCTTCTCCAGGTTGCTTACCGTGGGCTTTAAAAATGCCGCTAACGCGTTCATGCTGATTCCTCCCTCTCGTTAATTTCCCAGCTGGTCCGGTTCCCGAAAAGCCTCCAGCCTCTTCACGTCCGTGTAGCTGAACTCGAACTCATAGTTCAGCATGGCCTCCTCGTCGTCCAGGATGGAGATGGGGATATCCCCGGTCAGGGCGCAGCCGTAGTAGGCCACCACCTGCTGGCCGATGGAGGTGGTGGGGTCGTTGTTGGTGATCTGGATGTCGAAGTACCTCACCTTGCCGGTGTTGATGTACTCCAGCACCATATCCGTAAACACGTTGGACCCATAGTACAGGGTCCCCTTGCCGGTCTGCTTTACGCCGCTGGGCTTCTGCTGTATCTTGCGGGTGCCCACGCAGCGCATGTCCTGGCTCTGCAGCCCGGCGGTGGTCTGTATCTTCTTCATCCCGGCGATCACCTGGTTTTTTCCGTCCACGGTGATGACAACGGAGCCCTCCGCGCCGTTTACCGTGTCCTTCGCCAGCAAATATGCCATGTCCTTCCCTCCTTAAGCCACTTCCACGGCCACATAGATTTTCTCCACCGAGTCCACCGGCGTAAAGCCCAGCAGCACCACAATGGCGTCGCTTTCCTCCCCCGCCAGCACCTGCGCGTCCTCGGGCTGGAAGTCCTTTACCCCGTGCTGGCGCTCCAGAGACAGCATATAGCTGACCACCGCCCCCTGGAACAGCTTGCGGCCCTGAGCGTCGTTGTCCACCACTCCCAGGTAGTGCTGGGAAAACTGGGCGTATACGTCGCTGGCTATGGCCGCGCACAGCCGCATGGTGCGGTTTTTGCAGAAGGCCCGGCCGTTATTTGGGGTAAAGCTCACCAGGCTGTTTACGTCCTGCAGCACCTTTACCGCCCCGTCCTCGTTGAAGAGGATGAACCGCCCCCGGGCCCCCTGGTCCAGCTTCACCGTTTCGGGGGTTTCCGCCGCCAGGGCCCCGGGGTAGCTGGCGTAGGTGAGGGCCTGGTGAAAGGAGGCCCCGGCCTGGGCCCCGCCCACCCACCAGCAGGTCTCGGCGGGAGTCAGCCGGGTTCCGTCCTCCAGGACCACCCCGCTGGCCACGTTAATGACAAACTGGCTGTCCGGCTGTTCCATGCCGCTGGCCACCAGCTGGCAGTACCGGCCGGCCTCCTGGGCCATACGGACCACAAAGGCCCGCATGGCGGACTTCACCACCGGGTCCTCTCCGTCGTAGATCATCACGCTGGCCCCGCTCTTCTCCACCTGGGTCAAGTACCCGGCGTAGGCGGAGGCCGCTATCTCCCCGTTCAGCCCCCCAGTGAGCTGGGTCCCCGTGGTGGAGGCCAGGGCCCCGGTTCCTGTAAACCTCACCCAGCCGTTCTCCTTTAGGTCCTCCGGGGTCCTGCCCTGCTGGCGGTCCTGTAGTTCTCCGTCCACCAGGGTGGTCACCGTGCAGAGGCCCTCCTGGTCCGGGCTCTCCGCAATGGCGATGGTGATGTCGTTGCCCCGCTCCCCCGGATACCGGGCGGTGACGGTCAGCCCGGCCAGTTTGGCGCTGGCCGGGGCGGACCCGGCGGCGGGGGGCCGGTATAAGAGCAGCTTTCTGGGGGCGGGGGTGCGGCTGCTGCCCTTGAAGATCTCCCGGATAAACCTGGCCTCCGGGCGGCCCGCCCCGTACCCGCAGAAGGGGGTGGGGTCGGTGGAGGGCTCCACCTCCTCCATCACCCCTACGGGGCCCCAGCTCATGGCCTTACAGATGGTAACGGCGCCCCGCTGGCCCACGGAAAGGCCCAGCCCCGCCTTTGTGCGAAAGCGCAGGTATACCCCGGGAAGGGGCTTGTTCTGCGTCTCCCAAGTGCCTCCTGCCATACTGTCACGCTCCTTTCTTCTCGGGCCCGAAGAACCCGTCCACAATGCCTCGCGCTTCCTCCAGGGTGTAGCTCTCCTCTGTGAGCAGCGCCGCTAAAAAGTCCCTCTGGTACTGGGAGAAGGCCTTGCTCTCCAGCAGGGCCTCCCGGGTGTACCGCTTGGGCTCAGTCCGGCTTTTCGCCTTTTCCTTCTCCATCCTTTATCCGCTCCTCCATGTTCATTTTCATCATGGGCGTTCCCCCGCCAGCCGCCACGTCCCGGGGGCGCAGCTCGAACTTGTAGTGCAGGGCGTCCGCGTCAACGCTCCACTCCCGCTCATAGGTGTGCAGCAGGGCGGTCTCTCCGCCGCTAATGTAGGGGATTTTGTCCATCAGCCCGTCCAGCCTTTCGGCGGCGGAGAGATACCGCCGGTGCAGGTCCGGCAGGTTGTAGTCCTCCAGGTACACCAGGTCCAGCCTGACCCGCCGCTGGCGGCAGCCGTTGAGCCGCCCCTGGACGCCCCCGGAGCGCTGCTGCAAAAACGCGCAGGGAAAAGCGCCGCCCTGCTGGGACGGGTCCTCATAAAAGGCCGTCTGGGGAAAGTAGGGGGCCAGGTAGTCCGCCAGGGACTTGGCCAGCTCTGTTAGGGTAAAGGTCATTCTATCAGCTCCTTTAGGCGCTGGGGCAGGCCGCTTAGGGCCTCCTCGTAGGCGTCCTTGGCCGCGTCCGTCATGTACAGGCCGGACACATACTGGGTCCTTGTGCCCACCATAAGGCCCACCTCTTTTCTCCTCTCCGGGTCGTATTCCAGCAGGCCGGAGGAGGGGTTCACATAGAGCCCGGGCACAAAGTGCCGGTCCATATCGTGGCCGTTGTTCACATAGGAGGCATACTCTTTGCTGTTGGCCAAAAGAGTGATGTACTCTTCCCCCTGCTTTTTGGGCCTTTTGCGGCTGTCCTTTGCCCAGTGCTGCTGTAGCTCTCCCGTGCGGGTGTGGGTGCCGGCCAGGCCCCCGCTGGGGGGCGTGCGCTCCGCCGCCGCGTCGATGGCCCGGATGGTGGCCTCCCGGGCCGCCTGGCGAAGGGCCTTGTCGATGGCTTTCTGCTTGGCCTTTAGCTCTTTTGCCCGCTCCTCCAGGGTCATTTGATTCTCTCCTCCTCCCGCAAGGCTGCCTCCTGGTGGGCAAGCCCCGGCGTCACCGCGCCGAAGGGCTCGTAGTACTTCTCCG
This sequence comes from Acutalibacter intestini, assembly GCF_034334985.1. Lineage (NCBI taxonomy): Bacteria > Bacillati > Bacillota > Clostridia > Eubacteriales > Acutalibacteraceae > Acutalibacter > Acutalibacter intestini. The sequence continues at coordinate 64,777 of NZ_JAWXXL010000015.1, read as the reverse complement.
GCCGCCCGGCGAAGAACCGCAGGGCCGGGCCCTTTTGGCCAAGCCCCCCGCCCCGGGTGATGAGCAGCTCGTCCCCCGCCCGCAGGTCTACCCCAAGGGCGCAGGCCAGCTTGCTCTCTCCCACAAGGCTTGCCGCCGTCTGGCTCATGCCGGGAGCCGGGGCCCCAGGCCGGTAGACCCGGCAGGGCACGCCCACCAGCACCCGCCGCCGCTCTTTTCGGGTCAGGGAGCCCTCTCTTACGTCCACCGCACGGTAGACGTCCATGCGGTCTGTGTACCAATCCTCAAAGTTCATAGTACATACGCTCCTCCCATCCCCGCCAGCCGGGCCCGGGTGGCCAGCAGCTGGCCGTACTGGGTGGCGTTTAGGTCTCCCCAGCCCTCCGTGGCCTGGGTCAGCGCCCCGGTGTCGTAGGTGACAGCCCCATCCCCCAGGGAGGCGGACTTCACCACCCCCACCAGCGCCCCCGTGGACGCCGCCTGGGCCTGGCTCTCGGTGGAGGGGGCGTAGGCCCGCAGGTACAGGGTGGCGTTGTGGGCCACGTACAGCCCCGCCGCGTACCGCCAGCCGGTGAGCCACTTATCCCGCTGAATCACCGCCCCCGCCTGCCGGGCAAAGTCCTCCAGAATGTGGTAGGGCACCCAAGACCCCTGCCCCGCCCCGTAAAACTGGGGGAAATCCTCCAGGAACATCTCCGGCGTGTACTCCCCCGGCTCTCTGCCCAGGTTGGCGGCAGTCTCCCGCACCCCGGCGAACTGCTGTCCCCTCCCCGGCATGGCTAGGGCTCCTCCGGGGCGGGAGGCTCTTCCTCCGGGGGCGGGACCCCGGCCTCTTCCTTTGGCCCTTCTTTTGCCTCAGTTTCTTTGAGGTCTCCCGGTTTCGCGGGGGATTTTGGCTTTTTCGCGCCCTCCAGGTCCTTGTCTTTTTTGGACTTGGGCGCGATGATCTTGCCGTCCTTCACCAGAGCCGCGAAGTAGGCCGTCTTCGCGGCCCAGTCCGGGATATTGCCCACAAAGACCCGCTCTACCTTAAAGCGCCGGGTCCCGTCCGCACTGGGCAGGACGATATTTCTGTTAGCTGTGATAAACATTGCATTCCCTCCTATATCCCGTCAAAGTAGGCCATACACTGGGGGTAGAACACCTGGGGCTCGGTGATGTTGGCCATGTAGGCGGTGTCATAGCAGGCGTTGGCGGCGTTAGGGCCGCTCATGATCCGGCTCATGGGCACCAGCTCGTCCATTTTTAGGAACCTGGCGTCGTTGATGTACACCGCCATGCGGTCGCTGCCGCCGGTACCGGCCCCCTTGCACCAGCGGGTGGCCCCAATGAACAGGTTCTTGCCGTTCTTGGCGGCTACGTTGTTCTTTTGCAGGTAGTCCAGGATGGTCTCTGTGGCCAGGTCCGTGACCATCGTGTTCAAGAGGTAGGTGTACTGCTCATAGGGCAACAGAATGTGGTTGGGCATGGCGCTCTCGTCGTGTTCGCCAGCCTCCCACACCGCCAGGATCGCCTGGTTTACGTCCTCCAAAATCTGCCGGGGGGTCTTGTCCTTCCACTTGGTGGAGCCGGAGGCCCCGCTGGCGGGCACGGTGGTCTCGGTGGCGTCGGGGCAGTTGAGGATGCCTGTGGTACCGTACTCCTCCAGGCCCAGGTAGACGTGCTGGTCTACGTGCTTGTCATAGGCCAGGCGGATGCCGTTTTGCAGCAGCTGGTCCAAAGAGCGCCCCAGCTGGGCCGAGCGCTGCATATCCAGGAACATCACCCGCAGGGCCGCCGCGAACACGTGGGCCTTGTACAGGCCCTTGTCCAAGCTGGCCTGTACGATGGGCAGGCCGTTGGCCCCGGCGCTGCCCACCAGGCCGCCCCCCGACCCGCCGGTGATGCCGTAGGCCACGCTCATGGCGGAGACGTAGTCTACCCAGCCCCCGCCGGTCTGAATCACGATGTCCCGGGGGTAGGTAAAGCTGGTCAGGGGCTGGCGCAGCAGGTTGTCCCGCTTCTCCAGCTCGGAGACAAGAAAAGCCTGGCCAGAGGCCACAGCGGCCTGGTCCAGGGTGGGAACCCCCGCCGCCCCCGGCGTGCTGGAAAAAGCCGGGGAAAAGACCCCGGCGTTGGTAGTGCCCATATTTTTGATTGGCATAGTTCTCCCTCCTTACGCGTTAATCATGGACAGAATGCGCAGCTCCGCCACCCCGTTGGGGTCCGCCGGGCCCGCCCACTGGCAGTTGGCAAGCTGTACGGTGTTTTCGCCGTCCGCCTCGGCCTCAAAGCCCCCAAGGGCGGCGCTGGGCGCGGCGGCGTTCTGGGCTACCCGCAGATATACGGGCTTGCCCAGGGCGGGGGTCCCTTTTTGGCAGACCACGTTAATGCCCCCCCGCTGGAACACGCTCACCGCGTCCCCCGGGCTGTACTCGCCCCGGGACTGGTCTAGGTAGCTCAAGCTGCTTTTGATCTCAAACCCCGCCACGCCCACAAACTGCTCCGCCGTAGAGCCAGCCCCCATAGGGACCACCGCCCCCTGGGCGTCATACCCCAGGGCCGTGCCGAACGGAAAGGCCGCGCCGCCCCCGGCGGGGCGGGTGTTGACGATCATGTCCGGCTGGCGGGCGTAGCACCCGGCGAAGCCGTGGGTCATGGTTTTGCCGATGTTCTGTGGATGAAGTCCCATATTACTTGTCCTCCTTCTGGCTGATGTGAGGGTTGCGGGCGGCGTAGGCCGCCTCCTGCCGGGCGCAGGTCTCCTCAAAGCTGGGTTTCTCCCCGGCCCGGGCCCGGGCGCTGTCTCTGGCGGCGTGGAGGACGCCGGTCATGGCGTCCGGCTCCCCTACGGCCCCGATAAGGGCGTTTGCCACCCTCTCCCGCTCCTCCTGGTCCGAGAGGGCCGCCACAGCCGGGCGCAGCCGCTTGATGATGCGCAGGGCCGCGTCCCGGGTCTCCGGGCTGCAGGGGGGCTGGTCCTCCGCTTCCTCCTGGGGCTCTTCCCCGTCCTTCTCTTCTAGCTCTCCCGCCAGCTGGTCCAGGGCCGCCAGCCCCTGGGGCTCCTCTTCGGCAGGGAGCTCCGGCTGCTGGTCCTTGGCCTTTAGCAGCTCCAGCAGCTGGTCCAGCTTTTCCCCCAGGGCGTCCAGGGTCTTAGCCTCCTCCCTCTCCCCGGGGGATGGGGCCGGGGGCTCCGCCTCTAGGGCGGTGGCGGCGGTGTCTACCAGCTCTCCCAGCTCCTCCGGGGCCGCGTCCTTGGCCGCCCTGCCGAATACCGTCAGGATGTTCTTCACAAATTTGCTCATAAGCGTTCCTTTCTCCGCCTCCTGGGCGGCGTCTTTTATCGCTACCTCGCGTCCGGCGCGGCCCTTTGGCACCACCGCCGCGTGATTGCCTCGGATGTCCCTCTGCCAAAAGCCCTCCCCTTCCGCCTGGTAGGTACAGGTGTAGCCGCAGGAAATCTCCCGCTTCACCTTGTGGCGGATGTCGCTGGCCAGCGCGGGGTCGGTGATGTACAGGTCCGCCACCAGCAGCGCCCCCTCCCGGCGGACGTTTTGCAGGTGCCCCCGGGCGTAGGCCCCATAGTTCTCCGGCCCCACCTCCTCTGGCGGATGCCCGTCCGTTACCGGCTTGCCCTCGAAGGAGGCCACGGCCTGGGGGGCGAACACCTCCTCCGGCGGCCTGTACACCCGCACCAGCCGGTCCGGGTCCCCCGCAAGCCCCAGCTCCCCTGCCAGGTAAAGCTGCTCCCCGGTGCGGGCGATGGGCACGTTGCGGCAGACCAGATACCCCTCGCTGGTCTCTATCTGGTTCGGGCTGATCCTGTGCCCGTAATACGCAAGCAAACAGACCCCCTCCTTTGGGCAAAAGAAAAGCAGCCGCCCGCTGGCAGCTGCTTTTTAAATTGCTCCTCGTCTACATAATTCCGCACTCTCTTAATTGCTTATAGCCCTTTTGAAACCACTTTTTTCTTTCCTCTTCTGAAAGCCGGCGCTCAATGTCTTTATCCCGTACCGTAATTACTTTCCAATCTCTGGGCCCGTCTCCTACAGTAGCGCTATACCACCCCGGGCCGTCTATGTTGTCCAACGTGGCATAGCGACCGTCCTTCAAAAGGACGCATTCAAACTCTTCATACATCTCGTTTCAACTCCTCCATATGTGCTGTAACAAAATGCGCGGTCCCATCGGGGTGAACTAACCAGGCAAGCAGCACGTTTGCGGGTTTCTGCTTCACCCCTTGCAGCACAACCATTTGCTCATATTTTTTCCCGTAGGGGATTTCTGACTTAAAGGTTGCTGGATATTTTCTGGCCGCATTAAGGATTTCCGTCTGCATTTTCTCCCAGTTGTCTATATTATACCCCAAACGAGAGTTAAACGCCACCCCCTTAGGAAATCCATCTTTGCTCTCCGGGTTAAAAAAGTACCTGGTAAACTTCGCCTCAGCCACCTGGGCCTGGGCTGCCCCGGGAAGAGCCCGCTCTGGGTGGAGCAAAAGCTCATTCCTCCGCCGGTAGTCCAGCCGCCACAGCTTATACTTCTCGTCCCCCGCCAGCTTATGCTTCTGGAAGGTCTGAAAGGTCTTGGGGCACCCCTCTCCCAGCAGCGCCCGGTAGCGCTCCCACTGCCGGTAGTCCGCCAGCCACCTGCGCCGCCCCGCCTCCTTTTTGCGGTAGGCCTCCCGCTGGGCCTGGGTACGGGGGTCGACGGTATACGGGTTCTTTTCCGGGCTGGAAAAGTCCTTGATCTTTTGCAGCTCCTCCGGGCTCAGTCCGTAGGGGGTCCAGGGCAGCAGCACGTGCAGGCAGCAGGGGTGAATGTTTAGGTAAGTGTTGCTCAGGCCGTCCCCGCCCTTGGGGTCGATACGCCCAAAGGCGTCCGCCAGTGGCGGAAAGTCCGGGTCTTTGCCGCTGCGGCTGTACACCCGGCCCTCGTAGGGGGCGCACAGGGCGCAGACGGTCCCGTGACTGCTGATTTGATACAGGTCTTGCTCCGGGTCCTCAGTCAAGAGGGAGAGTACCTCCGCCTGGCGGCTGGTGGTGCGCAGGGCCATAGCCCCGTAGCTGTGCAGGCTCCAGCGCCGCCCCGCCTTGTCCACAAAGGCCGTAACACCATTTTGGGCCAGTTCCCCGACAAAACGGTTCAGCTGCCGGTAGGGCCCTCGCCCCGCCGCCTCCATCGCCGCCGCCTGGGCCAAGCCAATCCGCCGGAACAGATCCCCTTCCAGCCGCCCCAAAAACTGCGCCTCTAAAATAGAGCCCACCGTTCTCGTAGCCTCTGTGAGCTCCCCCATCAGGTTCACCACCAGCCGCTGGGCGATGTCCGCCTGCTCTGCGGTCAGCGCGGCAGCGTTCTGGTAAGCGGCCCGGTGCTTTTCCGCCGGCTCTGGTTTTTTTCTGGCCTCCGGCTTATGTAGGTAAAACTCCCGCTCTACCATTTTGGGCACGTACTGCCAGCAATCGCTCTCCAGCTGCCGGAGGATGCGCTGTACCCGGTCCAGGGCAGCAGCCGCATGGTAGTCCGCCAGCCCAAGAGACCGCAGCCGCCCAATCTCGTTGACGATATCTGTCTCCGCCTGCAAAAACAGCCGGATAAGCCGCTCCAGCTCCTCCCGCCTGGGGGCGCGCGCAAGGCTTGGCATGGGGCCTACGCCTCCTCTTCATCGGATTCCTCCCCGCCGCCCCCCAGCCCCATCAGCGGGTCCCGCAGGGCGGTGAGGTCCTGGAAGGTCTTCCCCTCATTGGCGGCGATCTCCTCATCGGTAATGCTGTCGAACATCCCCGTCTCCACCGCCAGCTTCTTTAGCTCCCGCTGGGCGGTGTCCGCCCGCAGCAGCCCCGCCTGGAAGCTCTCCCGCACCGCCTGGGCCTTCTTTAGAGCGATGTCCGCCAGCTCCGCCGCCGTAGGCGTCCACAGGGGCGGGAAGCTGACCCCCAGCCCCTTTGGCACGGCTCCCCAGGTGGACATGGCCATGACAGGCAGCAGCTTTTCCAGCACAGGGCGCAACTTGCTCTCCCGCAGGGTGTCGATGAAATCGTAGTAGTTTTGCAGGTCGCTCTCCCCCGTGGCGTTCATCCCCGCCGGGGACCGGCCAAAGAGCTTTGTCATGGGGATGCGGGAAGCCCCCGAAAGGTCCTGGCACATGCTATCGTACACCTCCTGCAGCCCGGTAAAGGCGTACTGGGTGTTCTTCACCTGGTCGCCCTTGTTCACCAGCTGGGTGCCGAAGTTGGACTTCATCACGCTTTGGGCCTGCATGGTGTTCCAGAACCGCCGCTGCTGCTCCACCGCCGAGAGGGAGAACAGCTGGTCCAGGTTCTGCACCTCCATCACGTCCACGTTGGCCCGAAAGGTCAGGGCCGCCATATTGTGGGCCACGTTGTCGTGCTTCACCACGTCCTGGTAGATGGCCTCGATCTCCGACCCGCCCCAGTAGAGCTCCGCCTGGCGCTCCAAAAGGGGCAGCTCCCGCCCGGTAAAGCGCACCACTCGGGAGTGGTGCACCCGGGCCGCCAGGCCCCCCTCCGGCCCCTGAATGCTGTAGTACTCCGGCAGGCCAAAGTCCGGGTCGCTCATGTCTCCCACCAGGCCCGCCTCGGGCTCTACGCCGCTCCAGCGGTCCAGCACGTACAGCCCCGCAAAGGCCCCGGGCAGCACGCTTTCCAGGTCCAAGGGCTGGTCCAGGACCCCCTCCTGCCCCCGCAGCAGAATGAGCCCCACCGCGCCCCCGTACAGCCGCCCCCACTTAAGGCCCTCGCTCACCTTCTCCCGCAGCCGCACCGCCCGCTGCACCTGGTCCAGCTCTTCCAGGGCTTTGGGCGTGGCCCCCGTGGCCTGGAACCACTCCCGGGTCATATCGTCCGGCACAATCTCCGTCAGGTGGCCCACAATCCAGTTGCCCCTATATAGGGAGCTGAGCAGCTGGTAGTTGCCCGTCATCCGGGTGAGGGGGTACTGGGTGGCCTCTAGGGGAGACTGGGACCCATACCCCAGCCGGAACAGGGGATTAGAAAAGGCGTCCGCCGTGGGGACGCCCTGCTTTACCTTTACCCGGACCTTTTCCATAGCCACGCCTCCTTACTGAAACCGCCAGTCCGGCAGAGAGTTCACATAGTACCGCACCGCGTCCGGGCCGTGGTCCTGCTGCTTTAGGGGCTTTTCCTCCCCCCGGGCCCCGGCCTTCTCGTCCCAGCGGTACGCGGCCATCTCCGTGAGAAGCCCCGCACAGTCCGAGCAGATCAGCAGCACCCGGTTCTTTAGCAGCGTAGACACCTTTCGGATGCCGTCCAGCACCTCATTATCCGCCGGAATCACATACACCCCCCGGCTCTGCAGCTCCACAATAAAACTGGCCGCCGCTGGGTCCACCAGCACCGCGCAGGGGGATTCTCCCATAAAGGCCACCAAATCCTCCGCGTACTCCCCGCCGGTTTTCTGGCGGTATTGCTCTTGGCTGTCCCAGCGGTATTCCCGGTCAAAGCGGATGGTCCGCCCATCGTCGTACACGTCCAAAAAGACCGTGGGGTTGCTGGTGCCGTAGTCCACCGCGATGGTACGGGTAGCGTTCCAGGCCATATCCACCGGGCGGTCCTCCGGCCGGTAGACGTTGGCCCTTTGGTCCAGCATATCGTACACCGCCCCCTGGGCCGCCACCCATTTGCCCAGGATGAACCGCTCATAGAATACCCCCGTGTACTCCTTTTTGAGGTTTTCCACGTAGTCTTCGGGCAGGGTGGTGTTGTCCTCTATGGAGAAGACCGCGTCCAAGAAGTCCAGCTCTCCCGCCCGGTTGATGTAGCGGGTCTTTAGCCAGTGCAGGGGGTTGTCGGGGTTGGTGGTGGCCATCAGCTTGGCCTCCGGCAGCCGCAGGCGGGAGAGGAGCATGGTAAAGAAGTCCTCCGGGAACTGGGTCAGCTCGTCGCAGTAGGCCCCCTGCAAGGTCATGCCCCGAATCTTGCTCTCGCTTCTGGCGTCGTTGGCCCCCTCCAGGTACATCCGCCGCCCGAAAAGCCGCCCCTCCTTCGCCGCCAGGGAGAAGCTGAAATGGCTTTTGCCCACCAGCTCTTCCAAGAGGACCAGGCAGTTGCGCTTTAGGGTGGTCAGGGACTTGCCGCACATGAGGTAGGGCTTGTCCTCCGGCATGGAGGCCACCCAAAAGGCCCACAGCACCAGGGAAACCCAGGTCTTGCCCGAGGACACCGAGCCCTCCAAGAGGTTCATCCGCCGGAGCCCGCCCTTCTGCCAGAGCCGCAGCAGTTCTCTTTGCTTTAGCGTGTAGATCATCCCTTCAACCCCTCTATCAGTTTTGGCAGCATCCCGTCCTCCTGCTTCTCCTGGGCCTGCAGGAGCCCCAGGTGCCTGGCCAGCAGTTCCAGGGCCTTCATCTTGTCAGCCAGCTTCACCTCTACCCCCTCTTTGGTCTGCTTGATAGAGACAATAGCGGCCTTTTGCTCTTCGGTCAGTTCCCCGGTGTCGTTCATCATGACGATCCCGGAGATGATGCTGGCGTAGTCCGTGCCCTTCGCAAAGGCGATAGAGGCTAGCTCCTGCAGCACCCGGTCCTGGGTGATTTCCACCCGGTTCTGGCGCTTTTCTATCGCCTCTTGGATGGCGGCGGAAACGTTATTTTTCGTTATGAGCTGCCGCCCGATGTTCGGGTCCTTGTACCCCGCCCGCTGGGCCGCCGCCGTGGCGTTAAGGTCCACAAGATATTCCTGCACAAAGCGCTTCTGCTTTTCCGTAAGCTTTCCCTTCGCCACACCTTGCGGGCCTCCTTTCCCTTGCTACCATCTCCCCGTCCGCATCAACAGGAAGACCCGCTCCAGGCGCTCGGCCTCCTCCTGTACCTCGGTGAGGTCAAAGCCAGTCAGGGCCAGGTCAAAGCCCATCTCCGAAAGGGCCTCCAGCTCTTTGCTGACCGCCTCCATGTCGTAGTAGGACATCTCCGCCAGCCGGTTGTCTGCCAGCATATAGGCCCGCACCTGTGCCTCAGTCAGGTGGTCCGCCCGCACACAGGGTATTTCCGGCAGTTCCAGCAACTTTGCAGCCTCCACGCCGCCGTGCCCACCAATGATACCGTTCTCCCCGTCAATGAGCACAGGCCGCAGGAAACCGTTCTCCCGGATGTTGTCCGCAATAGCTTGTATCTGCTCGGGTGGGTGAATCCGGGCGTTATGCGGGCTGGGAATGAGAGCCCCCGGCGAGAGGTATTCTATCTGCATTTTGTTTTCCATCCTGCCGCCTCCTCCCTTGTGTAATCAGACGAAAACCGCGCCCCCGCAAAGGAGGCGCGATTCCCGAATAGGAGTATAAACATTGGACAATCCCAAGCTCGTTGTTTTACCTAGCTTGCCTATTATTCATTATATCAGGACATTCGGGACATTGGGGACATTTTCAATTTTTTTGAAAAAATCTTTGGTAGCGTTTCTTTACGGCTTCTTCTGACCAACGCCCTCCCATTTTTGCAGCCACCTGGGCCCAGGGTAAACCTTCCATAGCCCGATAGGTCATAATTCGCCGTAGCCCCGCCTCTGGCAGGCTTTCTACAAAGGCCTCAATCTCAGCTTTCTGCTTTTCTAGCCGGGTGCGGCGTTCCGTATAAGGGATGCCTCGTACAGATACCGTGTGCTGAATGAAGGGCGGCTCAGGCGTACTGCCTGACACCGTATCTGTTACCAGTCGGTCTAGGTCCCGCAACTCCCCGCAAATATGGGGGTAATCCTCCAATAGCTCTTTGGTCAATGCTGTCACCTCCCATATTTGACCTTAGCAATCCACTCGTACCGCTCATCAAAGGGCGAAAAGTCCTCGCTCTTGCCCATAATCCGGCGAATCTTCTCGTCCAGCTTTATTTGCAGGTAATCGGCCTCGGGCGAACCGGTCAGCGCGGGGTGAAAACGGTCTATGTACCGGCTCCACCCGCCAGCTATCTTTTTTAGCCGCTCATAGCCGAAGGTGTCCTTGCCCATGATGTCCGGGTCGTTGAGAGTGAGCATGAGGGTGTCGGCCATGAACTGCTGGTAGGTCTCGGCCGTGGCCTGCTGCAGGATCTTTTCTTTGGCCTGCTGGCGTGCCAGGTAGGCGTTATTGGGTTTCACGTTATCTCCTCCTCCGGCCTGCGGCGATATGCCCGCCAGGTCTTACCATAGGCTTCATACCTGAAAGCCGTGCCCCATCCAGGGTAACCACATTCAAACATGACCTCCGGTCTGATGGCGTCAATTTTGCAGTAATACGCGGAGCCGTTCGTGTATGGGGAGGGTTCTGTGCTTTCTATCCACACCCATTCCCTTGCTGGAAGTGTCCTCAATTCCTCCACCGTCAACGGCGGGTTGGGCGGCTCCGCCCGGCGGTTCCAAACCCGCGCTGCTGCCTCTCGCGAATTATATTTCTCTGTTCCCACAAGACAATTAGGGCATTTGACGAAATACCAGCTCCAGCGCCCGTCAGGCTGTGTCTTTAACTCAACTTTTCCCCCGCAAAAGGGGCACGGTTTAAGTTCTGCCATCTTTCCTGCTCCCGGCATACTCCTTGACCTCCTTGTTCTTTGGCACGTTCTCCCTTGCCAGCCCGCACCGTTCCGGGCTGTTCTGGCAGGGAACCGGGCATAGCTCCCGCTCCCGGCAGTCCGCGCAGCAAAAATACCCCCGCCGCCTTACGCACCTGAAGTTGATACAGCCGCGCTCCATCAACTGGCCCTCCTTTCCTGCTCCTGGTCCTGCCAGCGCAGAACAGCTCTGGCAAAACCCTCTGTAAATGTCCTGACCTCTCTGGGCGCGGAGCAGTCCCCAAAGCCGTATAGCTGCAAAATGCGCCCCGCGTTCATGTCGATCTCAGCGGTGAAATATGCTTTCTCCGGCTCGCTGGCCCTGCGGATAAAGAACACCATCCGCTTGCCCTCCATATGCCGCTCGTAGTACCCGGCGCTGCCCACGCAGTGATTCAGCCGTTGACCCTCGGTGACAAAATCGCTGTGTTTCTGAGGGTAGACCACGCAAAAATCCTCGTTGGCGTACGCATGAGCCCACCAGTACAGGCCCTTTTCGATCATTTTCTGCATCCGGGCGTTTTCGCGCTCGGACTTTACCTCATTGACCCTCGCCGCCAGCAGGTCGTGGCGCTCCTTGAGGTCTCGGGGCTCCAAGATAGCCCGCTGGCTCATGTCGCTTTTCAGGTCTTGGGCCATATGAAGGTAGTCCCGGTAGAGCCCCAAGAAATAGGATAATTTACGGCGTTTTGCCTGTGAGGGGAATAACTCTCGCTGGGCCCGTACATACCCCAGAGCACGCCCCAAGGGGCTATAGCGGGCAATCTCTTCCAGTAACTCCAGACACCACCTGTTCAGGCGCAGAGCACATAGCTGGCGTAGGTCCTCGGGCTTTGGGTTCTTCTGTGCCGCGACCGCCTGTATCTCCCAAAAGCTGGCCTGGCTCTCCCGCATGGCGGGGAGGAAGTGCTTTCCCAGCCCCGTCAGCTCCGGCAATGTCTTTGCGTTGGTGTCAGGCAGATTGCTCGCCGCCAGCACCGGCAGGCCGGCTTTCATCAGGTACTCAGCCTGAGGCACGTTCTTCAAGTTATCCAGCAGCCTCCGGAAAGAGATGGGGCGGCGCAGCCCCTCAAGCCCAGCCTGTAGGTTCACGTTGTAATACTTCTCCCCGAACACGCCCCTGAGATTCGGGGTATACACATAGCTCTCGTCAAAGCACTCCGAGCCGTTTCGCAGCCGCCGCCGCTTTTTCAGCCGGCTTTTGGGGGGCCGGTCTAGGCTTGGACTTTGGTTTCTCGGGGAGCTTTGCCATCTCCTCCTCGGAGGGGGCCGCGCCGTTGATTTCGATGTTCATCAAGAACTTCACGTCCGCGTTGGGGAAGTAGGACCGCACGATACCCCGGTACACGTCGATGTCCGACACATAATTGCCCGTGCCCTTCATCACCTCTGCACAGCAATCAGAGAGCGTGCGCCGGGTCTTGTAGACCACCTGGGCGAACTGCGGGGATTCCTCGCAAAAATGGGTCAGGGTCTCAGCCGCGAACTTGGAGATCGCTTTCTCCTTGCTGCCGCCGGTGAAGCTCTTTAGCTCGGCGGCTATCTTCTCCGCCGCCAGGGCCGGGTAGTCGGGCCCCTGGGGGTCTTTGATGTTTTCGATGTTTTCCATGCTCATATCCTCCTCACGCCCCAGCCATCAGCAGCGGCACCCCATTGACCGGCTCGCTGAGGAAATAATCCGCCCGGGCCATCACCAGGTTATAGCCCTTCTCGCCGGAGCCCTCCTTACCGTCCCCGTGGAAGGAATCTACCACGGCCTTCTCCCCGGCCTGCATGTTGCTGTACCGGGCCTTACCGTAACTTGGCGGTAACCATCCCTTATGCTTGCAGCAGTAAATGTTAAAACGGTCCACCAGCTCCGGGTTGCGGAACTTGATGTGCATAGTGCCCTTTTTGTACAAGGTCACGTCAAAGAACTTGCAGGGAATGTTCCGGGTCTGGCCCTCGTTGCAGGCGGTTTGCAGGACGCCATGAAGGTTAACATGAGCGGTCATATTTCCGTCCAGGTAATCAAAGACTTTCTCGATATCGGAGATGGTCTTCTCTGCCTCGTAAAGCTCGAAAGCCTTGCGCGACCATGAGGAAAACATACCGTAGACCGGCAAAATTACCTTCATGCCCAGCTTATGGGCTTTGTTAGTTTTCCAGCCGTTGTAGTAGTGGATATTCCTCTCCATCTCGGGATACCAGGTGTGCTTCTCGGTCATCTTGTCAAAAAGCTCCACGATGGTGTCCTGTATACCCCTGCCCATCTCGGCATTCATCTGGGCCGCGATTTTCTGGATGTTGAACAGGGTGAAGTCATATTTCACCATCTCGTCCACCATCCCCCGGTACTTCTCCCGGAGGTTCGAGGTCAGCTTGCCCACGAACTCCTTGTTGCTGAACAGCGCCGACCAATACTTCTTGCGCACCAGCCCCAAAAATTTATTGACGCTGGGCACGCTTCCGCGCCCGCCTGATTTGGATGGATCCCCGGCGCAGAGGGTCAGGGTGGTGAACCCGAACTTGTCCTCCTTGTCGAAGCTGTCCAGCAAATACGGTCTCATATTGCGGTACTCCCGGATGAGCTCCAGGCCCGCGTCAACCTCCACGTTGAACCGGCTGACGATCTGCTCCATGAAGTCCGTCACTGCCATATCGGTAACATCCCGGGCGGATTCTTCGTCCAGGTGGGCGGCCTCGCTGAGCCGCTGGAAGATGTCGCTGTCCTCATTCACCTGGGGAATAGCGATTTTGATAAGCGCCACGGTCACGCCCGTGGCCCGCTCCCCGTTGGCGAAACCACCCTCTATGTACTCCATCTCTGCCCCCAACTCTGCGAGTTGGCTTTCCAGGACCTTGCGCCGGTTGGTGCAGGGATTCAGCAGGGTATCAGCGTTTAATAAGCACCGAATCTGCCCGCCCCAGCGCCTTTGCAGCTCTATGGCCTTGAGCAGGTGGGCATCCCCGTCGGCAAAGGGTGGGTTCATCACAATGAGGTCATAATGCTTGCGGCTCTGGAAGGTGAGGAAATCGTCATGGACAACCGGGGCGCTGAGCTTGTGCAGCCAGTCGTACTCCCGCTCCAAGCGCCGCTTTTCTGCCGCCTCCATAGGGGTCAATTCCCCTTTCGTGCGGGTCACGGCGTTCCAACTCTCTTTGTCGTTCAGCTGCTTACGGCGCTCCCAAATCTCCTCCTCCCGTCTGCCCCCAAACTCATACTCCAAAATGGAGCGCAGGTAGGGGTCGATTTCCACGCAGTCCACGCTCAGCGTTTCGCCGTATCGGAGGCTATGGGCCTTTTGCGCGACAGCCTTTACCAGGTCGCCCTTCCCTGCGGAGGGCTCCAGCACCGTTGCGACATAGTGCCAGTCGATGCCCGCCAGCAGCCGCTCCGCCAGCTCCGGCGGCGTGGGGTAGAAGCCCTTCTGGGCCTTTTGGGTCGTGGTGATTGCATTTATGTTCATGTTTTTACTCCTTAGAAATTTTTATGTCCTCCAGCTTGCATATGCGCACCGACCGCAGCGCGGTCAAGTCCTGCAATTCAGCCTGATACCAATACTCCCCGGTGTTCTCGTTCAAGCCCCGGTGTTCTCGTTCAAGCGTATCGTGGCCCCCGTGAGCTTGTACCTGACGCCGTCCGGGGCGGTCACGGTCTTGTTCAGGTGCCGCTTGATCTCGTGGGGCTCCATCACAATTCCTCCACGCGGATGAAGATCCCCGGCCTCTCGGCCCAGAACTTCTCCACGATTTCAGAGGCCACCAGCGCATCGTCTGTCCAAAACCCCGTGGCGGTCATGCAGTCCTTGAGCAGCTTCTGCAGGTTATCGGTATCGGGCTTTGTGACGCGGTATTCCCCGTCCCGGTGCCGCCCCCTGGGGAAGCACCACTTCACCACCAGCCGTACCCCGCCCCGGTATGGCTTTTTGGGCCGGTGGCGGCTCAGGTGAGCGGTCAGCTTGGCGCGGGCGGCTTTCAGCTCCGGGGCCTCGTAGAAAAAGGGCTTGCCGTTTCGCACTCCCGCCCGCTTTTCCTGATGGGTCACGGTGGGCGGATTTATAGCCAGAAAAAATTGGGTTTCCAACTGTCAGTCCTCCTTTTGGTATTGACACCCCTCTGCTTGCTCGCTTGCTCGCTTGCGCTATGGGGTGGCTGTCAAAATGGGGTGTGTGTCAAAAGCCCCCCTCTATAGAGGGGGCTTTTGACACCCCCTTTTTTGACACCCCCCTGTCCTGTTTTGATAGGGTGTCAATTTACTACTTTTTGACACTTTGATACCCCTGCCAAGGGTGTCAAAAATACATTTTTTGATACTTTGACACCCATATCAAAGGGTATCAATTTGACACTTCTGACACCTTTGACACCCGGCGCACCATGCCGTTCTCCCGCTCAAAATCCGGGTGCTTATCAACCCAGCCTTTGATTGTTCCACGACTTTTATTGGTGTGCTCCATCAGCTTTGCAATGCTGACCTCGCCGCTGCCAGCCTCGTCGCACCACTCAAAAGCGCTCCCCAGCTGATCGATTCGTTCCTTCGGGGTCTTCTCTTTTGAACCGCCGCCCTTTTTGGGCCAGCGCTTGCGGCTTTGCACTTCCACCTCCAGCGCAATATCCTTGAGCACCCCCACCATATCCTGCCGGTGAATGGGGTAATCGAACCAAAGGTTCACGGGCGGGAACTTAGGGAACTCACGCAGGGTGCCTTCGATACGCCAGGCGGTGCGGCTCTGTACGGCCTTTCTGGCGGCTGAAATGTCCTCCATTAGGTGCGCCTGAGAGTTGAGTTGCAATTTGCTTCTGCATATCTCCAGCATAACAGCCGCGCTGCAGGCGTCGTCCTGGCTTGCCTCGTCGGCAAATCCATAGCGTTCCAGCCAGTCCAGGCACACAGCGCACACGGCCTTGTTTTCCTCCTGCTTGAGCAGTTCCTCAGTCAGATCCAGCTCGATCAGGTCTAAGAGCGCGTCCGGGTCCCGGGCGAACACTCCCGAGCCAGAGGCCCTGTCCATCGACCGCTTGCCCCCCTGGGCCCCCTTGCTGTGATGGTGGCAGTAGATCACCGCCGTACCCAGCTCGGTGCACACCTTGTCGAACTGGTTGCAGAAGTTGGCCATCTGGTCGGCGCTGTTCTCGTCGCCGGTGATGACCTTGTAGATGGGGTCGATGATGATGGCGATGTAATTCTTCTTCGCGGCCCGGCGGATGAGCTTGGGGGCCAGCTTGTCCATGGGGATGGAGTGCCCTCTCAGGTTCCAGATGTCCACGCTGTGAGAGAAGGGCATTTTCATGGCCTGCCGCACGTCCCAGAACCGGTGCAGGCACGAGGCCCGGTCCAGTTCCAGGTTCACGTACATCACCTTTCCCTGGGCGCAGGGAAACCCCAGCCAGGGTCTGCCCTCGGCGATACACACCGCCAGCTCAATCAGCGCGTAGCTCTTGCCGGCCTTACTAGGGCCTGCCAGCAGCATCTTGTGTCCCTGCCGGAGTATGCCTCCGATGAGCTCTGGGGCCAGTTCGGGCAGGTTGTCTGAGAGCTCCTCCTCCAGGTCGGGGAGGTCATCGTTGACGCTCTCGACCCATTCTTTCCACTCGTTCCAGCTGGCCTTGCCTATATTGGTAGCCACCAGGAACTGCTTATTCTCCTTGCGCATCACCCCAGGCATCCGGCTAAGCCGGGAGGGGTTGCGATTCTGCCGGTCGGGCTCCAGGCCGTTCTTTTTGCAGACCTCATAGAGGTAGTCTACCCGTGTGCGGTATTCCTCATAGCTGCCCGCCTCAACGCGGACGATAGCGTGAATACTCTTGCCGCCCGAATGTACCAGCGCGGCCACCGGGAGTTCCAGTTCTCTGATGATGGCGTTCTGCTTTTCCACCGGTATACTGTCGCTTTCCACTAGAGCATAGCGGAAGTCGGTCACGTTCTCGTTCTTGACCCCTTTACCGTCCAGGGGATTGAAGCGTATCCAGGCCCCGGCCTCGGGGGAGTAGTCCCCCAGCACCCGGCCTATATCGCCATTGCACCGGCTCAACTCTTGAATGAGCTTGCCCGCCGTGCGGTCGTAGCAGCCTTTGGAGGGGATGTGCTTGCCGTCCTTTTCGTAGCTCTTGGTCACGTAGCCCACGCAGTCATCCGCGTCGAACAAGACCTCCAGGTAGGAAATCAACTCTTTGACTGCGTCCCAGACTTGAGGTTCTTCCACCTCGCGAGCCTCTACCCAGTCCTGATTTACCACTACCAGGTCATCATCCGCGCTGATGACGTCGTCCCACGCCAGCTCGCGGCCCTCCCGGGCCGGGGGCCTCCAGCCCCGGTCAAGGGCCATCTGCACGATGGTCCCGCCGGTGACTGGATTGGCCGAGCCGCTGAACGTCTCCCACTTTCTCTCGCACTCGCCTCTGTCACCATGATACCGTGCGACGTCTTTGCTACTCCATTCATCCCAATCTCGTACTGAATAGCCTTCTTGTTTCAATGCCATTCCAACAGAGAGCCATTCAGAATATGTAAGAGTAGTAGGATTGATATGGTATAACAAATCTTTTATATCTAAGTCCTTGTTCATTTACCGTTTCCTTTTGTTTCTTGCCTGAATTTTCATATCTACCCACCGGCAATTGGCTGGCTCATAGTTGCCATTTACATCAATTCGATCAATCGTACACTTTCCGAATGGTGCTTCTGGGTCATACCTATTTTCCATTGCCCAGTTGTAAAACGATATAAAGCTATCTCTCCACTCTTTACAAACAGATATACCAAGTCCACCGTAAAAGGGGTAGCTGTCATGGGATGGGTATTCACATCGAGCAATCATACCTCGCCACACATGATATAAACGTGTATCTGATAATCCATGTGTTAATGAATGTGAGCCTATATCAAAGCGCATACATCCACAAGACCGCGTATGACCATTTAGTAGATTTTCTTGAATAACAGTTGTACGATTTCCACAAGTGCATAAGCACTCCCACATAGGATTAGTTCCACTCCTCTTTGAGGATTTTCGCACCACTTCAAGAAAACCAAACTTTTGCCCTGTTAAATCTTTGACTTTCCCGTTCTTGTATCTAGTCGCTTTACTTAGAGTATTAGTCTGGCATCCACAGCTCTTTGTGTTTCCGCTTTTTAAGTTGCTCTGTGTTACAGTTACAAAATTCCCGCAATCGCACTTGCAAATCCACATAGACCCTGACTTTGCCTTTTTATCAGACCTCCTTATGACCGTTAGCCGTCCAAACCGTTGCCCCGTCAAATCAATCATTTTTCCCATGACATTCCTCCTTGAACTTGTCCATCAGTGCATCCGTCGCTTTTTCAAGTTCTGGTTTCGTATTGTGCAGAATGTTAGTAGCCACATAGAGCAGTTTGAGAATGTGCTCCGCGTAGTGGGGGAGGAATTTGGAATCCTCTTTGGATTCAAAATACCGCTCTGCCTCTGCCAATACCGCACAAGATAGTTCGATTTGGTACTGCTGCTGTTCGATTTCAGCCATAATGTCGAATATGGACATATTTGCCCCTCCCAATTTACGCCAGAAAATGGCGTTTATTTTTTCTCTATATTACGCCATAATAAGGCGTAAGTCAAGAGCTTTTTGTTAGGAGGTTCGAAAATGTTCAATGACCGGCTTCGTGCAGCACGCATTTTCCGTGGATATACCCTCCAAAGAACAGCAGATGCAGTAGGTGTTCCTCTTCGCTCATACCAGAAATACGAAAGCGCTGATAGTGAACCAGATTTTGAGATGCTTATAAAATTAGCAAATCTATTTGATGTTCCTACTGATTTCCTTTTGGGCCGAGATGATTATTTGAGGAAGCTCGAAGTATTCGTTGATGTACCCCCAGAAGGTCCTCCAAGGCATCCCAAACCTCGAATGAACCGCTAACTTCCTCATATTCGATTTTCTGGTAGTGGCGCAGTGTTAGACCTAACTTTTCCGCCATCGCCTGCTGAGTTAGCCCAGCGGCCTTGCGGGCGTTTTTGAGATTTTCCCTCATGGTCTACTCTCCTCTATATTCATATGGAGTAATTCCGTATGGAACCCTCCAGCCGTTGGCCGCGATTCGGTCGATGAGGTTCCGCGCCGCCTGGAAGTCCCAGGTGCCCACGTGCCGGAAACCCTTCTGCTCCAAAAAGCGGATCTGTTTAGGGGTAGTCAGCCCCTCCTGCCGCCGGGCGTCCAGCCGGTCCAGGAGCTTTGCCGCCTTGCCCGCGTTGTCGATCTGGTCCGGGAAGATGCCCAGCTTTTCCAGGGCCCGCACCTGCTTTTCAGAGGGCGGGGCCATCTCCCAGCCGAAGGAGGGCGTGTAGCCGGTCAGGTCCTCGGCCTGGATGGACATCTCGAACTGCAAGGGGTCCACCAGCTTGCGCTTGCGGTTTCGCATCTCCCGCAGCTGCTTGGCCAGAGCCTCCTCTCGCTGAGCGACCACATCCTCACTGGCGGTCTTTTCGGCCTGCTCCAAATCAACCGGCACCCCTGCCTCCTCGATGTTCTCGGTCATCTTCCGGGCCACTTCCTCGTTCTCGCAGATAAGCGAGGCGGGGTGACAGAGTTCGTGGCGCTCGGTATGCCAGAGGAAGTCCAGCAGTAAAAGGTGGTCTTTGCCGGGATATAAACGCGTACCCCGCCCCACCATCTGACTATAGAGCGACCGCACCTTTGTGGGCCGCAGCACCACCACACAGTCCACGGAGGGGCAGTCCCAGCCCTCGGTCAGCAGCATGGAGTTGCACAGCACATTATACTTACCGCTGTCGAAGTCGGCCAGCACCTGTGCCCGGTCCTGGCTCTCCCCGTTGACCTCCGCCGCCCGGAAACCCTTTTCGCAGAGGATGTCCCGGAACTTCTGGGAGGTCTTCACCAGGGGCAGGAACACCACCGTCTTACGGTCCCGGCAGTACTTGCCCATCTCCTCCGCAATCTGGTGCAGATAGGGGGCCAGGGCGTCCCCCAGGTCGCCCGCCTTGAAGTCTCCGGCGTTTACCCCTACCCCGGACAGGTCCAGCTTAAGGGGCACGGTCAGGGCCTTGATGGGGCTGAGGTAGCCCTCCCGGATGGCTTTGGGCAAGGTGTACTCGTAGGCCAGGCTCTCGAAATAGCTGCCCAGGTTTCGCATATCTCCCCGGTCAGGGGTGGCGGTAACGCCAAGCACGTTGCTGTCCTCGAAATATTGGAGCACCCGCTGGTAGCTGTCGGAAATGCAGTGATGGGCCTCGTCGATGATGATGGTGCCGAAGTGGCCGGGGTCAAACTGGCTCAGCCGCTTCTCCCGCATGAGGGTCTGGACGGAGCCCACCGTCACCCGGAACCAACTGTCCAGGCTGGTTTGCTCGGCCTTTTCCACCGCACAGCCCAGGCCGGTGGACTTCTTGATTTTGTCCGCCGCTTGGTCTAAGAGCTCGCCCCGGTGGGCCAGAATGAGCACCCGCTGGCCGGCCTTTACGCAGTCCTCGGTGATTTTGGCGAAGACGATGGTCTTGCCGCACCCCGTTGGCAGCACCAGCAATGTGCGCCGGACTCCCTCGTCCCATTGGCCTTCCACGGCGGCCCGGGCCTCCTGCTGATATGGACGCAGTTCCATCAGAACTCACCCGCCTTAAAGCCCTGGGCGGGTTTCTCCACAGGCTCGTAAAATCGTTTGATTTCATTGCTCTGCTTTTTCTCCCCGTCCCGGTCGCTGACCCACTCCCGGACGCCTACCTTGCACCGGCCTTTGGAGCCCACCACCTTACTCCAGTTCATTTTCAGCTTTTCCCCATGCTTGCGCTGGCCGATACTGCTGAAGAACGCGCAGAGCAGGCCCTCGCACTTGGAGTGCAGGAACAGGTTGTGCTTGATCACCGCCCGGCCCTCCGGCGCGTCGATGGTAATGGAGAGCACGGCCTTGTTGCAGGGGGGTAGTTTGGCCCCGCCAGAGTAGTGCTCCCGTTCAAAATCGGTAACGGTAAAGTCGTAGTCCCCCGGGGGCAGCAGGGTAAATTCCGGGCCGTCGTTCTCGATTACGTCCTCCCAGTCCAGCTCGCGGTCATAGTCCACAATTCCCATAGATAATTCCTCCTTCTGCCTTTAGAACGGCAAATCGCGGTTACTCATAATCATAGCGAACACCTGGTTCCATGCCCCCACCAGCACCCCGCGAATGAACTCCGGGTCATAATTCTCAATAGGGGTATCCTCGGGGTAGTAGCCCTTCTGGCTCACCGCCAGGCGAATCTCATCCTCTGTAACCTGGTTCTGTACCATCAGATCGCGGAGGGCCTTTGGCAGGTTGGGGTTGACATCAATAGTCAACTGCTCTTGATGATCTGCCGGGGCAGGTGTCGGCTCAGCCTTTGCCGGAGCCGGGTCAGGCTCGGGAGGTTCGGCGGCAGGCACGGCGGGGGTGTTGACCGGCGGCGGGGCAGGTATCGGGGCAGGTGCGGTCGTGCTCACCGCCCCGCCGTTTATGTAGATGTGGGGTGTAATGGCGCTGTAATCGAACTCCACTTCCTCCGGCAGGCCCCAGCGGTTCTTTGCGTCCCAGCAAGGGTGATGAGCCGTGTACATAGTCCGCCGCCCGCCCTGGGCCTTGACGGTCTTTTTGTCCTCCCCGGAGCGCACCGTCAGTATCTTGTAGTTGGCAAAAAGCAGCGCGTCCGACCATTCCTTCACCAGGGGGGCCACGTTTTTGCTCATCTTCATCTCCCAGCGGTCGTAGGCCCCGGTCTCCTCGGGCTGCTCGAACTTGCGCATCTTGGCGTGGGCGGTGCCCAGCACGTTGATGCCCCGGTCGATTACCTCGTCCAGCAGGTTCAGCAGCTTGCCGAACTCCTCGGCCACGTAGACGTAGCCGCGGCCATACCCGAAACTTTCCAGCCCATCCTTTTGGGCTTTCGCGCATACGCTGTCAATGCAGAGGCGTTCGGCCCAGTCCAGCGTATCAATGACTAGAGTGCGGCAGACATTGGGCGTGTCACGTACATATTTGACCTCGTCCAGAATCATTTGCCAACTGGTAGGCGCAGGCATTCTGGCTACGTCCAGGTGTTTTGTGCTCCCCTCCGTGTCAACAAACAGCGGGTCGGGGAACTGACTGGCAAAGGTAGATTTACCGATGCCTTCGGGGCCATACAGACAGCACTTCTGGGCTTTCTGTATTTTTCCTCTAATGATTTGCATGAGTTTTTCTTCTCCTTCGATTATTTGCTTGGGTGTTCAGAGTTACCCAGCGGCAATTCTGGGGCTTATACCCATCATCATTATTAATGCGGTCAATGGTGCACTCTCCGAATTGGGCATAAGGGTCATAGCCGGTTTCCATAGCCCATTTATGAAACGTGCTGAAATCGTCCCACTCTGGGCAAACGCTGATTCCGCGTCCACCATAATCTGGATAGGACTTGTTATTTGGATTGGTACAGCGTTGGTGCATGTTTTTCCATACTCCATATAGCCTGGTCCTGGAAAAGCCGTGCTTTTCCAGCTGAGTACCTCGTATCAAGCCCGCAGTATGGGATTTAGCGGCGGCAACCTCTTTTCTCAAACACCCACAGCTACTCACGGAGCCGCGCCGTAGGTCATTTGATGTACAAACTACAGTGTTACCACACTCACAAATACATCGCCATGCTACACGTCCATACTTGGGAGGGGCTTGTCCCGTGATAGTCAGCCGCCCAAACCTTTGACCTGTAAGGTCGATAAACTTTCCCATCTATGCACTTCCTGTCCTTTTTGATGTTTCACTAGCGAAGCAATCTCTTCAGTGCTCAAATTGAGCACTATCGCGCATTGATATTATAGTGTACAATTTGTACATTGTCAAGTATAAATTTTGGGGGTGCAAGATATGTTCTGTAAACGGCTCAATGAAACCCGTAAGAAATGTGGGATTACCGCCCAACAAATGGCTGATTATTTGGGAATCGGTCTGCGCTCATATCGTAACTACGAAAGCGGGAATAGAGAACCTTCACTTGAAGTTTTAGTACAAATCGCTGATAGGCTTGAAGTGTCTACAGATTATCTTCTTTGTCGGGATGAATTTCTCGCAAAAACCGCTGATTAACGCCGAGAATATCTTCTATGACATCCCAAATCCATATAGCGCCCAAGCGTTCACCGCTTTCCAAAGATTTGTAGTAGCGCTCATGAATCCCAATTTTTTCAGCCATAGTCTGCTGAGAGAATCCTGCCTCTTTCCGAGCCTGTTTCAAATTCTCTCGCATCAAAATTCACCTGATTTCCATGTGGTAGATGGTTCTTCTTTCTGGGGCTCGGAGTATCCGTTACTGATAATTATCGAACATTCCTTACCAGTAGAAACCCGGGTGGCGATGGCCTGCAAGCCCTCGCCCTCCAGCCAGGCCCCGAACTCTCGCAAAGTGGCAAGGTCCATCTGTTCCAGCTTGTCCAGCAGCACAAACCCGCAGTTAGGGTTGAGCTTCCGCACAATGGCCGTGCTCACCTTCAACTGATCGCTGCCGCTCATGCTGTCCCAGCGCTTGCCGTTGTAGGTCAGGGCCCCCTCCTCCACCGAGAGCCCGGGCAGGGGCAGCTCGGCGTGGTTCAGCAGGTCGGCCTTTTCCTGCCGGGTCTTGTCCAGCTGGGCGGTGAGGGCGGCGTACTGCTGGCTGTAGTCGTTGGCATCCATTTCAGCCTTTTCCTTGTCCAGGTTGGCCCGGACCTTCACGTTGATGGCCTCGATATCGGCGATGTTCCGCTCCAGCTCAGCGGTGGACTGGTCCTGCACGTCCTGGGCCGACCGGGCGGCGATGTCGCAGTCCTTGCACACAGCGTCGTACCGCTCTTGAATTTCATCAAGCTGGCGGCGCAGGGCCTGTTTCTGCTGTTCCAGCTGGGCGGCAAGCTGCCGCTTGCGCTGGTTCTCGCCGTTCTGGGCGAGGATGGCCTGCTGCTGGCTGAGCAGTTCGCTGATGGAGACCGGCTCTTTGGGCGCGTCGGGGTAGTAGGTCATCTCTTTGGCGAACTTCGCTTTCTGGTCCGCGATCTGTCCGATAGCCCGGCGGCGGTTGTAGGTGTCGCTCTCCTGGCGTTCCAGCTCCGCCAGCTTGTCTCCCACGCCGATGATCTGCAGGAGGGTGTCGCCCTTCTCCTTGTCGCTGGCCTGCATGAACCTGGGCAGGTCCAGGGCCAGCTGTGAGACGAACTCGTTGAGAAGCTGCTGACCGCCTTTGTTACCCGCCGGGTCGGTCACCTTCAGGTCGCTGTTTTTGCCCTTGCGCTCCACCACCAGACCGTTGCTCATGACGATATGCAGCCGGGGCGGGATGTTGGAGCCATCCCGGGTGGCCGCGCTGGGCCGGTAGCGGTCGCCGCCCAGGGCCCAGGCGATGGAGTCCAGCACCGAGGTCTTGCCCTGGTTGTTGTTCCCGCCGATGATGGTCAGGCCGCTCTGGTTGGGCTCAATCTTCACCGCGCGGATGCGCTTGACGTTCTCTATCTCTAACTGGTTGATTTTCAGCATATAGCTGTCTCCTTTCCTTTTTCCGGGTGGCTTTTCTTCTTGGTCCGTATCACGTACACGCACCTATCCGACCGATAGCAGTCGAACACCTCCCGCAGTTCGTTATTCCTGCGAAAACGCTGAATGATTCTCAGGCGGTTGTATGCCTGCCGTTCATCGTCATATTCAAAGCGCATATTCTGGTGCTTACAAGCCAGGAAACCTTTGATTTCCGTAATTTCCGGCGCTTCTTTGGCCCCATTTTTACGGCGCTCAGGCAGATACTCCACATCAAAACTGGTTTTCACTCAGCTCACCTCCAAGTATGGGGTGTAGTCCAAGTTGTCCTCTGTCACCATGTCGGCCCAGGTGAGGCCCTCTGTACCGGGTATGACTTCATCCAGGCTGATGGTCTGAATGCGGCGGCTCTGCTTTCGCCGCTCATTATCTACCGCCGACCGCATTCCCTGCCAGGCAAGTGTGCTGAATTCGTACTTGTACAACTCCGGGCGGGAAAACCAGTTTTTTACGGTCAGCAGGTAGCGGAATACTACCACGTCCCACCAGTCATCTGCTGGGAGCCGGTTGGCCGCAAGGAACCGGGAAATCATGTAGGCGTTCTGCTCGGCCACCTCCCGCTCAATCGGGGACAGGGGGCGAAGCTGTGTTTTCACGAAAATTCCTCCTTGTGTTTCCCGGAGGAATGTGCTATACTAGATGTAGCCCTCCGGGGTGGTTTTCGGCCTCTATTCGCTTGGCTTGGCGGCGTGTGCGAATAGGGCCTTTTGCTTTGCTTGGGTCTCCTCTTGGAGCGCCCGCAGCCTTTCCAATGCCCCCAGCGCCTCTCGAAAAGGTTGGGTATAGGCGCTGGGGGCGTGCTGCTGTTCCAGCTGGGCCAAGTAGCCGCCCAGGCGGGAAAGGGTAGGAGTGAGGTTGTGTTTCACGCGCCTTTCCTCCCCTCCACGCTCTCCAGCACTTCCTGCATCTGTGCCAGGTAGCTGGCGTGCCTGCGGTGAAATTCCTCCCGGCGGTTGAGATTATGTAGCTGGTGTTCCCGCCGTTGGGCTTTCCTGTTCTCTCGCCACTCAATGATGGTTCCCAGCAGGGCCAGACCGCCCAGAAAAAGGGCAATGGCCAGGAAGAACAGGAGATAGTCTTGTGGGGTGTACATTGGAGTCACTTCCTTTCCGGGTTCTCGTAGAATGCCAGCAGCAAGTCATCCGGCGGAATGTGCAGGGCACGAACCAGCCGCCGCAGTTCTTCCAGGGTAAAGGTGCCGGGGGCTTTCAGCCGACTGTTCGCTGTGGCGGCGCAGCGGCCCATGCGCGGCCCCAGGTCGCCATAGCGCTGGATCCCGGCCAGGCGCTTGTATTTGTCGATGGTGGCAAGCAGCTGCTGATCCATGCGGGCCTCTGGGGTCAGGGGCTTGATTCGGGGCATTAGGGTCACCTCCTTTCGCTCGTCTCGTTCTTGGCGGTTTGCAGTTCGTTCAAGCTGATACCCAGTGCTTGGGCAGAGAGCACAATTCCGTCCAGCGTGTGCTTTGCCTTCCTGACCTGCCGCTCTATGGGCCGGGCAGCTTTCTTGCCGCCCGCTTCCCGCCAATCCTTGGCGGCGGCGACAAGGTTCAGCTTTCGGGAGTAGACCTCCCAGTAGGCGAGGGATAGCTTTTTGATGATTTTTGCCTGTTTCATGTTTTCCTCCTTGCCAGCCAGCAGGAGGTATGGTAAAATATTCCTGCGGGCTTAGCTTCTGTTTAAGTGTTGTAGGTCTGCAAGCCCTGGTGAGTGTTTGCGGCACTCACTGGGGCGCTTTATTTTTCGTCGAAGGGATTCTTTCCTAACTCTCTAAGTAATGCGGGGCCATCAAGAGAGCTTTCTCGCCCTTCCCAAACTGCATAGACAATGGCCCGGAAAAGGTCAAGCGACATAAAATCAAGAGGGTCGTTTGGGTCAGGACCACCAGTAACAAACAGCCCATGTCTGGTTTTCTGCACCTCATATTTATTTTGGAGGCAGTAGGCATAAAGGCGCGGGTCTTGTTTCTGTAAGTCGTCCATAGCTGAGGGAGCGTTCAATGTCCAGGGAATGATCTGGGCTTTGGCGACTTCCTCTAAAGACACGCCGTATTGATTGCAAGTGATCTGCGCCTGCAAGGCAATCACTCTCGGCGGTTGGCCTGCATCCAACATTGTCTTTCCCAATTCGTCTATTAGCTTGGCTACCCCGACCACGTGCTTTTCGTGCTCAATCTCAGATTTTCTACTATTCATGCGGTAACTCCTTTCTTACCCCCGCCAAGATAAAGTAGCCGGAACGTCTCACGGCCTTTCGGGGTGACCAGTGTCTGGGTCCCTGCCCACTTGGTTTTATCGTTAAAGCACTCTTTCATCTCGAACAGGCCGTCGTTTTTGTCAGCGTAAGGCATCAGCTTGCCCCGCTTGTCCCGGTAGAGATACTTGCGTTCTAACAAGAAGTCGATGAACTTCTTTTGCGGAACGCCCAGTTGATTGGCGGTCTCACGGAAATTGGTCAGGGTGTTGCGCTCCACCAGTTCATCGAAATAGTCGGCTTTCGGAGCCATTATCTGGTTTTGCACTGTCAAGTTGGCAATCCGGGCATCTCGTGCGGCTAGAATTTGATCAGCTACTTTCATGGCCTTTGCCATCAACTCTTCCGGGGTCATATCTTGCTGACCAGCTATGTACCCACCGGTCTTGCGTATGCTGGGGAGTATCTCATCGGCTATTAGGCCCTGGAATACCTGCGCGGCCTCGTTCTTGGCCTTCATGGCTAGGCGGTAGAAGATGTTCTCAGGAATAAAATCACCCTTTCCCCACTTGTGGGGAAAACCGAGTTCCGTTAAATAGCTTTCAACGCGTTCCCACTTTACATACTCAATGCCGCTCTTTTCCTGCGTGAACCCCAGCCCCCTGGAAACATCCTCCAGATTCAGCTGGGGCCGTGCCGGTGGCATCTAGGTACCCCCTGACGCCTTTGATGGTGATGATGTCGTTCATTTTGTTTGTTCCCTTCCGCGCTATGCGCTGTCTTTCTCTTGCCTAGCTATCAGCCTGGCAAGGGCCTCTCTGCACCTGGTTGTAGTGATGGAAAATCGGCAAAAGACATTTGCGTAGATGTTCTATTCCGCAAGACACGGGGAACGGGGACGTTCCAGGTGGTATAGGTGTCGCAAATCATCTCCGTCACCTCGAACGGCGTTGCTCCGGTGTTATAAAGCGCCTTTGAGTTAGCAGTGATCAGCTTTGCCAGCGCTGCGGGTGAAATTTCTGGCGGGCGGCGGCTTGCGGAAAGCGCCTCCTGCATCTCCTCAAAGGCCGTCACATAGGCGGCGGTGAAGAGGACGCCTTTCTCGCCGGTGAGTTTGTTGGCAATCATGTCGCAGCCTTTTTTGGTGATGAGGTAGCAGGGGTACTCTTTCCCACGATTTTCAAACGAGCTTTCAATGAAGAAATCTGACGGCGCAATTTTGCGCTGCGAAACTTCTGCGGACTTTTCCATAATCTCAACGTACTTGCGAATGTCACGAAGCAACTCCTTGTGGTTCTTTTCCACCATCTCCGCTACTTCGCGGCTGTCGATAGCCCGCCGGCCGTGGATGTTCTTGACTGTCATGTTTTGCTCCTTTCAAGCAGATTTCATGTTCTGTTCGGGCAAACCAAGAATCTCACAAATCGCCTTAACGATTTTTGGGGCTGGCCTCTGCCCAGTGAGTACCTTATACATATACCCACTGTCAACATATAAGCCCGTCCGTGTTTTGATTTCATCCCCTAACCACTTTTGGCTTTTGCCTTGCTGCACGAGTTCTATCTTTACGCACAAACCAAATGGGGTAAATTTGGACGAGTTCACCAAATCACCTCCCTTCCATAAAAATAGTGTTGACAAGTACTTTTTCTTGTACTATTATGAATGTACCACTAATCATTGTACTTGATTCAGCGCTCGCCATGTTTGCATTATAGTACTTTTCTAAGTGCAAGTCAAGCGGTTTGCGCTAAATTTAGTGCTTTTAGCGTTATGCACAAAAAGGAGTGCTATATTATGGCAGAATTGTATGACAGAATCGCTTCTTTATGTTCGGAAAAAGGGATAAAGCCAGGTCGAATGTGTAACGACTTAGGAATTAGCCGTGGAAATATGGGCGACTTAAAGGCTGGTAGAACAAAAACCCTATCGGCCAAGAACTTGAAAGCTATCGCAGATTATTTTTCTGTAAGTACAGATTATCTCTTAGGCAATGTCAGCGATCCTTTCTTCCGTTTAGACAACGATAAAATCCTCCGCGACATCAACAGCTATGAAGATGAACCCAGCTTGGACCAGCAGCTCTCCGGCATCGACTTTGCCCTCTCCGGCGAAATCCACGACCTGACCGACAATGAAAAGCAGGACATCCTCGACTATATCAGATTTAAGAAAAGCCAGAGAGGCGGCGGTGACAAATGACCCTGCTTGACCTGTACCAGCGGGCAGAGCAGGAGGGTGTAGACGTTGACTATTTCCCTATGCGAGAGGTTGTTTCTTTTTCACTGCCCGAGGGCTTGATTGCTATGGACGTTGACAAGATGAAAAACTCTCAGGAGGAAAAAGTTTTTCTTGCGCATGAAATGGGGCATATTGAAACCGGTAGTTTCTATAACATCCATTCCGGGCTTGATGTCCGTGGGAAGCATGAGCGCCATGCAGATAAACAGGCAATAAAAATGCTCGTCCCGAAGGACGAGCTGGACAATGCGGTGAGCTCTGGATTTACAGAGCTATGGGAACTCGCTGATTATTTTGATGTTAGTGAGGATTTCATGAAAAAAGCTGTTTGCTGGTACAAATTTGGGAACTTGGATGTTGACAGTTATTTTGGACAATAAAAAGCCGCCCCCGTGTACTCACGACTTGGCTGGCACCAAGTCGACACCGAGAGCGGCAAAGAAACAGGCTTACCCGAAGCGGATAAACTGCTATGAAACAAGTAGATTATACCACCTCCGAGTAGGCTTTGCAACCCATACCCAGGAGGTTTTTCTATGGCGAAAATCACGAAAACGAAGTCCGGCAAATACCGAACGCTGGTGTTCTACATGGACGAGAACGGCAAGCGCTGCCGGAAGTCATTCACCCATGAGGACAAGAACACGGTGAAGTTCCTGGCAGCGGATTTCCTGGCCAATCAAAAGGACGCCCACAAGGAGAACCGCATGACGGTGGGGGAGGCCCTGAAACGCTACACGGACAGCAAAGAGAACGTGCTGTCGCCCTCCACCATCCGCAGCTACCGGACCATCTGCCGCAACAGTCTGACCGAGCTGCAAAAGGTCAGGCTGTGCGACCTGACAAACGAAGTTATCCAGAGGGCAATCAATGTGGAGACGGTGGGGCACAAGCCGAAAACGGTTTCCAATATCTACGGCCTGCTGACCGCCGCGCTGGGGATGTTCCTGCCGGAGTTTCGCCCGGCGGCAACCCTGCCCCAGAAAAAGCGATATGAGGCGGTGGTGCCGGTAGACAAACAGATAAAGGACCTGCTGGCCCTGGCCGCTGGCACCGACGTGGAGATACCCATTATCCTGGCGGCGATGGGTTCCCTGCGGGAGGGAGAAATCGCGCCGCTGCTGGTGGAGGATATTCTGGACAGCGGGGTGCGGGTCAACAAGTCGATGGTGCGGAACCAGAACGAGCAATGGGAAATCAAGCCGGCGCCAAAGACCCAGGCTGGGGAGCGGGTCGCGCCCTTGCCCAAAGAAGTGATTGCCAAGATACGGGAGGCGGTCAAGGACAAGGAATCGGGCGACCGGCTCTGCGATATGACCCCGGCTATGATTTACAAACACTACGCCAACCTCCGGGGCCAGTGCGGAATGGAGCGCTGCCGGTTCCACGACCTCCGCCATTATTACGCAAGCATGGCCCACCTGTTGGGCGTGCCGGACCAGTACATCATGCTCTACGGCGGGTGGAGCGACAAGTCCACCCTGACAAAGATCTACCAGCAGGCCCAGGCCGACTATACGGATACCGAGAGCCAGAAGGTGACGGATTTCTTTGGTCGGATGCTGGGCGAAATCCAGCCGAAAAATTGAACACTTTCTTGAACACTTTTGAGTTGAAAAGGGCGTTTGAAACTCGAAAACCTTAATCGGCAAAATAGAATCATGGTTTGAAAAACCCAGTAAAAAAGCGCCCTCCGGCGGTTTTCCGCTTAGGAGTGCGCTTTTCTGTGTGGTGGAGATGGCGGGATTCGAACCCGCGTCCGAAAAAGAGTCGCCGGGGCTTTCTACGGGCGTAGCTTTTGTTTTTACATTCCCTCCGGCCGACGCGCAAAAGCACGCTCCGGCTTTTAGTAGCCCTCTAGGTCATGGCTCGGGTCAAAGGCGGCCCCCGGGCTCACGTTCACCGCTCATCAACGCTCCTGTCCCGGCCGCGGTATTCCAGGCAAGAACGGCTGCTTATTTAAGCAGCAACAGCAACAAAGTCGTTGTCGTTTAATTTTAAAAGTTGCCGGTTTTATAGTGGTCCAGCTCCACTGCCCGCTTACCAGGGTCCCCCTCCCCCGTCGAAACCTTTACATCCCCCAATAGAAAGTTGAGCCCGCCTTATGATGCGGTGTGATCATATACACCACTCTTCCTATCATCTGTTCCCTGCGCAGAAAGAGGCTTTATAAACACTGCCACAGCTTAAGAGGTAAGGGCTCACGATCACTTTTGAGGAATACATTTGTATTCTTTACTATTATACACAGTTTTCACCCAATTTGCAAGTGGGATTTTTTGCCGAATTCTGTGCCGTGAGCTTTCGCTTTATTTTCCATAAGAGCGGGCGGTTTCAGTGGCTTGTGCATCGCGCGGCATATTCTGATGCCTATGGTACGATTATTCCGTAACTAGGGCTTGTTTGAACATAGAGCGAAAGACGAATTTTGACCAAGGGAGGTTCATTTCAAGGAGAGTCCCGCAAGTCAACCGAGCGGTTGACGAGGATCTTCCACGCGGAAAGAGGCCTCTTTTGGGCAAAAAGAAGGCGTTTTCAATGTTTTAAACAAGCCCTAGAGAGGGTGTCAAGTAACCCAAAGGAGGATGGAGGCAAGAAGAGCAACAGCAAAAAATAAGTAAGCGCGTTTTTCATATCTGGTGGAAAAGCGATGCTGCCCGATTTTGGGACGAACAAAGGTATCATACATATATTGATAGTTTTCAAAGGTATTGCCTTCAAACCTCGCTTGAGAACCTTCCATGGCTCATAAAGTTCATTTACTGTGGTGTACCGGGCTTCTGTCTTAATGCCGTCGCTTTTATCTTTTTCAATCTGTGCCTCCTTAGCACGAAGATCATCCAAAGACCTTGCATATACATAACGCCGTTTATGATCTGCGTCCATCCAAGAATATTGATAAGTGCCATCATTTCACTGGAGTTCTCCAACATGAAGCTAACTCTTGATTTGTCTTTTCGTTTTTCTTTCGCCATAACTGAACCTCCTTAAATTCTGTCCCTGTCCTTAATATATCTGTCAAGTTTTTCCCGAACAATAAAGACCTGATTGCCAAGCGGCATTACAAACGGGCATTTCTTTTGCCGTGATAATTGCCTGAGCTTTGTTATCCCGATACCGGAATACGCTGCCGCCTCCTCAATAGAAAGACGTTTTTTCTCCCATATCGGTTTGTCAGCGCTTCTTGCTTCCAATATTTTTTTATATCTGATTACCTCATCATCCATTCTGATACCTCCTAAACGGAATACGCTTTTTCAATATACTCATTAAATGCCTTTCGTTTAATGTCTCTGCGGTTTCCTATCCACAAGACAAATGGACAATCCTCTCTATTCGTCATTTCATAGAGTTTTGCCCTGACTATGCCGGAATAGGCAACTGCTTCATCGATTGATAAATTCGCTTTATGCCACAACGGGACTTCATACTTGAGCTGCTTTGCCTTTTTATCATCATCATTCATTATTCCTATACCCCTTGTCTCCGGTGGAAGTGCGTCTTTCATAAATGATATAGTCCCAACCCATATTGTCGCACTTATCGCATTTTCCCTGTTCAACAGACAACAGCACAAACGGTATTTAACGGGATATAATATCAGGGTATTTTTCAAACAGTTCTTTTTCGGACAGTTCTGTAATGATTGCCCATTGTTCTTCGCCTGTGTATCCCTCATACTCGTACTTCAAATTGATAACCTTGCACTCGCTCTGAAAATGCTCTTTCAGAACATCTAATTGGCTTTTTGCCATTTTCTTTACCTCCGGTCTGAATTTTCAAAAATGTAAAAATTTAGACCGAAAGGTGGTGAACGGCAACCAACGCTATAAAAGCTCAAAATATCACAAAATATAAAAACGCACCTGCATAGCGACAAATTTTGCCGTGCAAGTGCGTCTGTTTCATTATATTTATGACATATCAGTTCAGTATGCGAGCCGCATTGCCCCTTTGTGGGGTAAATGCTTTTTTCAATGAAATGCTTTCTGATAATGCCTTTGTAACAGTTCAATATTCGCTGTTCATCACAAGCAGCGAAACGCCAGAATAATCCAGCGCATTAAAAAACCTCCGATCAAAAAACTCAGAATTGGAGGGTGTAGGCATATTGAATCGCCCTGTCAAAACCTCTTTTTTTTATTTGGCAGGGCTCATATTTCTTTATAGTTCAGTTATTTACGAACTTTCAGTCTACTTATAATTGAATTGCTTTGCCATTATAAAGATGGCATAAATCAGTATAATTATATATGGAGGTGGACTGTAAGTTCATAATAAACCTGAAATGCTTGGGCATATCATTAAGGCAGCTCGTGAAAACGCCGGGATCACCATAGAAGCGTTAGCAAACAAAGTAGATATTACCGAGCGATACCTATACCGAATCGAAAACGAGGGCCAAAAAACGAGTTTCCATGTTTTACATAAGCTCGTCCGGGAATTGAACATTTCTGCGGATTCGATTTTCTACCCTGAGAAGCCGTCCAAAGATTCCGAGGTAGAAAATCTCCTCCGTATGCTTTCAGCTTGCGATGAACGGTCGTTGGAAATCGTTAAAGCAACTGCAAAAGCCTTAATTGATACTGCCCTAAAAAGTAGCCGTAAGACTGCTTTTTACTCTATATGAAGAACAGAGCCGACAAACGGTGATTGCTCACTCATTCATCGGCTCTGCGTCTATGCGTCCGGCTCTTTGATAAATGTTATTTGTGAATTCTTAACTTCGATCTATGTTTCCTGTTTACACTTCGGACCGTAGAGAGGATAATCTTTCAATACGGTATCCTCTCTAACTCTGTCACGAGTTTTACTGCCGCATACAGGGCATAAAATCCATTTTTGTTTTCTCTTTATATCACTCATTTAACAAAAACCAAATTCCCCTGATTAAGCCCCCAAAGCTCATCTGCATATTTTGAAACCTGCTTAGAATGAGTAACAACAATCACACACTTATTTTCTTTATGGGCCAAACTTTGCAAGATACACATAATGTTTTCTTCCGTATCGCCATCCAAATTTCCGGTTGGTTCATCTGCAATCACGATTTCCGGATCGTGTGAAAGCGCCCGTGCAATCCCCACTCTTTGCTGCTCACCACCGGACAATTTCAAAACTTTTCGATTTGCAGTTTCTTCATCAATTCCGACTTTCTCTAAAAGATTCATTGCAAACTGCTTTTTATTTTTGAGATGACTTCCACTAATATTCATGGAAAGAATAATATTTTCTAATGCGGTTGCATCTATAAGTAAATTGTACCCTTGAAAAATAACGCCAATACTCTTTGCACGGTAATCATCACGGTCAACTTGGCGAAGGCACTTCTCATTAAAAAGAACATCACCGCTCGTTGATAGATCAAGCCCGGATATAAGAGAAAGAAGTGTGCTTTTTCCGGCTCCAGATTTTCCCATGATTACATATAATTTTCCATGTTCAAACTGCATTGTAATACTTTTCAAAACATTCTTTTTGGCACCTTCATACTGATAAGATACCTTATCTAAAGCTAAAATACTCATGATAATTCACCTTAGTTCCTTTCCGAAAGAATTTTCATTGGCTCATATTTCGTAATAAAAATCACACCAGCTATTGAAGACAGCAAAGCCAGCAACAAAGCAATCAACGCAATCTGAAGTGATGTTGCGGGCATTAAATGAACCTGAATCGCCTGCAAATTTTGAGCTGTTTCTGCTTGTCCGGCAATCAACACATCAGCAACAGGTTGTGCAAGCACGCTTCCGATTCCCAGCCCTACGACTAAACAAATAGCTGTAATTGTCACCATCTCAATCACCAGCATTTGTGCAGCCTTTGCCTTTTTCATCCCCATTGCACGCAGTACGCCTATTTCATATTTGCGTTCCCGAATTGCCATTGCAGTGACTAACAACAGAATTGCTCCACCAATCAGTAAGACAACAATTATAAAAGTCATTGTAATTTTTGCAAGACCTTCTACCGGAGTAACAATTTTATTGTAGCTTTCTTCATCTGTAACGACCGTATATACATCAGGAAGTCCTTTTTCTCTTACTTCTTTTGTAAAAGCCCTCAGATATTCCGGTGACTTCAATTCATATTCTGCATGGACTGCAAGATTTTTCACATCAAAGCATTGTTCCATCGTGTCCATGTGTGCTAATATTTCGTTGCGTCGGTTTGCCGAAGCTCCATCTAAGGAAATCACGCCTTCTACTGCTTCAGGCGTTGCCTGTGTAGCGTCTGCATAAATACCGGATACAGTTAATGTTACTTCTTGACGACCCATGACTTCCGTAACAGAGAAAGAGTCTCCAACTGTGAGTGAATTTAAGTTGGCAAAGTCTGTACTAATAAGGCATTCATTAGCCTTTGCAAACGTTTTACCTTCTATGATCTTTCTTAGCCCATCTGCAAAGTCAGGAAGGCTGTTTGTATCAGAATAAGCCAAAAGTTTTGCGTCATACGATAAGGCCGCCTGTTCTTCGCCATGTTCCCCATAAAATGTTGCACCACCTTTGCGACCGCCTATCGGTTCAAGTTTGGGGATGCCAATCCGGGCAAGTATATCCATTTGATATGTTTTCAGATATTCTGAATCCGCAAATTGGATATATTGTTCAGAAGTGATGTTTGGTGCTGTGGGAAAGCTCATATTTCCATTTTGATTATTAGAATTTTCTGCCATCAGCTTATCAAAATCAACTTGAAACGAAATCTTTGATCCAAAACGAGTTTTGTAATCTTGGATAATCTCATTAGTGGTTGAGTTTATGGTCAAAGCGACCGTGGTGGATAAGATAAGGAAAAATGTAATGATTCCTACTAACAGATTCCGTCCTTTATTCCTTGCTAAATTTTTAAGTGCATTTTAAATGATATACATAGTTTGTTCCTTTCCTTTGTTTGATTGACACTCCGAGTATAACACATCAAATGTTAACTGAATGCTAATCCTTTCTTGCCTGCGGAAAAGAAAGATAAAATGTTGTTCCATGTGCGGGTTCACTCTCTGCCATAATAAAGCCGCCGCACAAATCACACACATAGGAAACCAAGGAAAGTCCAATGCCATATCCATTTTTATTCAGTTCATTTATGCGATAACGGTTCTGAAAAATTTTATCCAGATGACTTTTTTCTATGCCGATCCCTTGATCCTGTACTTTTACAATAACGCTACCTTTTCTTACCTCAACCGAAAGAGAAATTGGTTTACCGCAGCCATACTTTATAGCATTATCCAGTAAATTTGAAACTGCACGGTAAATCCAGCGGCTTTTTGCCATGATTTCCGTGTCCTCATTACCGTCAAAATCAAAAGTAAGCTTGCTGTAAATCTTTTGGTAACGATCATAAAGTTCTGCGCAAATAAGAGAAACATCAATAGGAACTAATATAGCAGTGGATGCTGTTTCACTAAGGGTAAGAATATCATCAATGCCATTAGAGAGTTCATCCATCGCCTCTAAATAGTCATTTTGACCTGAGAGTTCCAAATTGGTACGCAAGACAGCAATAGCATTTTTCTGCTCATGAGATAAATAGGCATAGAGCCGTTTGTTGTCCTCCAGTAGATTGTTAAATTGTTGCTGTAAAGTCTGATATACAGACATAATAGCAGTGTTGCTTATAACCTTATCATTGCTCTTTTCTGCAACAAGAGACTTTGCAACATCTAACATCTGTTTGTTTTGAAATCGTTGTAATACTTTCCAAAGACAAAGAGAAAGAAACGCAAACAATATCAGAAAACCACCCGCAACAGGCAACAGTTTTTGTAGAATTTCATTTTGCAGGCGGCTATTATAATCCTCTATCCCCATAATATTTCCTGTACCGGCGGGCATAAAGTAGTTCCCTTCCAAAATATTCACATAGTCCTCTGTTGTAACAAGATAAATACTGCTTTGAGAAGGCTTCATATTCTGAACCGTTTTTCCAAACCAAAGCAAGGAAAGAATAAATAGACCTGTTACCATAGCGGAAAATAACAGAATAATACCACTGATTTTGATACGGGCACTCATTCGTTTATCCATAAGGAATACCCCTTTCCTCGTGTGTTCATCAAAATGTCCTTACCTGTCACGATTGTCAATTTTTTACGCAATTTGCTTAAATGTACCCTCAAAACCGCAGAGAACGGGTCGAAGCTTTCATCATAAACATGCTCAACAATTTCTTCACTTGATACAATAGCTGGGTGCCTTTCAGCAATGTACTCCAAAATATCATACTCCCTGGTCGCAAGTAAAATTTCCTTATTGTTCCACATGACTTTTCGAGAAGCGGGGTGAATTGTCAACGCTCCCACTTCTATAATGGGATTTGTACGCCCATAAAATCTACGAATAACAGCCTACACTCGTGCCCGCAGCTCCAGCAACTGAAATGGCTTTGTCAAATAATCATCTGCACCTAAATCCAATCCTAATGCCCGCTCTTCTATTTCATCTCGTGCAGTTACTATAATAACCGGGGTTTCTATATGTTCCGACCGTAGAAATTTCAGTATGTCGATTCCATCTTTATCAGGCAGATTAAGATCAAGCAATATGGCATCATATCCATTTACAAATGCTTGTTCTTCACCCTCAGTTCCAGTATATGAAAGATCAACATAGAACCCTGCCTTTTCCAACCCTGTTTTCATGGAATTGGCAAGACTTTTATTATCTTCAATAATAAGCAACCGCATATTTTTTCTCCATTTCATAGATATTCACAACCAGTATAGCAAACAGAATGTTTATTGAATGTTAATTTCTTTTTTTCGTCTTCTATCAATGGGCTTCTTAGCACTTATCGGTATAAGCCAAACTGTACCTTTCTTTTCTGCACCGGGAATGCGACCGGCCGCACAGTAATAGTTAATCATACGAGCAGAGATATTCCATTTTTCCCTGGCTTCCTTTAAGGTCATACAATCCACGCCGCACCTCCGAATAAACTTATGTCTATATTATATTTCGTTTTCTCGAAGAATACAAGTGTGTGAATTTGAATTGTTCGTGATTTCTATGTATCAGCCGCCTTCATTTCAGGCGGCTGATTTTTTAAGGCAATACCGCACAATTCTAAGTACCGTATTGCGCAGTCAGATTTTTCTTCAGAGTGTACAGATTGAGCGCCGTCAATCTCACCATTGACAAGCGAAAGCTGTACGCTATCACGGAAAATCTGCAAGCAAGACGGTGCTTAGAATTGTGCGGGGTTGCCTTAATACTGTGGCACACCGAACCCAAATATCTGATAATTTCCTACGGAATACTGATTGATTCGGCAGCTATCGCCGGAGTTGCCTTCAACGGTGTAAACAACACCGTTGTGCTATAAGGCTGTTTTGGAGTTCAATCAAAGCGCTAATGACCTGCGTGCGTTCCTGCTCGGTTAAATATATATGGAAATTCTTTTGCTTCATCTGCTGCACCTCCTGATACCCTTATTATACGGAAAAAGGGCAAAAAGAAAAGGATACGGCTTATAGGCAAAAAAATAGAGCCTCAACCATAAGATTGAAGCTCTGTTTTCGTTGTCGTAAATATCTCTGTTTTTTCTGTCGTAAACGGCTATAACTGCCCATTCTACAAGGCTTTTTTACCATTAATCCAATGTAGCCACTGGATTAACGATTTTCGATTCACGGTGTTTACGACAGCGATTTGTCGTAAAAATCCACCTTTGCCCTTGAAGTCATTTGTCGTAAATTTGTCGTAAACCCCTTTTTTCGGGGTAAATTTGGATTAACGAAACCCGGCAAAAGCTGTCAAAACCTCGTTATTTTCTGTCTATCAGTCCGAGAGGGGCTTCATCGTCGGGAATAGTTCCGCACCAAATTCAACCTTATTCATATTACTTCAAATCCTTTCGTTTACTGGTTTTTCACTAATTTGTATCACTTCATATTACATCAGAAAAAACGCAAATTTGTTGTCAAACTGTTGTCATCGCAGGGGTTTTGTTGTCAGCTTTATTACGCAAAAACCCTTCTTAAAAGATATCCAATTTTGACAGTCTATCAAAAGATTCCTGCTTCTTGCGATCCGTAGCTTCAGCATATATGTCCATCGTAGTTTCAATGTTCCGATGTCCCATAACCGCCTGAATCACTTTCAAGTTTGTTTCATTTTCGCATAACCTGGTACAGAAGGTATGCCTTAAATGATGACAGGAAAAATCCGGCAGTATAACCGGTTCACGCCGCTCTTTCTTTGCATTCACAGTTTCCTCTGCATTGTAATTGCTAGTAATCCGCTTGATTGTACGATTAACGGATTGTGGATTCGGAACAGAACCAAATCGTGTGACAAAGACAAATCCCTTCATCCCATCAATCTCAGTTTCATTGAATCCTGTCTCTGCCTGCTCCTCCCGTTCCATTTGAAAAGCATCATACACAGTATCAAGCATAGGAATCGTTCTGATTCCAGCTTCCGTTTTCGGCTTGGAAATCCTCTGAACCGATGTTCTTGACTTTCCAATCGGATAATAAACGATGCTATGGTTCACATTGATAATCCTATTTTCAAAATCCAAATCTTCCCATCGAATCCCAAGTGCCTCTCCGATTCGGCATCCCGTTCCAAGCAACACAGCAAATAACGGCCACCAATGATAATACACAGGATGATTGGCGATGTAATCCATAAAGGCCCTCTGCTGTTCAAGTGTCAATGCATGTCGAATTCCCCTCGTTTTACCTTTGCTTACTTCCTTTATAACTCCATCCGACGGATTGTTGCGGATAATTTCATCTCTCACCGCAAGTTGAAATGTCGGATGCAACAATGTGTGAATAGAATCCAAAGTACTTATCGACAAACTTCCATCGTCAAGCAAGTAGAGATAAAACTGAAGTACATCTGAAAACTTAATGTCTGCAATTTTCTTTTTGCCAAATGTCTCTCTGACAAAGCGATCATACATATAAACATAGTTACTTCTCGTAGTCGCTCTTAAATCATGTTTTGTAGACATATAGCGGTCAAATGTGGTGTTCAGTGTGGCTTTCCCTGCAACATACAAATCCAGCCCATCCAACTGATCCTTCATTAACTGCTTTTCTTTTTCCCTTAACGTCGCTAAATCCTGCGCATATATAAATTTTCTCCGACCTTGTGGGTCTATGTAGGTATACATATAACGCTTGTCCGACGCTCTCTGTACCTCTCCTTTCCTGAGCGCTCTGCCACGCTCGTCTTTTCGTGCTTTAGCCATAATCCTTTCCTCCTTCAAAAAATGAAAGAAGGGACTAACAGCACTCAACTATGTTTGGATAAATACTCCTCCAAACTTCGCAGGGCAACTTCTGTCATTGTCATCTTGTGTTCAGCAGCATACTCTGTCAACTTCCTGTGGGTGTCATCTGACAACCGGATAGTAATGGATTTCCGCTTTGCGCTATCCTCTTTCGGTCTACCCATTTTCATAACATAGTTACCTCCACATATTTAATATTATACATATTGTAAGACAGAAAGTCAAGTCCCAAGCGTCTGTCCCAACTAAGTTTCATAAACTTTTCACCTCTTCAATATTCTCGAAAGGTCTCTAAAAATTTCTCGAAAATCTCACAGTTAACTAATGCTATGCCATCAATTTTATATACAGCTTTCGCTTCTTTAGCCAATTCCTGAAATTTTGTTAATCCGAGACTATATTTTTCAGCGCCCTCTTTATATCGTACAAATTTTTTAACGTATCTTTTTGTAGCCTCAACGTCCTGGCATTTATGTCCCATTTACCTCTTCCTCCATATAAATCAATAATAATCAACTCAGTTGGCAGACTCCACAGATATTTCCTGTTTCTTTTACAGAGCTATAATTTT
The DNA here is from genome assembly GCF_034334985.1 of Acutalibacter intestini. NCBI lineage: Bacteria > Bacillati > Bacillota > Clostridia > Eubacteriales > Acutalibacteraceae > Acutalibacter > Acutalibacter intestini. The sequence continues at coordinate 24,473 of NZ_JAWXXL010000015.1, read as the reverse complement.
TCTGACCGCAATGTATACAGTATGATTTATAGCCGCTGGGTTTCAACTCGCCCTGATACAGCACAAGATATCCGCCGCTTCGGCCATTCATAGCTGCCTGCCACTGATACTGGTGTCGCTGTCCAAACTCATCCAGCAATTCATTACGGGCATAAAAAAACTCCTGGGTGTCCATCAAATCGTACAGTTTATTCTCTATCTCTTGCTTCAAACCGAGGTTATAAAGCTTGAGATTACAGGCATACGATTGTGAACGGTTCCAGGAGTTCATTGTAAAATAGCGAAAATGCAGGGTAAGAAAGTCTGTCATAGCTGACCGGGAGCGTAAATCTACCTCTCGATAAAAGCTAATCACGGAACATCACCGCCTTTTCCAGATAGGATGCCGGCGAAGAAAATCCCATGACAAAGTTTTCACGGTCAAGCTGCACAAAGCGTTTATTGCCGCCATGTTTTGTAATTTCCTTCTGCACTTCATGATACAGTCCCTCGTCAAAAACCATCATTGGCATCTGGAACAGGACCGCATATGCGATTTCTCCCTTCATTCCACTGCTGAGACGGTTTCCACAGATAAGGATAACCTCACTGTTTTCCAATAGGGAAAGGCCAAAGCTGAGCGCTAACGCCCGCTCCGAAGGGAGTTTGTCACAAAGCAACATAGGCAGATAAGCATGCGGCGCCCTGGCATACATCTCCATCTTTTCAGAGGCATAATACATATACGCTCTTGCTGCGTGCATATTACGAAGAAAATCCGTATCGTCTTCTGCACTCAATGGAGAGCAGATATAGGCACGCTTTTTGCATCTGTCATTTTTCAAGAACTGCATTTCCAAACGCTGCTCCCAGTTATCAGTAAAAATAGTATTCATAAGCATTTCCTCCATTAAATCGGCTGTACCGATACTTTAACTTTCCTGCTTTCCGAAGCCTTTAGGACATCCGCATATACTGTCGGATATTTTTCCTTCAAGGCTTTTGAATCCGGTCGGCGGGTTGTTTTTGTGATAAAATCAATCAGGAGCTTATCCGTGGTAGTTTCCAGAACCCCATGCTCATGCTCCTTCATAACTTCAGCAATTCGCACACTATGTGCCTCAATCTCCTTTTCATATGTTTCAATTTCTCTGTTGCAGTCTGTAATTTTACCCTGAAGTTGCGCAATCTTACGAAGCGCAGGCTCATACTTATGTGAGAATTCCACTGTCGGTAATCCCACTTTGCTTGAACCATAGATTCGGGCAAGTGACTGCAGAGCAAGTTTAAGCGCTACTTCTGCCATGGTAGGCGGCTTATCATGCTCCAGGCTCCAAATCCATTCCTCCAGGCGTTCAAAGATCATATCCTCTTTCGCCTTGTCGCGGACAATATCCGGAATCGCCAAATCATTGTCCGGGTTATTGCCCCAGACTGCTGAAAAAGCACCGATATTGACATCTGCCACTGCGAGATAAAAACGGAGCTGAAATTCATAATACAGCGGAATCGCATCGTCTGCCCATTCATCTGCCTTATGATAGGTACAGCTTTTGCACTCCAAAATTCCCGGCCAACATCTGACTTTCGGGTAAACCTGCGGTCAAAGTTTGCAAGTGCATACGGATGATCTGCGTGTTGGTAAAGATGTGTGTCTTCTGTCACGGTATTTCCTGTTTTCTGCCCATACCAGTATGCGGCAATCGGCTCCAGTAGATGGCCCATCATCAGCTGATTAGAATTACTTTTGGCTGCCGGTTTCATACGGCCTTTCTTAATCAGCCATAGTTCCATAGGTGTTGTCCATGGGGAAACACCAAATATAGCCGCCACATCACTTCCACCAACTGTGTAGGGAATATCTCCTTTGGGACCATGCATAACTGTTCCATATCATATTTTTTATTTATAGCCGTACATAATGCTTGCCAAACTTCATACAAGGATTGTCCAAGTAATTCAGTCATAATTGATTGAGATGGTTTATTTTCAAGCATACTATCTCCTCCACAAACTGTAATTTAACGTACTTTCACGGTATTTGTGAGAACAAATCCTTTTTTTTGTACAGTATGAAAGCTTTATCATTCCATTTAGCAACATGTAACCAAATAGGCTCATTACTGGTTTGGCGAATATGGTTCATTCCCCATAATAAAAGTTGTTTTCCATATCCCCTATTTTGAAATTCCTTATTGACAATCAAATCGTCTATTTCGTTTCCATAACAGGCAATAGAACCAATCATTTCTTCCCCACTTACAAGCAAGAAAATATCCTTACTTTTTTCACGAACTTGTTTATAATCATTCAAAAAATTATACGGCTCAATAGCAAGAGATTTTCGCATTTCATAAAAGCAAGTATTATATATTTTCATGTATTGTTGAAAATACTTTTGCTCAAAAGGAATACACAAGATATTGCTTTTTTCAATATCATCTTTTACATATTTCATTTCATATGCTATTATTTCCATGCTGTAATTTCCCTTCTACAACCCCCTATTTGTTTATTCGCCTACCGCACATTAACTATTCAAAAGACTTGTCAAGTCCTCCACGGAAGCATCCATCTTCACAGAGACTTCCTCCATCGTCATGCCGGTAGCAAGAAAACGCTTTATCACCATTTTCATATCCTCGCCAACCTCAATGATATGTCCGTCCAAATCGTAGAACCGGATTACCCTCTGTCCCCAGCTATGCTCAATTACTTCTCCCAAACATTCAATGTTTGAATACTCTTTCAGCTTACTCAGAAAACCATCAAAATCCTGTTCTTCAAAAACAATTTCTGCATTGTTGGATTTTTTTAGCATCTTTTCCTTCGGCAGATTCACAAGCCAGTCAAAATCCTGCTGCAATGCCAAGCCGCAGGTAAAAGCAATGTTTCTTCCGTAATCCTGATAAACCTCCAGGCTAAATAAATCTTCATAGAACTTTCTTGCAGCTTTTATATCCGCTACCGATATCACTGTACATACATACTTCATACCATTACTCCTATCCAACTTTTTAGTACCCCTTATCTCGTCCAGCTTTTCTTAGCTTCTCTTTTTCTTACGCAGCTTCAAATCAATGTTTTTCTTTGCCGCTGCTTCCTGAAGCAATCCCACTACAAAAGCACTTTTTTCTTTGAGCGTCCATGTTTCCATATCGTCCTTCTTCTTTTTAATTTCCTTTATCACTTCGCGAAGCTCCTGCATGTCCAACAGGTTGACCGCAACACAAAACATGGTCTTTTGGCGACCGGCATTATACTCCGACAGGAGAATGTTCAAGATTGCTGCCTTTTCTATCTGTTCCGCATTGTAGGCTTCAATTCCCGACTCTTTGGCTTTCTCCAGATCAGCCCTTCTGTGGAGATGTGTTATAAAGGAATCAAAATCGTCAATATGTTCAAATTTGGAGCATGGGTATTCACTGCACTGAAAGCAGTATTCTATGTCGGCATGTTCCATGCTGCACTTTGCAATTCTGCACGATTGATTGCCCTCTCCCCCACCGCAGCCGGGGCAATATTTATTTAAAAACATGGGGCAAAGACCGCAATTCAGCCCACAGAGTGAAAACAATTGATTTTGTCGGTTAAATCCTTTCATGATACCTCCATACGCTATTTCTCAATTTATAATTGGATGTAATCCCAACAATGGGCACTGACCCTTACATCGGTTTTAAATTTTTATTGAACCTGTCCACCATCCAGGCAATCCGCTTTTCCCGTCCGTCATCTGTCTTTGCATCCAAATATGCCCGCGTGTAGGTTTTCTTTACAGATGGGGACATAGCCTCAAAATTAGTGCTGGCAAGCTCATATTCTTTGAGCAGGGCAGACAGCTGAGCAATCTGTTCTTCAGTCACTACTATAGAATATCACTCATTATACGCTCCTTTATTCTATATCAATCAGTTTTGCAATCTCCTCGACTGTATCCAAAAGCACATGGAACTCCAGCCCTTCTGCATAACTGTTTTCCGCTGCGTAATTCCGCCACAGGCTGTAAAGTGCAGTTTCCTCACGCATATCCCTCATGATATCCTTCCAGTCTTTCAGCATATCCATTGATTCTCTTTTGACAGCAGTATGCTCTATCGCCATTTTTAAGATATCCGGTCTGACGCTGTCTTTACGCTCATGATAGAGAACATGCAGATCCTAAAAATCCCTGGCTCTTGCATTTCCTATGTTCCGGCGAATAATGGTTTCATACTTTTCAGCCAGCACCGTCTCTATGGTGTACGCCATAATCGGAACTGTTTTATCCTCAAATATGAACGGATAATCATATTGGATGGCTGCCGGAGTAATCTTATCTCCAGTTGTGACATCCACCTTCATCGGGCTGTTTATCTTCCCATATTTTGCAGCTATATGAATGCGGAAATTATTATAGGCATCCTCTTCACGGATTGGCTCTATACGCTGATATTCAAAGGTTATCCCATCGTCTGTATCAATCGCAAGAATCTCCTTAAAGATTTTGACGATTTCCTCTTCCTCCAGTTGTATCCCTCTTACGGTAGTGTCCATGTCCATTGTAGTTCTGGCTTCAATTCCAATCATTGAGGAAATCAGCAGACCGCCTTTGAGGATAAAATTCTTTGCATAAAGCGATACGGCAAGCCTCTCTAAAATGCGTTCAAACATAAACATATGCTGCACATCCAAAGCCCTCAGATTGTTCTTTGACGCAAAATTTCGGATCGCGCCCTTTAGCTGTTCCGGTGTTTTCATTACAATACCTCCATGTAAGTCCTTATTTTTTCTTCAATTCCGAAGGCTTTTCCATACTTCAGCAATTTGCGGACATCCGGCCGGTTTTTAAAATAATCCTTGATTGACTGAACATACAGCTGCTTTTCTATCTGGTCTTTATCTTTAATCAGATCACAAAGACATCTCTCTCTGTCATATAAACGAATCATAGCGCCCTGCGGCGAACGTGCTTCCGTTATGCCAAGACTATAGAATTCCTTCATAATATAATGAGCCCTGATTTTTTGATTATCTCGAAGCAGTCTTGAAATATTTTCGCCATGAGGGACTGAAATATCAAATGTATGTGGTATGATGTCCGTCAGTCCCCAGATATACAGCGCTGTCCCATAAGAAAAAATGAGGCTGGAGCATTGCACCTGAAGCAAAGCAAACTCATCAATATCACAGTCAGCAGGAGCATAAATCCCTTTCCGGATCCTTTCAAGCAAGCCACTGTCTACATATTTCTTTAAGACTGCCCTGTTGATTCCCGCCGCTTCAATTTGCGATGTTTTTACAAATCCATTTCCGTCTTCAGCCATCGCCTGAATCTTATTATAAACCTCATCCACAGAAATCACCTCCACGCACTCTACATTCCTTCTTCAATTATATCTTATTGACGAACGAATGTAAAGAGCTTTTGGCATTAGTCTGTCCGCATTCACAGAAAAATACAATTGTTTCTATTCCACAACGACAAAAAGGATGCCGCAAAAGCGACATCCCCCCTATCTTAAAACTATGATAATCAAATACCCTCTGAAATTTTTCGGAACGCATCCACGCCGGGAATGATTCCAAGATATCTTCCATTGTCAAACCTGCAATGGATTGTTGGGGCATCATCAACAGTGTCTACTGTTCCTTCCGTCATGGCAGGAATCGGACGTGGATCGTTTTTCATTTCAACGAGCACAATCCGTGTCCCTTCCGGATATGTATCCTTATAAAATTTTCTATATGATTCTGTGCTGTATTCAACAATCAGCTCTTTATTGCTTATGATTTCATAATCGAAGCCACATCTTCTCTCAAACGGATAAAACACAGGTTTCCTGAATCTCCGCTTAATGAGATGTCCGGGAACAAGAATATCGTCATCATTAAAATAAACGCGCTTTACCTCCATACTCATCATCTCCTTAGGCTGTTTTTTTTCGCAGACTCCAGAGCCCTCTGCTTACATGCAGAAAGTGTTCCGGATGGTACTGCAGTGTCTGGCGGATTTTTTCTTTCCACCACTTATGCGTTTTCGCCCTCTGATGTGATTCAATCTGCTCATATATATAAGTCAGCGGAACCGCCTCATTACATTGCTCCAGAACGGCTGCTACCACATCACGCCAGGTCGCTCCCGGAATGTCGCGGATATCAACCTGCTTTTTTTCTGAAAACAAAACCGGGCAGAGAAGTGCATTGTCTTTTCGTACTATCATCACATATTCGTGTAGAATCGGTATGAAGGAACCGCTATACCTGGTTTTGTCTGAAAAGCAATTGTGCTGCGCCTTGATAATAATGTTCTCCAGCGTCCCTGGTTTCACTATCTCAGACAGCATACTGTAAAGCCGGCCTTTTTTCTTGATGTCACCCATCAGGACTGCCATCCGTCCGCCTTTCTCCAGTGAAGCGTACTGCTTCATCATTGCATAGTTCATTGCGCGGGCAAAGTTTTCCCAGTCTGGTATACGGGACAAATCAAATTGCTTTGGATCATACCCATACTGGCTCTGGACCTCCGATGCACTGTACATAACATCTGAATAGGTCACAATATCCCAGTATGGCGGATGCCAGAAGATAAACTCCGGCCGCTCCGGTATTTCGCAGTTCATCAGGTCAAATCCGCTGTGCAGATCGTACAGATGGCAGCCGATACCGAGCTTGTCCGCCGCAGCTTTCGTTGTCCCGCTCCCACACATATAGTCGCAGATTTCCTGCGGGCGGAAGAATCCAATCAGATCCTCAACCAGCTTGGGGGAACAATTCCCACGGTAGCGGTTATTGCCGCCCTCCCCACGTTCCGGGTAGGACACGATACTGGTAAGCGGTCTTGATTCGCTCTTTTCAGGCATAATGCCACCTCCTTATCCTCCGTTTTCAACAGACTGATAATCTATCTCTATCGGTATATCTGTTAAAACGGGAATGTATTTTCGGAAAAGTTCATCAACAGCCTCTTCCGTCATTAATTGCTTCTGATTGTTCCGATTCCATGGATAATCCGGACAGAACAACAAATAGTCCTTTCCTTCAAAGCTGTCACAAGCCTCAAGCCGGACATTTTCCGCCTCCAGAATAACGTCTTTCAGGATGGTAGCCAATCCAAGCCTGAAATCCTGATCATACTCCATATAGTCCTCATAATCCGGCTCAGAAATGCCGCATTCATCCAGCCATTCCCGGATATTCTTCTGCAATACCGGTGCCATTGCCAGCAGTTTTTGGAGACGCTCTACAGAGGGTTCTGTTATATCTGAAACGCATATACCATAACCATAGGTATGCCAAGATGTATAACTCATACAATTATCCTCCTACTCCATGTCAGGCTGTAAATCAGCCCAAAGGCAGCAATCCCTGCATTTTTCTGTGTCGTTTCCAACACAAAGAGGATAGGGATTCATTTTCGGTCTCCGCTTTTATAATTGCAATGAACGGCGTTGGCTCCATATCGTGCCATCTTCCTTCGTTTTCTGTACCGCATACATCAAGTTCTGTCAGTTCACTGTCAGGTAAACCGACCAGATCAAACATCTGTGAATAGTGCTTCGGATCCATCAGTTCCACCGTTGCCTTGATATAAGAGGCATCCATACCTGACAGCTCTGCATGTGGCACGACTGAGAAACTATTTGACTCCATGAAATCCATCTGCAGACATTTCGTTGGTATCTTCAGGTCTGTTACCAGGTCGAACGCGAAGAATTCCAGGAATCTTTTCCCAGACTCAGTTGCATCCAGCTTCCGCACGCTGCCGGCCGCCAGATTCCTTGGATGACTGTACGGTTCCTCCAGACTCAGGTTGATTTTTTCAAAATTAGCCCAAGAAATGACGCCTTCTCCACGAACCTCAAGCGGCTCTCTGACGGGCACTGTCAGCGGTACATTCAAAAAGTTCGGACGGTATGCGTAACATCCTCTCCGATAATTCCTTCCCGACCGCGGGTAAGTGCCTGCTGCAGTTTGCCGTTATCATAGCGCAGCACCAGCGTCAGACCGTCCAGTTTCCAGGACAGCACAACATCCCGTGTACCTGCAAACTTGACCAAATCATCAATGGACTTCGTTTTATCCGCAGACAACATCGGTCTGGTATGGCGTACCGGTGTCAGCTCTTCCAGAATTTCACCGGATACCGTTTGTGTCGGTGAACCGGAAAGAGTCAAACCGGTATCGTGTTCCAATTTCTTGAGAAGATCCATTGCTGCATCATAGTCCCTATCTGACATAATGGGACGGTCATCTCTATAATAGGCAATGTCCGCCTCTTTGAGTTTGGCAATCAATCCTTTCATTTGTTCAATTTTCGTTTTTTGCTCATTTACACTCATACATAAGCTCCTTTCCTGAAATTTTCTGCCGTCTATTCATCCGGCCATTCCACTTTTGCTGTAATTTCCTTGCATACCCCCGACTGGAACACCCAGCGCCACTGGCTGCCGTCCTCACCCATCATCCAGATATAGCTGCCGTCCTGCACATACGGTGCAATCAACTGAAACATCTCAAAATCATTGCCAAGCTTTTCGCCTATAAATGTCAGCTCCGTAATGTTCCCATCCGTATCCAGCTTAAAATCATAAGGCTGCCGCTGTGTCATGGCAAAAACGCGCCCGGTATGCTGTGTCGGCACAAAAAATTTACTGCCCCTCATTTCAATGCAATAACCCATTTTTAAGTCTTCCTTTCATTTTTGGTTTTTGTGTCAGACTCATATCGCAACTCCTTTCAGAAGGGCAAAAGCTTGCTCTCCTCAGGAAGGACCTGCTGAAAGAGTTCCAAATACCGCTTACAGGCTTCCGAATTTAACGGTGCCTTCAGAGATGCTTCGCTCCAGCAGATCATTTCCTCTTCAGGAACGCTGTATGGACCCGGAATAAACTTGCTGCCATCGTAATGTGGACAGCAGGGCTTAACAATCTGCTCCACATCCGCTTTCGTAGTGACTGCCATAATATGTTCGCATTTCTTTTCCGCAATGGCACATAAGAGCTTGGACATATAGCTAAGCTTCTCATAATGGCGCAGATAATTTTGCACCCGTTTCATTGCCTCAAAGCGCAGAGCCCTGATAGAATCAGGAATATCACATGCTATTACCTCTGCAAAATACGGAATCATGACAACCGTAAAATCTGATTCTGCCAAAGATTTGTTTTTCATGACATCTCACACCCCTTCATGCTTGTGACATATGGAAGGAGATGTTCCAAGTCATACTGCTCTCCGGCATCCTCAAAAATCATCTCCTTTATGACGATATCTGAGTAACTTCCGGATTCCGCATAGATGCCAATCTTATCAATCTGCATCTCACGAAGACTGTCCAGCTTACCATTGGCGTATTCCTCATCGAAATAGACGCCTTTGTAGCGGGCATGAAAACCGGTATCCAACTGTTCAATATCACTTTCATCCCAGTTCAGGGATACTGTTTCGCCAGTAACCAATTTAACCTCAATATAATCAATCACGAGATCTTCTAAATCGGTACTGGCACTCAAATAAAGAATCATACTATCATTTCCTTTCTGCATATCTGCGTAAAATATTTATATATACGGGTTAAGCCAATGGCCCCCGGAACAAAAAGTAAGGGAACCATTCGGCTCCGAATCTATATAAAAAAAGCACCCAAAGAATCAATTAATTCTCTGAGTGCTTTTGTTGCCCAAGGGCCAATATGAAATTGTCAGAATGGAATGGCAGGGAAGTGTTCCCCCTGCGTTCCCAGATCTGTGCCTCTTAATAAAGAAGCATAAGAAACAAAAAAAGCGCCTGAAAGCAGAAACTCTCAGACGCTGTGTAACCGGAAAACTATAATCGCTTTAAAGCAATTACTGAAACTAACATGTATAGTATAGCAGATTTGTCACTGAAATGCAAGACATATGGATGATTTACTTTTTTCCGGTAAAATTCATTCTTTATTTTTTGCTATTCCCACTTAAAGCATTTGACTGCAACACCTGTACAAATCACGGTAGGAATGCCAACTTGAAAAAAGCGAGACTTCAGAAAGATTCGCCAGTGTAATCTCCTCTTCCAGATGTTCTTCTATATATTCCTGCATCCGCTGTACCGCTTTCATCTGCTCCTGCACTTCATTCACCTCCATCCGTATCTCTTATTTTACCATGAACACTGGAACGCCTCTCGACTTTTTTTGCTGTCTCAGCCTTCCAGTGACTTACGCAGATATTTTGCGGTAATGGTATCTGCATGATCCGCCATTTCCTGCGGTGTACCCGTAAATACAATTTCACCGCCCATACTGCCGCCGTCCGGCCCGATATCAATCACGTAATCCGCAAGCTTTACCACATCCATATTGTGTTCGATTACAATTACGGTATTGCCGCGCTTTACAAAGCCGTCCAGCAGCTCCATGACTTTCTTAATATCGGAAGCATGTAGGCCTGTCGTCGGCTCATCCAGCACATAAATGTTACCCTTCTGATCCAGATATTTCGCCAGCTTCACACGCTGGCGCTCTCCGCCGGATAAGGTAGACAGGGGTTGTCCCAAAGAAAGATAGGATAAACCTACTTCCACCATGGCATGAAGCGCCTTGCGGATCTTCGGGCAATCGGAGAAGAATGTTTCCGCCTCCCCTGCGTTCATATCCAGGATTTCTACGATATTTTTTCCATGATAGGTGTAGGACAAGGCTTCGTCGCTTTAACGGCTGCCGCCGCAGGCTTCACAGGTAGTTGTCACCGGATCCATAAAGACCAGCTCTGTGGTGATAATGCCCTTTCCTTTACAATTCGGGCAAGCGCCTTTGCTGTTAAAGGAGAATAACGCCGCACCGACGTCGTTTTCCTTGCCCATCCGCTTGCGTATCTCGTCAAAGAATCCCAAAAAGGTTGCCGGTGTGGAACGTCCTGTAGCCGTAACCGGAGACTGGTCTACTAAAATCACCTGTTCCGCGTACTTCTCAGCGAAAACATCCCGGATTAACGAGCTTTTCCCGGAACCGGCCACACCGGTCACGGCGGTCAGCACATGCAGCGGAATGTCAACGGTAATGTTTTTCAGGTTGTGAATGGCTGCATTCCGTAACGGCAGGAACTCTTTCGGTTTTCTTGGCACAGCTTTTACCGGCGTTTTCTGCTGCATGGCATTCCCGGCCAGTGTACCGGACCCCAAAAGTCCTTCATAGCTGCCCTGGTAAAGAACCTCTCCGCCGTTTCTGCGTGCCAGCGGTCCAATGTCAATCACTTCATCGGCAATGGAGATCACGTCCTTGTCATGTTCCACCACCAAAACCGTGTTTCCTTTATCCCGCAGACTGCAAAGCAGCTTGGTCATGCGGTGGACGTCGCGGGGATGCATCCCGGTGCTTGGTTCGTCAAAGATATATGTCATGCCGGTCAGGGCGCTGCCCATATGACGCACCAGCTTGAGGCGCTGTGCCTCGCCGCCGGACAAGGTTGCGGACTCCCTGTTCAGGGAAAGATACGGCAGCCCAATATCAATCATGCGTCCCGTCCATATAACCCTTCCATTGCTAATGTATATTATTTGGCCGGCCTCATTGAAAGCTGGGGACGCGGTATCGAAAAAATTTGTCAGGCTTGTGAAGAAGACGGCTCCCCACTACCGGAATACACAATTCATCCTGGCGATATTATGATACAATTCATTGCCGCCGAGGAGCGAATTGTGCGCACTTCACTCGACAAGGTGACTGAAGGGGTGACTGATAAGGTGACCGAGAAGGTGACTGAGGCAGAACAGAAGCTTTTATCGCTGCTGCTCGAAGATCCTGCCTACACCTATGCTGTCCTGGCTGAAAAACTGGGCGTGAGCCGAAAAACAATCTCTTCAAGAATTAAATCCCTTAAAGATTAAGGTGTCCTCCAACGGGTCGGATCTGATACGAAAGGGCATTGGCAAATCAAAAATGGGAAGTAAAGGAGGCCAACGGATGCCAAGGCAATTCAAAACAGCAAGACAAATCAATAAATTAAAAGTAATCGAGGCTGCTGAAAAACTTGGCGTTTCCCAACCGACACTCAGTGCATGGGAGGGCGAACGGAAATCTCCCTCGATAGATGGGCTTGAAAATATGGCTGACCTATATGGTGTCACAACTGATTTTTTGTTGGGACGCTCTGATACACAAACTCAGGATTTTAAACAACCAATTTCACTACAGGCATTGCCGGCTTTTCATGGCAGACCGGTATGGTCTGCCACATATGGATGGCTGCTGGTGAATGCCGCAGATAAACTGCTGACTTTTCCTGACGGCCATACCTTGCCGTTTTCCGATATTATTGGTGGATTGTTTATATTCGCTCCTCCGTTTTCCGAAGCAGAACCACCGAAAGAACCGCCGCTGTCCCGTTCTGAAATCAGCAGGCAAAAAGAAATCTGGCTGGAGCCAATTTCCCCAGACTCAGATTTAAGAAGGGAACTGCGGGGATGGTATCAGGTAAAAGACCGATTTGTTCAGAACGAGTATGGCAATCGGTTCTATCTGGATACTTATGGTTCCAAATGGCTGGCATTCTCTTTTGAAACTGCATTATGACGAACGGTGCCGACGCTTGGTATTTTGATACCAAGCGTCGGCTTATGATTATTCAAGCTTTCTGAACAGGCTGCCAATTATTCAGTTGTAAAAACTGCATACTTGGGATGTCCAGATATGCAATAAGGAGAAGAGGATTTTCAAATTTCTGCTATAAGCATCCCTCCATTTTCAATCGTATTTCAGAGTCAAAACATTACCTACACTCCCCTCCTTTCCTCTAAATAAAACGCGAGCCGACAGTCTGTGAAATATCTCACAAGATTGTCGGCTCTGCGTCTATGCGTCTGGCTCTTTAATTATTTCAATTTTCAAATCCCTTGCGTCAATTAAACTTTCCTTTTTACACTTCGGGCAAAACAATGGAAAACTTTTCAGTATTGTGTCTTTCCTTAACTTAGTACGTGTTTTGTTTCCTCAAACTGGGCAATGGATCCATTCTATTTTCACGGTGTCCTTCTCCTTTTACCATAGTACTTCTCTAACGCTGATCCGTCTCTGGATAATTCGGAAAGCAAGTACATGATCCGCTCCGTACAATCTGCCTCACGAGTTTCCTGTTTTCTCCAATTATCAGAAAGCGGGAAATACACTTTATCATTCGCAGATTTTCCCATATCCCACTTTCCGTTTTCATTTTTCAGCCCGTTTAACCAGTCCACGACAAACTGAAGTTTATACGCTGCGTGTCTGTATTTGGTAAGCAGTTCAATGGCCGCAAGGTAGTGGCTGGTCTGTTTACTTGCGAAAACCGGCGGTAATACTGTAAGCCGCTCCTCATATATGTAATAGATACCGTCATCTTTATTCAACACATAATCCGTCAGGGCTTCCTCTGTCCCTTTATCCAGGCACCCCTGCATAAGCGATACTGTGTAAAAGCTCACAAACTTTATCAGTCTGGTGCCTCTGGCCTTTCCTCCAAAAACCTCCTGATAAGCGGCAATATAGTCCTCATGAGCATATGCACCGTGATGAAAGGCTTGAGAAATCACATCGGCCCACTGATCAGCAACCTGATTGGCTATCGGGACATCTTTTGTAAACCGTCTGATCCATGTAGACAGCATCAGAGAAGTAAACACATCCCAGTCTACAAGTTTTTCCCGCCGGTCCGGGATTTCTCTTTTGCCGGAAAGACAATCGCTCATATAGAAAATGGCTCTTTCTATACATTCATCTTTGATTGTAAAGCCCAGACGTTCCAGACGCTGAAGCGCCCGCTCCGTCGTAAGTGGGGAATTGGATGAGCCGGAAAGCGTATGGAAATCGCCCCATGCGCCATCTCTCCTCTGCATAGAAATGATTTGCTTTGCCCATTTTGTTTCTTTATGTATGACGGCTTCCTTTCCAAAAAACTTTTCAGACATAAACGCACCAGCAGACACCAAACTTATCCGTGAGCGTAAATTGACAGGTGCTATAATCACACGGCCCTATAGGAGTACAACTGCTCGCTCCCTCTTTCAGAACCTCATAAGCCTTTCGGACGTTCCTTTCACCACCCGGGCCAAATTGAAAACAAAACATCATGGTATTCCCAACAATTATATCCTCCGCAATCTCCGAAACCGCTATAATCTGTCCATGTGCATTTAACTCAGAATGCATATAACCGCCATTTTCAGCCGCATATGTACACAGAATATCTGCATCAAAAGCTGTTTTGTAAAGTTTTACTGCCTCGATACTCCCCTTAACAAATACTTGCATCATCGACCTTTGCATAGCTCGCGCCTCCAAACCATATTTTCACCCATATAAAAACTTGAATTCTCTGGACTTTGAGTTCATTGAATGTTTTCTTAACCGGCAATATCCTTTCCCATTTGAGACTTCGACGAAATCAAACGTCCGCACCCTTCTGCCTTGACCAATGTCTCAAATTCCTTAATGGTGTCCTTCCCAATCCAATTCAATGCCTTGCTGTCACTCTCCGCAAACTCATGTGCCAGTAACAGCGCCTTTTCATTATAGTTGAAATCTCTCTTTCCGAATTCGCGCAGCTATAGGGTGGTGCATGGTTTACGGTTGCATTTATAATTCAGAGGGGCGGCAGCAATTAACTGTCGCCGCTTCTGTTGCATTATTTACTTTTTTCTTTTGTTGAATTTTTCTTTTGCAAAATCATAGGATTCTTGTATCATTGCCTTGAAATCCTCAAAGGTCTTATCAGAGGGATTTAAAACACATACCCAGCTCATCCATGCGTAGACAGGGTGGGGAATAATGGTATCTAAAACGGTAAAATCATAATCCATTGTTACGATTTTTCCAGCAGGCGGACGCTCTGGAATATACCCAAATTTTTTAATAAAGGTCTGTTTCCTTAATCCGACATTCACACGATATACATTATCACGGTTCAACATAGAGCCTTTATCATTATCACCGTCTTTTTCTTTAACAGTTAAAACATATACTCCCCGTTTCAAAACTCCGTTTGGATTATAAAAAATCCCTCGTTCTCCCCAACTTTCTACTAATACAACATCTTTCAAATAAGACTGGCAGTAGGAAAGAATATCGTTTGGTGTCATGCCATTTCCTCCATTTGCCCATTTTGTATCTTTATGCATGAAATCCATCCCCCTTATTATGCTTCGCTCGCGGCAGCCTCTTTTCCCATTTGAGATTTCGACGAAATCAAACGTCCGCGTCCTTCTGCCTTGACCAATGTCTCCAATTCCCTAATGGCATCCTTTCCAATCCACTTCAATGCCTTGCTGTCACTCTCCGCAAATTCATGCGCCAACAGCAGCGCCTTTTCATTATAATTGAAATCTCTCTTTCCGATTTCACGTAACGCCCAAGATGCTGCCTTTTTTACATGCTCCCGCTCGTCATCTGAATACTTGGCTATCAATCCAAGATAATAGTCCAACATATCATCTGTAAGCTTTTTGTCATGGATTACAGACGATGCAATCAAGGTAAATGCTGCCCGTTTCCTGTACGTCTGCGATGAAGTGACCCACCCTTCTATCAGGGCGCTCCGGCAATCCATCTTAATCAAAAGATTTTTGCACAAATGGTCGCACAAATCCCAGGATATAACATCTCCTATCAGTTGTTCTACACCGTCTTTTGTCATTCCTTTCGGATCCATCAATAATACAGCCAACAGCCGCGCCTCATGATATCCCGTTACCCACAGCCCAAGAGCCAGCTCATTTGACTTCTGCATCTTTTTGGCAAGGCTTCTGATCTCTGCCGTTGATACACCAAGACTATATTGCTCCGGAATCCCCATACGCACCACGTTCGCTTTATATTTCTCAGACGCCCGTATCTTTAATTCTGCTATTACCTCTGAACAATTCATGTTTTCCTCCTAGCCACTTCAGTCATTCTCCAAATAGAAACTCCTTGAGATCCCTTTTCTCACAAAGCCGTTCTTTCTCATAAAAGTGCTGCGCACTATTCACCTGCCTCACCGTCAAACTGGCTACACTGACAGCAATGCTCTTTCCGTAAGTCTTTGTAAGCCTTTCAGTTTTCAGTATCTCATTCATATAATCCTCCGTTCTGCCTAAGCTAATCCTTATTCCTGCAGATCAGTCCAGACGACCAGTTATATGATTGGAATCCAATATTCATAAACCGCCTCCTGTGGATCGGCTTTGATATATACCTCTATATCCGGAGAATTCGCATATGTAAAGCCAGATGTAGGGAGCCACTCCGTAATGATACGCTTTTCCAATTGCTGCAGGGAATGGTTCGTGCCATGTCCCTTGAAAATCGCCCATTTACATGCCGGAATCCAATATTCTTCAAAAGTATCATCTTTCTTGTCAGAGCGAACTGCAATCAGATACTTCCAATCCTCTGTATGATGAATACTGATGCCCAATAATCCCTGTGGTATACTTTCCTGCAAGGCGTTCAGTTTTGTAAGTGTCCCGTCGGCAAGAGCCGTATCCCATACTGTTGGAATCACCTCAAAATTTTTATTAAGCTCCTTATCCAGCGGACAGGAAATCCCCACTACACGGAAAGCCGCTTTTTCCTCCACTCTGAATTTCAATGGCTGCCCGCCATCCACAGATACATGAAACCGAATTGGCGGAAATGCCTGTATGGGACTGTTCTCTGTCTTCAGAGCAGAAGGCACGATACCATGAAAGCCTTTAAATGCTCTGGTAAAAGCTGTTGGGGATTCATAGCGGTACTTTACGGCAATATCAATCACTCTCCCACTATCCTTTTGCAGCTCGACAGCCGCAAGAGACAGCCGGCGCCTCCGTATATATTCCCGCAGCGTCATATTGGTCATATAAAGGAACATCTGCTGAAAATAGTAGGGTGGGCAGGCGGCCACTTCCGCTACCTTCTCATAATCCAGTTCCTCCGTGATATGTTCTTCTATATATTCGATTGACTGATTGAATCGTTGCATCCATTCCATAATATATCTGCCGCTATTTTATCATTTCATTATAGCTTATCCTTTCACAAGTTTCCTCGCATTCAGGCTATACAAATTGATAGCCTACGTGCGCAAATATTCTTTCGCAGGAACCACCTGAGAATGATTCAGAGATTCCATACGAAAGTCTTTTCAATTTTTACATGCTTTGTTCTTTTTCATAGGTAAGGTTCGTATAGTACCTCACATCATGTGAGATGCAAGAACAAATTACTTACTTTACATTGTATATTTCTGCTTAGAGACTGTCTCGACTTTTTTTGTCAACTTAATCAATTTTGAGCAGCGGATGTAACTCTCCATGATGGTACATAGCAAGCAATTCCTCACGGTTTACCAATTTGACAGCCACAATTTCGGTCTCCTGCATCCTTATTTCCGATAGTTCAATATCTGTTTGAAACTGCCACACATCATAGAAGTCCTGTGTTTCGTCCCGTCTGGTATGGCTAAGAAGTTGCGCACCATCAGGCTCTAATAATATTCCCAGTTCTTCGTTGACTTCCCGGAGCACCCCTTGGAGACTGTCTTCGCCGGCGAGAACGCATCCGCCCGTACATTCCCACCGCAACGGGTACTGTTTATCCGGATGGCGCTGTGAGAGCAGATACTGTCCGTTGCTGTTCAATATCCATGCACTCACAGAAAGATGATAGAGGCCTTCCGGGATTGGCATACCACGCAGCACTGTTTTTTCGGTTCTCTTTCCATCCCTATCATACAAATCCCATATTTCCTGCATCGTTAGCCCGCGCAATCCGGCAAGGGAGCATCCTTGAAGTCTATCAGGTATCCGTCGGCAATCTGCTCCATCTCAGTACGGTGGTGCGCAGAGTATTTATCATATACGCCACAGACAAGCATACCAGACTGCTTTGCGCTTCTGACTGCCGGAAGAACATCATCAAAGACCAGACATTGTTCCGGGCAGACGTCTAATTTTTGTGCTGCAAATGCAAATATATCCGGATACTCTTTGCCCCGTTTTACTTCATCCGTGGAACAGCAGACATCAAACAGTTCCAGTACACCGTTATTTTCCAGACAGGGAAGATATAGCTTCTCCGGAAGACCAGTAGCAACTGCCAGCTTAACACCCATATCCTTGAGCTTCAGGATATATTCCAATGTGTGCGGCATCAGTTCTACATTGTGTGCGTACTCGTACACAGCCATCTCTTCCCACTCCTTGACCATATCTTCCACTTTTTCAGAAAGCTTAAATAGGTCTAGCGTATACTGGGCCGCCTCTGCAAAGCTGCGTGAACAAATCTCCGTCACATAATCAGCGGGAACCGGCAGTCCCCTCTTCTGCAAAAACGAGATATCTATCTGCTTCCAGACATCCATGGAGTTTAGAAGTGTACCATCTAAATCAAATATCGCCGCTTTAAACTTCATCGTCTGCCTCCCAATAAAATGCCTTTTTTATTTCTCCTGCTGCCTTTCGGATATCCGACTGACCTATAATAGAGGAAACCACTGCCAGACCGTCAATTCCCATAGGGCGGAACGCACCTGCGTTCTCTCTGTTTATGCCGCCGATCACAACGATTGGCAGATTCGTTATACGCCGGATTCTGATGAGTTCTTCCATTGAAACCATACCTGCATCCGTTTTCGTGCCAGTCGTAAACATAGCACCAACTCCCAGATAGTCGGCTCCGTCTTCCATAGCCTGACCTGCTTCCTCAACCGAGGATACGGAGACACCCAGAAGCATATCTTTACCGATAATCTGCCTGACAACCGGAACAGGCAGGTCGTTCTGCCCGATATGTATGCCAAAAGCTCCGACCGCCAAGGCAATATCCAGCCGGTCGTTAATGATCAGCGGCACCTGATACTGATCCGTAATTCTCTTTACTTCCTGTGCCTGCTGTAAAAACACCTTAGAAGAGCTGTCTTTTTCCCGAAGCTGTACCATCGTACAGCCGCCGAGGATGGCCTGTTTCACTGCTTCGGTCAAGGTCTGGGTACGCATCAATCTCCGGTCTGTCACAAGATATAAGGTATAATCCACTTTCATCCTATGTCCTCACTTTCCTGCTTCGGTAAGCCGTGCCTGTAAAGGTCATAAAAATGATGCGTCGGTCCGCAGCCTTTTCCGATAGCAAGGGAATGGGCAATCGCCGTAGTTACATAAGCCTTTGCGCTCTCCACTGCTTTATAAATATCTGCTCCTTTTGCCAATTGTGAGGCAATAGCGGAGGAAAAAGTGCAGCCTGTGCCATGTGTGTTCTTGGTATCAATCCGCTCCGTTTCAAAATGGTACATCTGATTTCCGTCAAAAAGGACATCCAATGCGTTTCCAACAGCATGACCGCCTTTTATAACTACCGCCTTACTTCCCATAGCGTAAATCCTTTCAGCTGCTCTCTCCATATCCTTCACAGACTGAATCTGTAATCCAGTAATCCGTTCAGCCTCCGGAATGTTCGGTGTCAGCACATCAGCCAGCGGCAGGATTGTTTTAATCAAGGCATCCACAGCAGACGGTTCCATGAGAGGGCATCCGTTCTTCGCATACATAACCGGATCTATTACCACATGCTTTGGCTGATACTGACGCAGCTTTTCGGCAACTGCTCCCATACATTCCGGTGTTGACAGCATTCCTACCTTAACTGCATCTACTTCGATATCCTCAAATACCGCGTCAATCTGTTTTCCAATCATATCCGGCGTAATATCCTGAATGTCGATTACCCTGCTCGTGTTCTCTGCCACAACGGAAACAATGACGCTCATACCGAATACACCATGGGCGGTAAATGTCTTTAGATCCGCTTGTATACCTGCGCCGCCGCTGCAATCGGACCCAGCAATCGTTAATACTTTTTTCAACATATCATTTTCTCCTTTGCTTCTTTGGGGAAGACAACCATCAGTGTGCCGCTTTTAACGGCAATCCTGCTTTTCTTCCCGATAAACTCATTGCTTGTACCAATAGGAAAGGTATTGGTAAGCACTGCATTCTCCAGCGGATATTTTAAACCTTGCAGATAAACTCCTTCCGCTTTTTCGGAATAGGAGAATACGGATATGTAGCCGTAAGGAACCGGTAAAAAGGATAATTCTCCATCCGTAATTGCTGTAATCACGCTCTCCTGCTTTGGGGTATTCTCGGGCATTTTATTATACCCGCAATTTTTCAACTTTTTATCTACCGGACGCAATAATTCATTCTGAGGGCAATGCAGAAACCCTTGCATCCCGTTCCCGGCAAGATATGCCAGCACCTGCAGGTTTGCCAATGTATGATCGATTCTCCCGCCGGTTCCGCCATAGATATGAAACTCCTTATATCCGGCCTTTATCCCCTCGCGGACTGCTGCAAGCATATCCGTATCATCTTTCTCACAGTTCAGCCGGACAACATTTGCGCCTGTTGGGATTTCTTCCAGGGTATCAAAATCTCCAATAACGAGATCTGCCGAGATTCCAACCTGTTCCAGATACCGAAGCCCTGCGTCTGCAGCTATCACAAAATCATTTTCCGCCGGTCGAAAATCCATCTCAAACCAGTCTCCCGCACCGACTATATAACAAATCCCTTTCTTCAAATCTCTACCTCCGGTATGGCATTTTCCAAAAGTCAAGTTCCAGGATGCTTGCCGTTTCAAAAATTTTGCTCAGCTTTTCTTTTTCGGTATCGGAAACACCTTCGCATTTCTCATCTGCAAACTGCGACCATTCCTCACAGCTCCTGGCATAGATATCGTCCGCATAATCCTCAATAAAATCCCAGTATCTTGAGTTTCGGCTTGCAGGGTCCCCCGCCAGCTTTCGGAAAATGTAACTGTAACTCATCATGCAGGGAAGGACTGCCATCAGCATTTCCTTATCATCCCCCTGTTCCGCAGTTTCCAGTAAAAAATCAATATACCGTTGATTTTCCGGCAGAGGAGCAATAGACTCGATATCATCGTCCGTCATACCGAACCGTTCCAGATACTTCAGCCGTACCGCAGATTCCGTATCCTTAACGAAACTCAACACGGAATAATAAAGCTGGATCTCCCGCAGTGATTTGGCATGATAGATCTCTTTCCCGTAAACTCGTGCATAATGCTTCAGGTAAATGCTGTCCTGAATCATATAATCTTTAAAGCATTCAAAGGGCAACGTTCCTTCTTTCATCTCCTGCACAAACGGCGTAGCCATGCATTTGTCCCAGATGGGGATATTCTTTTCCAGTACCTCTTTCATAAATGACATAATTTGTTTCCTCCTATGACTGTTCCGATTCTCCATGCCCCAGAGGGTAAAAAAAGAGAGCTTCCAAATCAATCGGAAGCTCTTTCAGACGCAGTACGGGCGTAAGAAATTGCTTCCCTACGCCGGTATTAGCCGACAGGTCCAGAGGTCAGGTCTTAACCTTTTTCAACTTGTTCAGTTCCCTCGCAAACACAGATTATCAGTATTAAATTGAAAAACAAAAGGACGCCCACATGGAGCATCCTGAAAATACAATCGTCGTATTCATTCAGCTCCCTACGTTGGTATTGGCCAACAGGTTCAAAGGGTCAGGTTTTACCTTCTCAACTACGCAGTAGTCCCCCTGCTTTTTAATTATTATACTATTTCTGTGTGAGTTTGTCAAATCGGCTGTCCGGTCCGGCATTGCTTCACAGAGATATTCATAAATAAATTCCAAACTAATGCTTTATCTTGTTGGCATCTGAAATCCTTCAAGGGCTTTGTTCAGATAGTCATTGAATGGTTTCATAATGCGGAACAGCTTTGCGACCTCTTCCACAAATTGCTCCGCATCAGCGATAACTTCGTCTGCTACCGAATACTTCAAATACCAGCTTTTAAACTTTAAGTATTCCGCCTGGGGATGCTCCCTGTCATATCCGGAGGGAATACGCAAAAGCGATGTCCCCTGTACCGTAAAGTATTTTTCAAACTCCGGCGTATGGATGATCTCGTCAAATTCTTCACCGAACTCTGTGATATAGTCACGGATCATTTTGGCTGCATTCCGAAATGAATTGGCAAACAGGCCACCACCGAGATAGGACTGGTTCCCCGGCTTGATTATCAGATAATATCCCACCGGAACAGGCTGCTTCCCTTTAGAGGCAATATGGGCGCGAAATACCGGATTATATGGGGTCCTGTCCTGTCCGAACCGGGGGTAGCGAATCAACGTAAAGGCAGTGTCCTTGGGTTGAATATGTAAAACGCTGCTGTCAAACTCTCCGATACGCAGAATCAGCGCCTGAACCAGTTCTTCAAATTGTTCCGTTACCGCTTTCGTTTCCGCTTTATGCGCGTTAAACCATTCCCGGTTGTTATGCTCATTTAAGTCTGTCAAATATTTTAGAATCCATGTTGTATTTATTCTCTGCGTCCCCTATTTTTGTCCCTCCAGCGCCTTTGTTCCTGCTATCAAAATCCGCAGTGAAATTTCAAAACTTTTCTCAATAGATACCGGATTCCCAAACGCATTGTTATTTACCAGTAATGCGAAGCCTTCCAAGAATCCACGATATGTGCGTATCAGGTGTTCGCTGTTTTCCTTTGATATATTAAGCATGGTGAAAGCTTTATATATTATGGAAAACATCTCTTTCGTGGCATTCTGCGTTTCCTCACTTTCAAATTTGTTGTACCAAAGCATCGCATTGAAAACGCCAGGATTTTCAGTTGCGTACTTATAAAACGCGCGGCAGATTGCCTCCAACGCATCATACCCGCTGACACATACAGCCGCATCCGTCATAGCTTGATCCATTTGCCTCCAGCCAAAGAGCATGATTTCCTTTTGCAGTTCCTCTATCCCTTTAATATGATTATAAAGGGACGGAGGCTGAACGTTTAAGTGTTCAGCGAGCAATTTCAATGTAATTTTATCATAACCGATTTCATGTCTTGATCTTTGACCAGCGACAAGAACAGTTCCCGCATTTGCCGGATTCCAATAGGATCCAGACCGTTGACCGGCTCATCCAGCACCAAAAGCTTCGGTGTATGGCTGATTGCCCTTGCAATGGCCAAGCGCTGCTTCATACCAAGAGAAAACTTGGAAACAGCCTTTTTCCCGGTATCAGCAAGTCCCACCACCTGCAAACTGTTATCAATGTCTGCGGTATCACAACCCATATAAGCTAAATGAATCTCCAGATTTTCTCCCGCTGATAAATGCTCATAAAATACCGGTGTTTCAATTAAGACGCCCATCTCTTTCAGGAACTCTTTATTCTGGGTCTGGATGACTTCTCCGCTAAAATGAATGCTTCCGGCAGTTGGCAGCAGCAAACCGGAAATCAATTTAAATGTGGTGGTCTTTCCGGCGCCGTTGGCTCCGAGGAGCCCATAAATCGTACCACGTTCCACGTTCAAATTCAGATTCCGTAATATTTCTTTTCCATCAAAGGTTTTGATTACCTCATGAACTTGTATCATATCGTTTCCTCCTGCGTTTCTTGTAATTCTTTCTCACAAAACGGCTTTGCATCCAACTTCGTCCTGCACCCTAGCCGTTTGGCAAAATACCGCATTACAAACCTCTGCACATACCGGAGCGGACCATTCGACATACGAATCTGCCTCTCCGAAAGATATTCCGGTATGGAGAATGCCTCTATGGTCTCCTGCCGGAAAGCGCCACTTTCGCCAAATTGCCGTCCAATCTCAATATTAGTACATATAGCAAAAGGACACCAACACACAGCGAACACTGTGTATTGATGTCCTTGTTATTAAGCCATCCGTTTACGGAGCCTTTGATAGAATAAAGCTGCTACCATCATCAGAATTCCCACCAGGAACAGCCACAGCTTTGCTGTGTAGCTGCCTGTGACCATAGAAAACAGGTAAAAGCTTCCCAGCTTTGGCCCCATACCGATATTAAGCGCATAGTACAGCAGCGGCGGCATATATCCGATGACTGTGTTTCCTGTAACTGCTGAGGTCAGCATCCCCATGGAACCTAAGAACAGGGCGTCTGCTATGGTTCCAAGCGCCAGAACCGGCGTGACATCGCAGCTTTGCTGTTTCATAAATACGGTAAATGCACAGATCAGCAGGGCGGCAACCCCTACCGAATACACCGTTCGTATCAGATGAACCTTTGCTGTGCTGCAATACTTGGAAGATACCAGGTCGTCAATTTCCTCGTTCTGCTCCGGCTGAAATACCGGCGTCAGAAGCACAATGCCAATCAGGGAGACAAACATCTCCAGTGGCATGGCAGCGGAATTTCCATCCAGATTGGCTGTGCCGATAAATAACGGAGTGACAAGGCACAAGAGGACAGCCACCGCAATGGACAAAAGCGCGTTATGCCTGAGATTGATTTTTGCGATCTCTAATACTGGAAACCGCTTTTTTGAAGAATGCATTTCCACCAAATTTCCCCTTTCTCTTTGCTTCATAGATTAAAATTGTGAGTAGGATGAGCGCCAGGGCGATTCCCGCCATCAGCAGCCTGTTCTGCACAAGGTCTCCAAAATGGTCCAGATAATCCTGGGTACGGAACAGGGAATCTGCACCTACGTTGTGGCGGGGCGCCAGACG
>NZ_JAWXXL010000014.1:0-85867 GCF_034334985.1 Acutalibacter intestini | reverse complement strand
CACCTGACTGCGTATCTGCTTGAGCCCTTCTTTTCCCACTTTCCGCAAATCGATATATTCCATATCCCTATTATATCACTCTTCCTCTCTTTTTCCTAGCTTTTTGAGCGGGAGTAATAACTCATACGAAACCGTTGGCATATAACTTATTGCTGATTTTACTGGTTTAACAAGTAATCTATCATCATAGATACCGCCTACAATCTTACCACGATAATAAATGACAAATTCGCCCATCATAGCTCGATAGGTAATTTCATTCAAGCCAGATAACTGACCTAAAATAAATTCTAAATATTCTTTGCTGGATGCCATAACTTTACCTCAATTTCTAAATTTATTACTGACTTCATTATACTTTATTGCTTATCGAAAAGATAGCATATTTTATGAAACTTGTCGGCTGGGAACAGCTTGCATTGCAAGGTGTCCCCAGATGGCAAGTCCACAAAAGGGTAGCTGGCGGCAGCCAGCGCAGGGGAAGCGTAGCGTCCCCTGTATGATTTGGAGCAGACCATGACTGCGGAAAATCAAAGCCCTCCGGCGAGGAGCCTTCGGAGAACGCAATGCACCAACCTCTGGGTGGTGTATAATTGCGCCCTTAGTAAACTAAGGGTTTTCCGGCTTCTCCCGTTCCAGCAGTTTCTTCAATAGTTCCTGCGTGTCCTGCCTGTGAAAAATGATTTTGAGCAACACCATGACATCATCATCTGTCAGGCGTTCCGGCTCTTGCAGAAAACTTTCCAGCATACCGCCACGGGTACAGAGCCGGTGCGTCCGTTCCTTTCGAGTAAGCTGCTTTAACTGGTGCTGCAATGCCTTTTCATCATTGATGGCTTTCCGCAGTTTCTTTTCGCTTTTTTCCAACTCCCGGTTGAGCTTTTCCAGCTTTGAGGTATCAGGCAAGGGCAGCGTCCTCCTTTCCCGGTATCAGCACATAAATCCTGTTTGGTTCTCCAATGCCCTGACGCACCCGCATGATAAGTCCGGCGGTTTCCAGTTCATTCAGAGAACGCTTGACCGTCATAGAGCTACGGGACAGGACTGCGGCAATGGCTGTAACAGGGAAGCAGACAAACAGGATTCCGTTCTCATCCTCCTGTCCTTTGGATAGCATAGCGTCCAGCATCCGGCAGTACATGACCTTTGCGGTGCTGCTGACCGGAAATCCTGTCAACGCTCTTGGAAAAGCCATACAGGGCGGCAATGGTGTGTCTATCGTCATAAATTCAAAATTCATTCGGTGTGTTCCTCCTTTTTCTTTGCTCGTTTGGATAAATAACGGGGGCAGTCAATCACAACCGCCCGGAAGCTCTGCTTGCACCCATGCTGGCATTTCCGGCATAATTCGTTGTAAGTGACACGCCCCCGGTCATTGAGGTAAAAGGAAAGCTCATTCTTCCTCTTTTTGCTCATTCTCGGCATATTGCGCTTCCTCCCGTTTTAGTGTATGGTTTCGGGACGATTTTCGGCAAAATTACGGTCATAGAGCCGCTTAAAATCTCCCGAAGTATCAGCGATAGGGTAGACTATCCCCTTATCAGATTGTCGTGTTTCGGTATCATTTCGGTGTCAGTTCGCCAGTTCTCCCCGGTGTCGTTCCTCCCCTGAATCTCACAGCGGCGTATCGCTCCCTTTGGTACGCTCGTTTCGGTCAGGGTTCCTCCACATCCCTGCCAAAAGTCATGGCACTACATCGCCGGGGAAGCATATCCCACACAGGCTGGTCATTCGATTGGAATAATCCATCGATGAACTACCTGTATCATAGAACATTTTTGTGCCCTGTGCCGTATGTCCACAAAGTAGGAATTAGGGGTAAAAATCAGAAATTTCCACGATTGCGGAATTGATATGGTATAATCAATTCAACGGTTATAAATGTCGTCAGAAAGGGGGAACTGCTTCAATGAACGGAGCTACTACAATACAGGAACGGCTAAAAGATTTACGATTAAACAAAGGATTAAAACTGGAAGAACTGGCTGAGCAAACGGGTATTTCAAAATCGGCTCTTGGCAGTTATGAAAAAGATGACTATAAGGAAATCAATCATGGCAACCTTATCCTGCTGGCAGATTTTTATGGGGTGTCCCTCGATTATCTCTTTTGCCGGACAGAGAACCGGGCGGAGATCAACACGCCATTAAGGGAGCTGCATTTGAGTGATGAGATGGTAGCACTTCTGAAAAGCGGTCGGATTAACAACCGTCTGCTGTGCGAACTTGCCACCCATAAGGACTTTATCAAGTTTCTTGCGGACATTGAGATTTATGTGGATGGAATTGCCACCATGCAGATTCAGAACCTCAACGCCCTTGTCGATACCGTCCGGCATGAAATCATTGAACGGTATCGCCCCGGCGAAGATGACCCCCATTTGAAAGTGCTGCAAGCCGCCTATATCAGTGATGATGAGTATTTCAGTCACATGGTTCTGGATGACCTCAACCTGATTATCCGGGATATTCGGGAAGCCCACAAAAAGGACAGTGAGAGTGCGCCCCAGACTACCGTTGCTGATGAACTGAAAGAAAATCTGGAAGCGGTCGAAAATTTCAAGGGCAGCCGGGATGAAAAGCTCGTTGTACTTTACTGCAAGCAGCTTGGTATCAACTATAAAAATCTGTCAGACGAAGAATTTCGCTGGCTCATTCGTATTCTCAAAAAGTCAAAGAAAATGGGAACGCCTATCAGCCAGAGGAAAAAACGATAAAGAAAAACCGCTGTTGCATGGTTTGTTGGCTTCCATGTAGCAGCGGTTTTTGCTGGGATTATTCAGTTGAATTTTTAGAACGACAAGCTGGGATTTAGCGTTCACTCATATATTGTTTTATTTCATCAGGCGTCAATTTTCGTACTTCTGTGTGTGGATATTCTTTATACTTTCCAGCACTAAACACAGGCATCATTTGCCTGCATTTCTTGTCTTTATTCTTTTTCAAAAATAGATTTAACTCATCATTCCCTGGAAATATTTTATAAGATAATCTTCCTTTATTGTTCTCTATCTCATAAATACCACACGCACTTTTCGTTGTATAGTCCGCTGTTCGCAAATATAGTTTTGCAATTTCCAATGACTTAAAAGGAAAATTCCATCGTTGCAATCCTCTATTTGGGTCATGCTCGATACAAATGCACCGTCCACAAGTTCCACAAATATATTGAGTGTGGTTCTCCAAACAGTCCAGCGGATTTAGTAAAGGCGTTATTCTATTTTCATCAGAGTAACATTCCTCACACACTTTTCTTTTCACTCCTTATAAAATTCAGATTTGTCATAATCATTCTACCATACCGTTATGCATAAATCATCTCATGCAAAATAATTTCTTCTGCCCGATTGTGGATATTATTGCACCGCTGCACCCATTCCATTTGAGAAGTGCGCTTTAATTCCTCTGTCACGCCCTCGGTAGCTTTCATCTGTTCCATGATAGTGTCTAACCGTTCCTGTGCCTGTTCGTTCAGGTCTGCAAGATATGTCCATAGCTCTCCGGTCAATATCAATGTGTTCAATCTGGCTGGGTGGACTTCTCTCAAATATTCCCGGTGCATCCGTCCATACTTTCCGATGGGGCGGTGTTCTTCTGGCAGTTTCAAATCTGGGATGTAGTAATCTCCGACAAGGATATAATCAATTCCGTTTTCTGTTATTCTTGGTTTCAATTCGCTCATGTTCCTTACCTCCTGTGGAAGCAGGCTCGTCTGGTACTAACTCAATCACATCGGTAATCTCACAATTCAACGTTTCGCAGATACGGGCTAATGTGTCCATGCTGATGTGCTTTCCCTCTTTGCTCATGTTGGCAATCATATTCGTTGTCATACCGGCGGCAAGCCTTAAATCTTCTTTTCTCATATCACGCTCTAACAGTGTATGCCAGAGTGGTTTATAGCTGATGTGCATATTGCTTTCCTGCCTTCCTATCCATACCACCGGGGCGGCTGCCCCGGCAGGAACTTTTCTCTTATTATAGCACCAATCTTGTGAAATCACAATTTATTCTTGTAGCCTGCCGCTGATACCGTCTGGATTGGTTTTTCCTTTCTTTTTGTTCCCTTTAATTAGCCATGAACTGCTTCATGCCCTGGCTCTTCGCGCCCGGATTGTCGTTGCCGTAGCCCTCCATCAGATTGATTACGCCCCAGATACCAAGCCCGGCTCCAAGTGCTACAACAAGGGTCTGCAAAACGTCTACTGCGCTATTGAAAAATGCCATAAATATATCCTTTCTGCCGCGTCTGCGGCTGTCCGGCAAGCGGACAAAAGGCGGTCAGCATATGCCGCCGCACAAAAAAACCGCCCTCTGGTAAAGGCGGCTGTCCCCGCGCTGCGTAAGTTCTGCGGCGCGGCGGTATTCAGTTGTAAGGGGTGCGGCTCCTGCCGCTGTGTACTGCGCCGGAAAGTGGGGGCGCGTATCATGTAGCCGGTATGGATAGATGTGATTGCTTCAATCGCTCCTTTCTGTGTCCCGCTGTGCTGCCGGACGTTTTTTTCAGACTTGCGGGAAGTGAATAGCTTGCGTAGCAAGGTGTTCGCTTCCCGCAAGTTCACAAAGGGGTAGCTGCCGCAAGGCAGCGTAGGGGAAGTGTAGCTTCCCCTGTCCCCCGGCGGTCTGCCATGCTGTCACTGTTGCGGGATAAGCCCCCGGCGCGTGACATACTCCGTTGCAAAACGGCGGTGTTCCGCTTCCTTTTCCCGCCAATACTCCCATAATGCAGCGTCGGCGGCTTCCGCAACATTCATTAAAAACCGTTCAAGCTGCTTTTGTTTTTCCTCTGCGCTACGTTTCCTCATGGTCTGCGTCCTCCTGTAAATCTGCCGCGTCAATCTCGTAATAGTCAAAGACTTCATCGGGCTTGACAATGGCGGGGCGGCGTTTAAGGTGTTTTTCCATGTCAAAGGCGTTCTTCGGGTCTGCGTCGGACAGGTACTTGTATTTCGGGTGCTTCGTTATGTCGAATTTGTCCGAAAAGAACGGGCGTACCCCGCGTAGCTGCAAGATACATTTCCCTCCGTCCATGACTGCGATTTCATCTTCCGTCATAAGCTGCTTTCCCAATTTCTGATAGTTCAGCCCATGCGAAAGCTCCCGCCCCCTTGTTTCGGAAGTGTTGAAGCTGTCTATCGTTTCCTTGCCTAAAATCTCCGATATTTCTTTGAGTGTCGTTTTTTCCTTGCCGCCCAAGAAAAGCGTGGTGTCGCAGTTGCCGACTATGGTATCGGCGTTGTCCTTGTAGATTGCTTTTAGCTGTGACTGGCTTTGCAAGATGATTGACGCGGAGATTTCCCGGCTCCGTATGGTTGCGATTAGCTTCTCGAATTTGGGGATTTGCCCGATATTCGCAAATTCATCAAGTAAGCACCTAACATGGACGGGAAGCCGCCCGCCGTATTCATCATCTGCTTTGTCGCACAAGAGGTTGAATAGCTGTGTGTAGAGAATACTCACGACAAAGTTAAAGGTGTCGTCGGTGTCGCTGATAATCACGAAAAGGGCGGTCTTTCTGTCGCCTATGGTGTCAAGCTCCATTTCGTCGGTTTCCATAAGCTCCCGCAGCTCCTTAATGTCGAATGGGGCTAACCTCGCACCGCAGCTAATTAAAATCGACTTCGCCGTTTTGCCCGCCGCAAGTTTGTATTTGCGGTACTGCTTGACCGCAAAATGCTCCGGGTCTTTTTCTTCCAGACGTTCAAACATGAGGTCAACCGGGTTCTGGAAATCCTCGTCGTCCTCGCGGGCTTCCGACGCATTTATCATTTCAAGCAGCGTCGTGAAGTTCTTCTCGTCCTCCGGGGCTTCATACCAGATATAGCCGATTAGCGCGGTGTAGTAGAGCTTTTCCGCTTTCACCCAGAAATCCTCGCCGGATTTTTCCCCGTCGCCTTTGGTGTTGGCGATAATGGTATTGACTAACTTCAAAATGTCCTTTTCGCTCCGCAGATAGGCAAAGGGATTGTATTTCATGGATTTTTTGAAGTTAATCGTATTTAGCACTTTGATACGGTATTTGTACCGCTGTAACATTTTCCCGGTTTCCAAAATCAGTGTTCCTTTCGGGTCTGTGACGATATACGACGTTGGAAAATCCTTTGACGTACATTGCATGAGCGACGGTTTCACAAAGAACCGGGTCTTGCCGCTGCCGGAACCGCCGATTACAAGGATATTTTTGTTTCTTGCGTATTTCGGCTGCTTCGGGCGGCTGTTCATGGTGAGCCGTTCCGTCTGTGTTAAGGGAATATTGTTCTCAAATACCGGGTCGGTGTACGGCTTTATGTCGTCAGCCCCGCCCCAACGCGCCGAACCGTATTCTGTCCCGCGGCGGTATTTCTTCGCGTTCTTGCCTTTGGTGTAGATAATCAGCCGGACAATGACCGCCCCCGCAATGCCTAAAGCTAAGTCTGCCGGGTGGAAGCTCGGCGCGATACTGGAAAAGGTGGCGGTAAAACCGTCCCCAAGATGTAGCAGCTTTGCGCTTGCGTCCGCGCCGGGGGAGAGCCGGACAGCCGCGCCCACTTTATCAAAGAGCCAGACAAAGAGCAGATACGGGAGATTTAAGATAAGCAGCTTCTTGATTTCCGGCT
Organism: Acutalibacter intestini; assembly: GCF_034334985.1. Taxonomy (NCBI): domain Bacteria; kingdom Bacillati; phylum Bacillota; class Clostridia; order Eubacteriales; family Acutalibacteraceae; genus Acutalibacter; species Acutalibacter intestini. Next base: position 79,272 of record NZ_JAWXXL010000014.1, on the reverse strand, counting down.
TCATAGCGATACCTCCCTGTCTTTGTTCTTGACCTTTGCCCGTTCCGCGTTCTTGCCCTGTGCAGCTTCTTTGAGGGTAGAGAGCAGCTTTCGGATTGAGGGCTTTTTCTCCTGTGTCAGCTTTTTTGCGGAAAATTCCTTAAAGGCTGCGGTCAGCACGTCCGCGTCCCGCCCCTTGAAGAAAACCAGATAGCGGGGCGGGCTTTCCGTCGCGTCCTTTTTCAGCGCAAAGTCGATACCGTACTTTTTCGCCGTACTCTCAAAGGCTTTGATATTGTCTTTTGTAATCTCAATGTTGGAAACACCCGCGTTCTGCTTCATAAGCTGCTTCAAGCTCTGCTTGCCCTGTGGCGGTTTGGAAAGCTCTTTCTTGCCCTTTGACAATATGGCTTTCATTGCCTTTTGGAGCGTCTGCGCGGTCAGCTTCCCGGTCTTGATGTAAAGGGCTATGGTCTTTTCGTTTACTTCGTCCTGCAATTCCTCGCGTCCTCCTTTCGCGTTTTTTTATGGGGCGGCGGTCAGATACGCACCCGCAGCCCGTTCAAGTCCTCGGCTCTGATACCCACAAGATACCAGTTGTCGCCATACTCAATCCGGGTCGGCTTCCACTTGCCCCGCACGAATACGTCAAAGCACTCGCCGCAATGCAAGCCCCCGTAGTAGCTGTTTAAGTCAAAGCGGATGTCGTAACGGTCGGTGCGCTCGTCAAATACCAATGCTCCTGTCATTTTCTGTGCCATAATAAAATCCTCCTTTTGTGGTTGTGGGTGGTTACAGGCTTTCGCCCGGTTTGAATGAATAATAGTCCGGGTCGCCATACTGCGGCTTCTTCGGTGCCAGTGCGCCGCTTGCCATGTCGTGGGCGACAAGGGAAGGGTAGTAGTTGCCGATTGTGGACGGGGCATTGAAAAGGGCTGCTTTCAGATATTGCTTGATGTTGCGGATTTTGGTTGTGTTCTCCCGCATACAGTCAAGCACAAAGCGGATATGCTCGCCGTCCAGTTTCATAAACTTTGACTTTACAAGCTCTGCCGGGTAGTCGTCCCCCGCAATCCGTACCCGCTTCCTTGCGGTGCATACCGTTTCAAGCATGAGGTCTACAATCTCGTCAAGCCTGTCACTGTCAAACTTCATGTCCTGTTTGAGAATGTGGTAGTCGATATTGTCCTTGATGATTTCCCGGTATATATCAACTGCGCTCTGTGCTGTCGCTTCCGTTCCTTTCCGTTCCGGCGGCGTAGCCGCTTCTCTGCAAGGAGAGGGGTTAGGGGAAAGGATAGGAATGGAATGGGTACTTTGTTCATCAGTAATTATTTTTTCTTTTTTTGGTAAGTCAGTTCTTTGTATATCTTTATTTAATTGCGTTGGATTTTCCAACGTAGGTTTTTCCAATGTTGGTTTTTCCTGTGTTGGATTATCCAATGTTGGATTTTCCAATGTTGGTAAATCCGGCGTAGGCGGCTGCGGCTGCTCGAATATCACATAGTCCGCGCCCCGCAAGCGTCCTTTCTCGTCGCGCTCCCTTGAACGGACGATATACCCGGCGCGTTCAAGTTCCTTAATGGCTTCGCGGATAGCGTCTATCTTCTCCCGGTTGATAAGGGATAAGCCTTTCAAGGTGTAGTCCCAATCTTCGGGGAGTGACAGCATTTGCGACAACAGCCCCTTTGCCTTTAGGGAAAGCTCCTTGTTGCGTAGGTGGTGGTTGCTCATTACGGTGTAGCCCTTGTTCCGTTCCACTCTGAAAACTGCCATAGTTCATAGCTCCTTTGCTTTGGATTTGTTACGCAGTAGAAGCGCGGTTTCGGGGAATAAGGTATAAATCCCTTGCCGCGCCAGATACACACCCGCAAAACCGCTTGTAGCAAGGCTTTTTCTGCCCCTACTGCGTAACAAAGGGCATGAAAAAAGCGGCGTTCCTGTTCTCCCATGTAGAGAGTAAGAAACGCCGCTTCTGCGTCGTATTCAGTTTTTAGTACAATACCCTGCTTGTCCGTCGCTCGAAAAACCTTGATTTTCCAGTGTTTTCAAAAGTATCGTTATCTAACGTCAGCTTTCCAGCGCCCGGAGTTTGAGCGGCTGATGAACGATGTGCGCGCCGGGAAAATCGACTGCATTGTGGTGAAAGACTTGTCCAGGTTTGGCCGGAACTACAAGGAAACAGGCAACTATTTGGAGCGCATCTTCCCGTTTCTGGATGTGCGTTTTGTGGCGGTCAGCGACAATTTTGACACCCTCACCGCCGAGCGCTCCCAGGGCGGCTATATCGTCCCGCTAAAGAACATCATCAACGAGGCGTACAGCAGGGATATCTCCCGCAAGGTGAGCAGCGCCCTGGCCGTCAAGCAGAGAGAGGGAGAGTTCATAGGCTCCTGGGCAGCGTATGGCTACCGGAAGTGTGCGGAGGATAAGCACAAAATCGAACCTGATCCGACTACCGCGCCCATTGTTCGGGAAATTTTCGACTTGCGGCTGGGCGGCATGAGCTATAACAAAATTGCCAAGCGGCTGAATGATGAGAAAGTCCCCACCCCGGCGCAGTACCGGCGGGAAATCGGGCAGCTCAAAACCGACCGTTACAGCAATGCACGGTGGAATATTTTCACCATTAAGGGCATCATTGAAAACCCTGTCTATCTGGGCCACACGGTGCAGGGACGAAAAAAATCCGGTCTATGCCAGGGCCGGAAACAGCAGCGCACACAAAAATCCGACTGGATCATTGTGGAGAATACCCATGATCCGCTGATAGATGAGGACACTTTTCGGGCGGTGCGGGCCATGTCGGATAAGGCCAGCCAAGCCTACAACGCGAGCCTCGGCAATCACGACCACCTGGGCAGTACGCCCAATATTCTGCGCGGGCTTATCTTCTGCGCCGACTGCGGCAAGCCTATGGTGCGCTATAAGCAGGTCACCAACAACAGCAAAAATCTCTACTATGTCTACATCTGCCAGACTCATCACGCCGATATTACGGCCTGCCCCAAGAAATATCTACATGAAACAAAGCTAAAAGAAATTCTTTGGGCCACTCTGCAGCGGGAAATCAAACTGTGCGCTGACACGCAAAAGCTGGTGGAAGAGTATGCCCATTCCTCTAAAACCGTTCTCCAGTATGATATGCTGGAACGTCAGATTACCGCCGCAGAGCGTAAGCTCTCCCGTAGCAAATCCCTGTTTGACAGCCTTTACCAGAACTATGTTGACCGACTGATGGACGAGCGGGAATACACGGAGCTGCGGAACCAGTACCGCGCTGAAATGGAACAGGTACAGGCGGAAATCGCTAAATTGGAACGCCAACAGGCTGAACAGAAACGGCAGGCCAGCGACAATCCCTGGCTGAAAACCTTCGGGCAGTTCTGTGGGCAAATGGAGTTAACGGATGAGTTGGCACACGCCCTCATTGAGCGGGTGGAAGTCTATTCTGACAACCGGGTGGAAATCACGCTGAAATATCGGGACGAGTACCTAGCCCTAAAGCGCCTGCTGGATGGAGCGGAGGAGGCGGTGGTTCTATGACCGTCGCAAAATATGTGCGCATCTCTGATGAGGACCGGGATTTGAAACAGGCGGGCAAGACAGAATCGAACAGCATTGCCAACCAGCGGAACCTGCTGGATTCTTTCATTGCCCGACACGATGATTTTGCCCAGGCAGAAGTTGTTGAGTTCTGCGACGATGGGTGGAGCGGGAAAAACTTCGAGCGCCCTGGCGTTCGGGCCATGCTGGAACAGGTCAAGCGGGGCAAAATCCAGTGCATTGTGGTGAAGGACCTCTCCCGGTTTGGCCGCGACTACCTCACCGTAGGAACCTATATCAGCAAGATTTTTCCTTTCATGGGTGTGCGGTTTATCGCTGTGAACGACGGCCTGGACAGCGCCAACCCCGGCGATGTGGACAGTTTGGACACCTCATTCAAGGCCCTGCTCTACGACTTATATAGCCGGGACCTCTCCCGAAAGGTCAAGAGCGCCAAGCGCTTTCGGGCGCAGAGGGGCGACTTTGTGGCTCCGTTTGCGCCTTATGGTTACCAGAAAAATCCTGAGAATCACAATCAGTTAATCATTGACCCGCCGGCGGCAGAGGTCGTACGCCGTGTTTTCAGACTGATAGCAGAGGGCCACAGCGCGGTCACGGTTGCCCGGATGATGAACGATGAAGCCGTCCTGACCCCCATGCTCTACAAACGGGCGGCGGGCTGTTCCCGGACACGCTGGTCAAGCGTCCAAGAGGACAATTTCTGGACAGATGCTATCGTCACGACCATCATCCGGGACGAGCGGTACATCGGCACAAGCACCTACGGCAGGCGCAAGCGGGACGTTGTGGGCAGCACCCACACGGTAAAGGTCAGCCGGGAGGATTGGGTGGCGGTTGCGAACGCTCATGATGCTATCGTGACCAGAGAGGAATTTGACCGGGCGCAGGCGGCTTTGCGGATGTTTAAAGAGCACCCTTTGGCTGCGAAGCACTATCCATTGGCTGGCAAAATCCGCTGCGGGGTGTGCGGTCATAGCCTGAGCCGGTCAGGGGGGAAGGAAAGGTTTTTCTTTTGCAAAACAGCACAGTTTTTGAGTTCTTCCGACTGTGTAGAAGTTTATATACCAGAAGGAGATGTGCTGGCTGAAATCCTAAAAAGCCTGCGTATTCAAGCGGAAGTCGCTTTGGACAGAGAGAAGATGTTGTCCGAGCAACGCAAGGTAGCTCAAGGTAATGCAAAAGCTATGCTGAAACGGATATCTGCTTTGCAAGAGGCGCAATTCCTGAGAAACCGCCAGATTCGTGAACTGTATGAGGCTTTCGCGCTGGGGGAGGTAGGTAAGGAGGACTACCTAGCCAGAAAAGCGGTGCTGAGTACACAAAATGAAAAAGTTTCTGCACAGATCGCCAAGCTGCAAGCCCTACTGGATACGGAGAGCGAAGCTAGGGAGGATTCATTTGTCATTAACTTCAAGCGCTTTCATGAAGTTGGCGAGGTTTCCGACGTAATCATCCCGGAGTTGCTGAAGGAGGTCATTGTCTACCCACATGGTCGTTTTGAGGTCGTGTGGAAATATCAGGACAACATTATGGCGACCTGATTCAACGCCCTCAGACAAAAAAGTTGAGAAAATTTTTGTTCCGGGCTTGACATCAGCAGACCAGGGCCACAACCCCCAGGGCGTTAACGCCGGGGCCGAGGGCAACGGCCTGCGGGAGCAGGACGTCACCTACAACGTGGGGGTAGACCTGGCGGGCCTTTTAAACGACGACCCCCGGTTTGAGGCCCGGCTTTCCCGCAACACGCCCACCGAGTCTTTGGGTACCAGCAACGCCTCCAGCCTACAGGCCAGGGTCAATATGGCCAACAGCTGGCCCGCCAACTACTTTATCAGCATCCACTGCAACGCAAACAGCAACCCCGCTATAAACGGCAGCGAAGTCTATGTTTACCAAGAGGGCACCCAGGCCTATTGGCTGGCCCAGCACATCCTTAACGCGGTGGTAGAACAGGCGGGCACCCGGAATAACGGGGTGCGGCTGAACCCCTCGCTGTATGTGCTGCGAAAAACAAAAATGCCCGCCGTGCTGGTGGAGCTGGGCTACCTGACCAACCGCTCCGACGCCCAAAAGCTGCGGGACAACCAGCCGGACTTTGCCCGAGGCATTTATTACGGGCTGCTTAGCTATTTCGGTTTCTCCCCCACTAACCGGTAGCCAGAGCGCGGCTCCGACGAACAGATGGGAAAAGTTTCGCCGTCTCGTCCGCCCCCTTCCCTCCCTGTCTTGATTTTTCCCTCTATCAGGAATATAATAGAGCTTGCCCGTTCCCAAGCTTTTAACAGCCCTGGACGGGCCCTATTTCCTGAATAGAAAGGACTCTGTTTATGACCCCCTACCGCGCCTGTATTTTTGATTTAGACGGCACTTTGGCCGACACCCTGCACTCCATTGCCTATTTTGGCAACAGCGCCCTAAAGGCCTTTGGCTTTCCCTCCATTCCGGTGGCGGATTACCGGCTGCTGGTGGGCAACGGGGCTGATGTTTTGATGGACCGGATGCTGCGCCGGGTGGGGGCGGCCCTCTCTCCAGAAGAGCGCCGCCGCTTTCGGGCCGTGTATGACCGCCTTTACGCCGCGGACCCCCTGGCCCTGGTGGGGGCTTATCCCGGCTTGCCTGAGGTTTTGGAGCGTCAGCGCCAAAAGGGCCGAAAGCTGGCGGTTCTCTCCAACAAGCCAGACGACATGACCCAGGCCATTGCCAGAGAGCTGTATGGCGGCGTGCTCCATGCCGCCTATGGCCAGCGCCCGGAATTTCCCACCAAGCCAGACCCCGCTGCTGTGCTGGCCCTGGCAAAAGAGCTGGGGGTTTCCCCCCAGGAGACCCTCTATATTGGCGACAGCGGCGTGGACATGGACACCGCCCGCCGCGCGGGGATGGACTCCTGCGGGGTGCTGTGGGGATTTCGGGACCGGGAAGAGCTGCTGGCCCGCGGGGCCATGTATTTGGCGGGGGACCCGGCGCAGCTGGAAGGAATTATGGAAAAACAATAAATTTCAGTAAACAAACAATATATCCCGGGCTATAATGGAGACACAAACCAAGCGGAGGAGTCTTTATTATGTGTCACAGCGGAATATGAGAACGGACCGGCCGACCCGCATTGTCACACCGATTACAAAGATTCTAGAGGTGGCCTGCCACATTGGTGCCGGATGCATGGTGGTGGGCCTGGTGCTGTTTTGGGGGGACCGGGGCTGATTCCCGGCGCTTTGGTAGCAAGCGCGCCCGCCCCAGGCGAGTCCATCCGTGTGCACGGCTTTTCCATTGTATTCGGCAACCCGGACGGCTCAATTCACAACGGGGCCTGTAGAATCTTCCTGCCGGCAGGGGCCATGACCCTGGAACTGATGGCCTGGGTGTTCCGCAACGTGCACCTGGTTCTGCGCACCACCCAGGGCCAGACCAAATTCCCGGTGGGCAAGACCCCTTTCCAAACGGCTAATGTGCGCATGCTGCGCCAGGCCGGCATTTTTCTCGTGGCCATTACTAGAGGTGCAGTTTGCCTTTAGCAGTCTTGCGGTGCTGGCGCCGGGCCCGGAAATGTCCGAGACCAGCCAGGGGACATTCTTGGGTATGAGGAGGACGGGGAGCCCTAGGGCTTGTTTAAGGCAACCCCGCACCATTCGCGGCTGGAGCCTTAAGCACCGTCTTGCTTGCAGGTTTTCCGTGATAGCGCACAGCTTTCGCTTCTCAATCGTAAGATTGACGGAGCTCAATCTGTACCCTCTGAAGAAAAATCTGACTGCGCAATACGGTACTTAGAATTCTGCGGGATTGCCTGAAAGCAAAAAGACTCCCCTGTTTTTCCCACGAGCCGGCCGCGTTCCTCTGCCCGCAGCAAAACAGCTTTGACCCTGTTCTAACGATACATTTATGCCAAATATCCCGCGCGGCGCTGCTTTCTGGTATTGAAGCAGCGCCGCGCGGGATATTTTATTAGATCCTAAAATTTTTCTTGCGCTCTTTCCAACAAATGGATATAATTATAAGAGTAGAATTTCATATTCTTGACTTGGTCAAAGATCGTTCGGATGGGGAAATTAACAGATAGGAGAGCGTTGCAATCATGGAACAAACACAAACAGCCGGCAGAAGGGTCCGCAGAATTCAAGGGGTCACGGCAAAGCTGACGGCCGCCATTGTAATCTGCGTGGTCCTGGCGGTGGGGACGCTGCTGGCAGTGGTCTATGGAAAAGTTTCCGCCGCGCTTTTGGAAAAGAGCGAGAACCTTTTGCAGACAACCACAGACAAAACGCTTCAGGAAACCAGCGCCTGGATGAACAAGGTTCTAACCATGCTGGAAATGCAGCGGGACGCCATTACGTATGAGGACATGGATCTGGAGGAAATGAAAGAATACATCCTGCACACCGTGGGCCAGAACGAGGCCTATCCCGCCGGGCTGTATGTGGCCCTAACGGACGGTTCCCTGTACCACGCCAGCTTTGTGCCCGGGCCAGACTTTGACGCGGCCTCCAAAAGCTGGTACCAGGACGGCATTGCCTCTGAAAAATTCATTCTGGGGGACGTCTATTTTGACGAGGACAGCCGGTCTTATGTGGTGGGGGCCTCTGGCGTGCTGAAGAACGCCCAGGGAGAGGTGCGCGGCGTGGCTGCCGCTGATGTGTACCTGGACTCCATCTCCAAAATCGTCGGCGTAATACAGCTGGAAAAAACCGGGGGCATTTTCCTGGTGGATACCCGCACCGGCACCATTATTGGCCACCGGGACCCAGAGATTGTCGGACAGAAGCTAGACCAGGTGCAGGGGAACATGTACGCCTACGCCGCCCAGCAGATCAGCACAGGCAAAACCGGTCTTTCCCTGTTTGAAAACACCTATATCCAGGTGGCCAACGTGCCGGACAGCGACTGGGCCGCCGTGGCCTATGTGTCCAGGGCCGAGGTTCTCTCAGACCTGCACCAGCTGACCGCCATGATGGTTTCTGTGGCGCTAGCCACTGTGGCCGCCTTAATTTTGCTGGTGATCATCCTGGCCCGGCGGATTATCGGCCGGCCTGTGACAGAGCTAAGCCTGGTTGCGGCGCGCATTGCGGAAGGCGACCTGGACCAGACCATAAAATACCAGTCCGGCGACGAGCTGGGGGTGCTGGCGGAAAACTTCAACCGCACCACCCTGCGGCTGCGGGACTATGTACAGTACATAGATGAAATTTCTCTGCGGTTAAAGGAGATTGCTGGGGGAAACCTGGACTTCACCTTGGAAAATCAATATACCGGCGAGTTCGAAAAACTGAAGGTCTCTTTAGAGGAGATCTCCAACCGGCTTAGTGACACCCTTGGCCAGCTGCGTACCGCCTCGCAAGAGGTGGCCGCGGGCGCCCAGCTGGTATCCGGCGGGGCGGTATCCCTGTCGCAGGGCTCGGCGGAGCAGGCCGGCGCAGTGATGGAGCTGGCTTCCCACATTAGCTCTATGTCCGAGAGCGTACAAGAAACCGCCGGCAGCGCCCAAGAGGCCAACCGTATCTCGGAACAGGTGAAGCAGGGCCTGCTGGAAAGCAGCGCCAAAATGGAAAACATGAACCATGTGATCCAGCGCATTAGCGACAAATCCACAGAAATTAACGGCATTGTAAAAAAGATTGACAATATCGCTTTCCAGACCAATATCCTAGCCCTAAACGCCGCTGTGGAAGCCGCCCGGGCGGGCGAGGCTGGAAAAGGCTTTGCCGTGGTGGCCGATGAAGTGCGGGCCCTGGCAGGAAAATCTTCAGCAGCAGCCCGAGAAACCACGGCCTTACTAAGCGAAACCGTAGAATCTATGGAAGAGGGCACCCAGGCCGCCCGGGAAACTTCCGACTCTATGCTGGCAGTGATGGACCAGGCGGAGCAGGTCAGCGGCCTCATCCACGATATAGCCCAAAACACCGAAAAACAGGCCGAAGACGCCGCGGAGATCTCCCATGGCATTGACCAAATCTCCCACGTGGTAGAGAGCAACGTGGACACCGCGCAAAAAAGCGCCACGGCCAGCGAAGAGCTTTCTGGGCAGGCTGAAATGCTGAAAGAGCTGGTGGCCACGTTTAAGATCAAGGGGAATAAATAGGCGCTGGAAATCCCCGTGGCACTGGCGCCGCAGCCCAAAAGCTAAAGCGGCGGCATTCCGACCCCTGAATGAGCCCTTGCTATAAAAGCTTTTTTTGCCAAGAATCGGCGAGCGCTTCCCTTAAGGTCCTGTTTGAAATATCGAACCCGTCGTCTTTTTGCTCATAAGCGGGCCCCTTTCCGCGTCAAGACCCCTCGTAATGAACTTGTGGTTTTTTCTTGAAATGGACCATCTTCTGGGCAAAATCCCGTCATTTCTCCTATTTTCAAACAAGGTCTAGGCGGCTTTCTCTGGGATGTCCTTGTATGGGGCCAAAACCGTATTTTTAGTGGATCCTGGACAGAAATAAACCCTCTGTCCAGGATCTTCTTTTCGCCAATAAAAACGAGTTTCCATCATCAAAAGGGGCTTCTCCGAAGAAGCTTCCGAATATCGTTTATACAGCTTGAAACGATTCCTTTTTCCCTAAGACGGCAAAGCCGCTCTACCTCTTATTCATTCCGCCGCCTTAAATAAAACGGAAAATTTTATAGAATCTATCGTAAATTTCGATCTGTTTTTATTGACACTTTCTTCTTTTTGCGGTATAATGTGCGCAGCGCATGGGCCGCTGCCCGCTGTTCATTTTGCCGGCAAGCGCCAGATAAAATTGCGCAATTTTACAAATCATTTGATGAGGTGAACGCCATGGCTGCAAAAACAAGAGAAGAACGGCTGGAATTATTAGAGCAGAAAATTGAGAAAAAGAAAATGGAAATTGAGGCGCTGGAGCAGCAGCGGCAAAAGCTTTTGCACCCGGTAAGTATGCGTTCTGTACTGACAAAGGCCAAAGAGGCCGGCCTTTCTCCCGAAGAAGTAGCGGAAAAGTTGGGCTTGGACGTGTAAAACGATTGGCAGAAATTAGGGCTTGTCTAAAAATAAAGGAAATGACGGATGGTTTGATGAGAAGCGGACCGCTTCCAGGAAAAAGTCATTTTGCCAGCCTGGCGGCTTGCAAGGATCTTTGACTCGGAAGATGGCCTTTTTATGGTTCAAAACACGGTGTTTCCGATTTTTTGGCAAGCCCTAAGTACATAAAAGCAGCCGCCCCCTTGCAAAAACGGGCGGTTTTTTTTATAAAAACGGGTTTTTTAGATGGACTGTTTCAACTATAAAGGAACCCAACCATGAAATTTTTTCCAAGGAAAGGCGGCCCAGGGCCGGCATGGTGGTTTTTTATGAATATTATGGTAATCGACGCCCAGGGCGGGGGCATTGGCCGCCAGGTGGTGGCTGCCATTAAAAAAAATTTTCCAAAAGAGACGGTAACCGCGGTGGGGACCAATAGCGCCTCTACCTCCGCTATGCTAAAAGCCGGCGCCGACCAGGGCGCCACTGGAGAAAACGCGGTGGTGGTGTGCTGCCGCCAGGCAGACCTGATCATCGGCCCAGTGGGCATTGTCATTGCCGACGCCCTGCTGGGCGAGGTGACCCCCGCCATGGCCCTGGCCGTGGGCCAAAGCCGGGCCAAACGCATTCTGATTCCTGTGAACCACTGCGACAACTACATTGTGGGCGTACCAGACCTGACCATTGCCCGGCTGGTAGAAGGAGTGGTGCAAGAGGTCGGCCGAAGCCTAAAGCGCTAGACGCGGACAAAACATCATATAAACGGGACTTTCCATCATTGAAAAAAAGCCGGCGGCGGGTTAGAATAAGCCCATAAAACCCAAAGGAGCCTGATCCATATGTATAGAGCGGAACATCCAAACCCCCAGTTTTTTCGGGAACAATGGGAAAACCTGAACGGCCAGTGGGAATTCGACTTTGACTTTGGCATGACCGGCAAAGAGCGCGGACTTTTTGACGGCCGCCCCCTGGACAAGACCATCCAGGTGCCTTTCTGTCCCGAGAGCAGACTCTCAGGCATTGGCCACACGGACTTTATGAACTGCGTCTGGTACCGCCGGAGCTTTACCGTGCCCGCCGGGTGGCAAGACAACGGCCGGGTCCTGCTGCACTTTGGCGCGGTGGACTACGAGGCCACTGTGTACATCAACGGCAAAGAGGCGGGCAGCCACACCGGCGGCTATACCTCTTTCCAGCTGGACGTTACATCTTACTTGAACGATGGGGAGAACGTTCTCACCCTCTGCGCTCTGGACGACAGCCGGAAAACCTGCCAGCCCAGCGGCAAGCAGTCCCACAGCTTTGCCTCCCAGGGATGCTTCTACACCCGCACCACGGGCATTTGGCAAACCGTGTGGCTGGAGCATGTGCCGGAAAGCCATATCAAAACCTTCCGGTTTTACCCAGATGTGAAAAACGGCCGGATGCTCTTCGAGGTTTACACCACTGGCGGAGGCCAGCTGGATGTAGCGGTTAGCTACCAGGGCAAGCCCATGGGCGGCGCGGCCCTTTCGGTGGAGGGCGACGTGGTGCGGGGCGAAGTGGTCCTGGCGGAAAAGCACTTGTGGGAACTGGGCCAGGGCCGGCTTTATGACGTGGCGCTCACCTTTGGAGAGGACCGGGTGCAGAGCTACTTTGGCCTGCGGGAGGTAAAGCTGGATGGCTTCCAGTTCCTGCTCAACGGCCGGTCCGTATTCCAGCGCATGGTGCTGGACCAGGGCTTCTACCCCGACGGCATTTATACCGCCCCCCGCGAGGAGGACCTGGTCCAGGACATCCGGCTCTCTATGGAGGCGGGCTTTAACGGCGCGCGGCTCCACGAGCGGGTGTTCGAGCCCCGGTTCCTGTACCACTGTGACAAGATGGGATATATGGTGTGGGGTGAATATGCCAACTGGGGCCTGGACCACTCCCTGCCCGAAAACCTGGCCGCCTATATCAGCCAGTGGAAAGAGGCCATGGAGCGGGACTTCAACCACCCCGCTATCATCGGCTGGTGTCCCTTTAACGAGACCTGGGATGGCTTTGGCCGCCAGCAGTGGAACCCCCTGCTGGCCACTGTGTACCACATAACCAAGGCCCTGGACCCCACCCGCCCCTGCATTGACACCAGTGGAAACTACCACGTAGTGACCGATATTTTCGACGTCCACGACTACGACCAGAACCCCGAGACCTTTGCCCCGCGCTTTGCCCGTATCCGTGAAGGGATTTTGGAAAACCACTGCAACAACCGCCAGACCTACCGGGGCGAGCCGGTGTTTGTCAGCGAATACGGCGGCATCAGCCGGGCCTCGGACAAAGACAAAGGCTGGGGCTACGGCGACTCGCCGGAGGACGACGCGGCCTTTATCCAACGCTATACCCAGCTGACAGAGGCCCTGCTGGACAATCCGTACATTATGGGTTTTTGCTATACCCAGCTGTATGATGTGGAGCAGGAGGTAAACGGCCTGTATACCTATGGCCGGGAGCCAAAGTTTGATATGGAGGTCATTCGGAAGGTGAACCAGAAGAAAGCGGCCATAGAAAAATAAGAACCCACGCAATAACATGAAGGGACCGGAGGCTTTTGCCCCCGGTCCCTTTTGTCTATCAATATTACCTACCGCCGGCCCGCGCCGCCGCCGTGGGTTCCGCCTCCCCGGTGGAAACCTCCCCCAGAGTGACCGCCAAAGCCGCCGCGCCCAGCGCCGCCCCCACGGGAGCCGCCGCCGCTATGGAAGCCGCCTCCAAAACCGCCGGGCCGGGGCCCGCCAAAGCCACCCGGACGGGTTCCGCCAAAGGGCCCTGGCGGAGGCGGGGGCGGGGGCGGACCCCACCGGGGACGCCGGCGGTTCATCATGCTGCCCAGCATCATGCCCTGCCAAAAGCCGCTGCCCCCGCCTCCTCGATAGCCGCCGCCTCCGCCCCGGCTGGCCCGGATAATGGCCGCGATAATGGAGATTGCCACCACAGCGCCTATAATACGGATGATAAGCCCCACAATAAAGCGAAACGCGCCGCTTCCGTTGCCCAGGAAGCCCCGGTCCTCCTCATACTCATAGTACTCCTCGCCTTGGGGCGGGTTCAGCTGGCCCTCGCCGCCGTAGTAGCTCTCCAGCTCGTCCCGCACCGCCTCAAAAAAGGCCAGGGCCCCCTGGTCGTAGTCTCCTGCGGCGAAATCATCCTCTAGGTAGTCGTCCAGCAGGCCTTGCAGTCTGGCGCCGTCAAAATAGTCCTCAATACCGTAGCCCGCCTGGGCAAAATAGTCCTCCTCGCCAATGGCCATGACCAGCAGAATGCCGTTGTTGTTCTCCCGGGAGCCCACGCCCCAGGTTTCGAACAGCACCGTGGTATAGTCCCGAATGTCCCGGCCCCCCAGAAAGTCCACAGCCACAATGACCACTTCGGCCCCATACTTGCTAAAAAGCTGGTCGTTGCCTTTGATAATGGCCCGCTCCGTCTCCGGGGTGATCACCCTGGCCTCATCCAGCACATACTGGTTCTCCGGCCGCTCCGGCACAGCAGCCAGGGCCGAAAGCGGCAGCCCCGCTGCCAGCAGAAACACCAGAAGCACGGCCAGCGCCCGGGCAAACAGGTTTTTTTTCATAACAAGGCCTCCTTTGGCTTATGTTTTCCCTAGGGGAAAGAAGCCCGAATTTTTCCCAGCGGCGGCGCCGCACGGTCAGCTAAAGACTCCATCCAGGATGTCCTTTATCAGGTCCTCTGTGCCCTCCGCAACGCCATTGGCAAACGCGTCGGCCCCGCTGGCCACGTTGTCTGCCCATTCCTCCGCCCGGCTAGCCAGACGGTCCGCTGCCTGCTCCGCGCTCTCCGGTCCAGACGTCTCTGGGGATTCCTCCACTTTCTCTGCCTCCCTGCGCTCCTGGGCGCTGGTAACCGTGCGCTCCAAGGGCTCAAAAACCGCCATAGGCTTCTGAAAGGCCAGGGGCTTCAGGCCCTCCAGCTTCTCGTTATAGGCCCGGGCCTCGTCGTTATAGCTGCTGCGCTGAATTTTATCCTGTTCCGACTCCATCTGGGCCAGCAGCTGCCGGGGATATTTCTTATCCTTTTCAGCCAAATTTACCTTTTCCAGGGCCTCGGCCAAAAGACGGGCGGGTTCATCCAGGGCCCTGTTGGCACTTTCCTCTGTGGTAAAGGTCTGGTCTTCGTCAAAAGTCCGTTCGCTGGCCTCAATCTGATAGCCCAAGGTCTCCATGGGGCCGGCCAGTTCCGGGTTGGCCTCCACGTAGCGTTCCGCCAGGGTGACCAGGCTGTTGGCGGCGTCCCGGCGCTTTTCGATGCCCTGGAAGATGGCGTAGCCGCCCTGGTCATAGTAATAAGAGCCGGCGGCGTCCTCCCGCAGCTTTGCCAGAGAACGGTTGATGCCCAGGGGGATGGCCACCGCAATGGCGAGAGCCATAAAGAGGGCTCCGCAAGCTTTTGCGCTTTTGCTCATAACAGTATCCTTTCTACTAATAAAAAAGAGAGTAAATGATGGTTTTGCTTAGGTGTGAATATCCAGCAGCTTCTGCTTCAGCTCGCCCTCCAGCCGGCCAATCTCCGCCTCGGCGGCCCTTCTCTTGGCCCGCCCTTCGTCTTGAATCCGCACCACCTCGTCCAGGGTCTGGATCAGTGACTGGTTGGTGATGCGCAGGGTCTCCATATCCACCACGCCCCGTTCGCTCTCCCGGGCGGTCTCGATGGTGCTCATCTTCAGCTTCTCCGCGTTTTTGCGCAGCAGCTCGTTGGTCATGTCGCTAACCTCTCGCTGGGCCCGCACCGCCTGCTCGCTGTGGGCCAGGCCCAGGGCCAGCACCATCTGGCTCTTCCACAGGGGAATGGTGTTTACCAGCGTGGACTGAATTTTATCGCACATCAGCTTGTCGTTGTTCTGCACCAGCCGGATCTGGGGGGACATCTGCACGCTGACCATGCGGGTCAGTTCCAGGTCGTGAAGCTTTTTCTCAAAGCTGTCGCACTGCTGGGCAAAGTCGTTGGCTGCCTGGGCATCCTCGGCCAGCCCCGTCTGCCGGGCCTTTGCTTTCAGCTGCTCTAACGTGGTGGCCCGCTCCTGCTGAAGCTTCTTTTTCCCCGCGATAATGTACATGGAGAGTTCCTTGTGGTAGTTCAGGTTCATGTCGTAGAGCTTATCCAGCATCACCACGTCTTTCATCAGCTGGACCTGGTGGCCCTCCAGGGCGGCGGCAATCTTGTTTACGTTCACCTCCGCGCTGTCGTACCGGGCCTTCATGGCCACAATTTTGTTGCCGGTATTTTTAAAGCGGCCAAAAAAGCCCCTTTTCTCCTCCTCATCAATATCAAAGCCCTTCAGCTCCACCACCAGGTGAGAGATCTGGTCCCCCACCTCCCCCAGGTCCTTGGTTCGCACGTTGTTTAGGGCCGTGTCCGAGAAGGACGCGATCTTCTTCTGGGCGGCGGAACCGTACTGCATCACCATGGTGCTGTTTTGCAGGTCGATTTTCTGAGAGAAGTCATCCACCACCTTGCGCTCTTCGGGGGTAAGCACGCTCTCGTCCAGGGTGGTCACCTGCACTTCTTCCTGGGCGGGGGCCTGGGGTTCGGGTTCGGCCTCGGGCTCCAGGGTCAGGGTAGGCATCGCGGGCGCGGGCTGCTCAAGAGATAATTTGATTTCGTTGTCCATCATCTTACACTCCTTTTTCTATAGTTTATTTTGCACCGAAAATTTTTACGGTTTTTCATCCGGTTACTTAATTTTTCCCTTAATCCAGGTAAAAGTATGGCATCACTTAACACCAACGCCATACTTACCTCTCTTGATCTCTGCGTCTGGGAATTTGCTCGAAATCTCATCTACAATGGCGTTCAACGTAGGACCCCGCTGAAATCCAGCGAAGGTAAACAGTATTCCCTCGTAATGAAATGTTATATCCGAATCATTGAAATGGTATTCGTCCGGGTCAATAAAGACGTAATGGAGATCATCGCTGCCAAAATAGCATTTTATCCGATTCTCTACTTGGTCTATAGCCGTCTGATAAGCCTCATATGATTTTTTCAACTCACACAAAGCTCGATCTCGTTCTAGAAGAATATATGAAAAGTAGTCCTCGGCATGTTCACCATCAATTAAAAATATAATGCAGTCTCCTTCCACTTTGCATCCGGCATCATCACTCTCTCCAATTGTGATGTAGCAAAGACCTATAACGCTATGTTTTTTGCACAGCAACAAGTAGCTGCTTAGAAATCGAACCGCCTCATGAACACAGTTCGTATCTATTTTTGAATCCGAATCTTCATCGTCCAAATCATCTAGATCCTTCGACACTGCGTGGTAGAAAAAAATCGCGCCAATCACCACTACAATTACAACCAGAATCCAAGGCGACTCTATTATCATTGCAATTGCCCACAATATGACAAAGAATCAGACATAGCCCATAAGGTCACTTCCCCAAATTTTACGTGCAATTGTTGTTATAGAAAAGCTCTGCAAAACAGCTGGAAGAATTATTTTCTATTTCTTAGCCTTCCGCACTACCGTCTGTCCCTGTCCTAATCAATGGTGTAGACGACATCGCCGTAACTGTGGTCACCCTCACGAATTTTGTTTCCATCGATGGTATAGACTACGGTTCCCCACGAAGAGTCTCCCTGCCTAATTTTATTTCCATCTATAGTAAAGGCAACTGTTCCATAACTGCGATCTCCTTCACGAATTCGGTTGCCATCGATGTTGTAAACAACAGTTCCCCACGAGGAATCTCCTTGCCGTATTTTGTCTCCATCCACTGTAAAGACAACTGTACCCCAAGAACTGCTTCCCTCTCGAATTCTCATTGCGAACCGTTCCTCCATTCATTTTTCCACAGTTATTAAGCAGAGCATTTTTTAACCCTTATATGCCGTTTTTCTTTTCCTCCACAAAGCCCTCTTGCTTCAGCATGGTCTCGAACACGGTGATGTCTGCGGAAATGTCCATGGCCTCGTCAGTAAACAGGGAGTCCAGCTGCTTTTCAAAAGCGTCCGCCACGGTGTGCATCATCCCCGCGATATTGAACATGGTAGAGGTGATGTTCTCCCCCTTCACCGACTGCTTTGACAGCCTCTCATAGCTATTCAGCAGTTTTAGGGTGGTGGGCAGATAATAGTTCATGAATTTACGAATCTGCTGGGCTTTCTCCGGGTGGCTGGCAATATAGTTGAAAATGTCCGCCGAGGCCCGTTCCATTCGGTCAATGTCTGCGGAAAGGGCCTCGTCCGGTATGGCGTCGTTGGCTGCCCGCAGCTTTTTGATCATATTGTGCCCTTCGTCGATAATCTTGTCCACCTCCGGGTCGCCGGTGGCGGACTTCTTCTCCGGCTCGGGCTCCTTTTTTTCCTCCGGCTGGGGCTTTGGCTGGGGCTTTTCGGGGGCCACGGGCACCAGCTCCTTTTTGCCCTTGAAGATCCCCCCCGAGATGAGAAAAATCAGCATCATCACCGCGGCGAAAGCCACCCACTGGGGCACGCTCATCATCTGGATGTTCATGGCGTACAGAAGGGCCGCCACCCCGGTGATATAGTACTTAGCGGCGCTGCCCCTGCGCACCACCTTCATGGGCGGCATCTGGGGCGGGGGCGCGGGGGTGACCCCTTCTGGCGGGCGGGTCTGGACCGTGGGGCGGTGGGCTGTATACTGCGGCGCCACCGGGCCCGGTCCGCCCGGGCGGCCAGGCTGGGGCGGCTGTACCCTTTGAGGAGGCGGCTGCACAGTTTGGCCCGTGGGACGCACCGGGGGCGGCTGTACAGTGGGCTGGCCCGGGCGATAGCGGTAGGTGCCCCCTGCCGGAGCAGGGCCCCTTCCCGTATTATACGGCCCAGGCCCTCCCACCGGCCTTTGGGGGGGCGGCTGGCCCTGGGGGGCGCTTTTAGCCGCCTCATAGCCCTGGGCGGCGGCCTGGATGGCCGCGTCAATGCCGGCTGCGGCCCTGCCCAGCCCCTGGGCAATCTTTTCCGCCGTGGGGTTTCCAGTGCCTGTTAGGGTTTTATACACTTGCGAGGTCCGATATTCCTGTTCTATCGGTTTATTGCCGTTATGATTCATGGCGACGATTCCTTCCAGAGGAAATTCTTTGTACAGAACGTTTCAAAATTCCGGATGTTACTCCATTATCATTTTACGTTTTATTCAATCCCATGTCAACTGGAATTTCAGCTGTTTGCAAAAGCTTTACATTTTATCCAGAAAGGGGCCGGGGGCCCTTTCCATCAGCGCCCGCACCTCTTCCCCTGTGGCAATTCCCTGGCGGAAAGCCGTGGCCGCGCCTGCCGCCATGCCCCAGGCCAGGGCCCCGGCGGCCCCCTCTTGCCGCAAAAGCCCGTATAGAAACCCAGCCACCATGCTGTCTCCAGCCCCCACGGCAGAGACCTCCCGGCCTGGCAGCGCTGGGCGGCGCAGCAGGGCTTTATCCTCGGTCAGCAGCAGGGCTCCCTGGCCCCCCATGGATACCAGTACGTTGGCCGCGCCCATGTCTTGCAGCTTTTTGGCATAGCCAGGGGCCTGGTCCTCCGCCACCCGCTCCACACCAAAAAGCTCCGCCAGCTCCTCCAGGTTGGGTTTTACCAAGAAGGGCCTCGCCCCCATGGCGGCACGCAGGGCAGGCCCGGTGGCGTCCACCACCACCCGCACCCCCGCCGGGGTCTGCTCCATCAGCCAGGCGTACACGCCGCTGGGTACAGACTGCGGCACACTGCCTGCCAGCACCAGAAAATCTCCCTCTTTTAAAAGGGAAAGCTTTTCCCCCAGGTGCTCTAGGTCCTCCTGGGCAACAGCGGGCCCGCCGCCGTTCAGGGCAGTCTCTTTCTGGTCCGGGGGCGTAATTTTCACGTTCACCCGGGTAAGCCCCTGGGACAAAAAGCAAAAGTCCGTCCGGCACCGGCGCCGCTCCAGCATATCTGCCAGCGCCCGGCCTGTGAACCCTGCCGCCAGCCCCAGGGCGGTGGTCTCCACCCCCAAAGAGCCCAGCAGCAGCGAAACATTAATTCCCTTGCCACCAGGCAGAAAGACCCCCTCTTGATAACGCTGATCCCTGCCAGGGGCAAAGCTTTGGGGAGAGAGGAACAGATCCAGCGCTGGATTTAATGTGACTGTATATACCATATTATAACGACCCGCCCTTACAAGTTTCTTAAAGTATTCTATCATTTTGAGAAAATTTTTGCAACCGTCCCAGGCGGAATCACTCTTCTCCCGCACGTTGCCCTTGACATAATCTGAAGTAAACGTTAGAATAGAATAATATCGTGGGGTCGCCCAGGGAGAGGTAGATGCAGTTTTGACCGGCCTACATAAAAGTAAAATATTCGCCAGCCTATTCGCGTCCTTATTTACCCTTTGGGTATTCTTGATATTAGGGGTCGCGCCCCTGGCACTGGCAGACCAGGGCGGCGCTTTCGCCAAGGACGCGCTGCCCCAGCCCAGTGAGGAATTTTATGTAAACGACCAGGCCTCTCTGCTCACCGAGGCCACCAAGACCGAAATTTTGAATAAAAACGCTTCCTTAAACCAGAGCTACGGGGTGCAGCTGGTGGTCTATACGGTCCAAACGCTGCCGGGCTCGGACTTTGCTGGCCGGGTGGAATATTTGCGTTCGTTAATAAGCGCTTGGCAGGTGGGCGGCGCGGGGGGCCGGGGGCTGCTGGTGGCCCTGTCCGTCTCAGACGGCGACTACCTGGCCGTGGCTGGGGATGGGCTGAAAGCCCTGTTTACCACCGAGACCTTAAAGGGGCTTTTGCAAAATCATTTAGAAGCGGATTTTAGCACCCAAGCCTATGACGCCGGCGTGCTGAAGTTTTTTAACGCAGCCGCGGCCCAGGCAGAGTCATACTGCGCCGCCCACCCAGAGCTTTTTGCCCAGCAAAGCCCCTCCTCCCAGGTCCAGCGTCCGGCCTCTTCCAAGAAGAGCCCGGGCAGCCCGGCGCTGCTGTGGGTGGGCATAGCCGCCGGGGTGGTGGCGGTGGCCAGTATTGCCGTGTTCATTTTCAGCGGACACAGCGGTTCCCGGCGGCGTGGCCGGGCTGTGCACAGGCACCGGCCGCTGATCACCCCCGCCCGCACCAATGTGCTGCGCCACGAAACCCGCCCCATGGTGCAAATTAAGTCCTACCGCCAGTCCACAGGCGTGTACCGCAACCAAAAGCCGAGCCGTACCAGCCGTAACGACCGCCGGCAGTAGGGAGCCGCAAAGAAAAACCTGCGGCCCCCTATTTTAAAGAATCGTTAAAAATGAGGAAGTGCCTGTCATGGTTTTTGCCGATCTGTTTTTTATATACTGTTTTCTGCCCCTGATTCTGGTCTGCTACCTACTGGCCAGAAGCATTCCCGCCAAAAACGTTGTGCTCATTATCTTTTCCCTAATCTTCTACGCCTGGGGCGAGCCCTTGTGGGTTCTTCTGCTTCTATTCAGCTCTCTTTTTAATTGGGGCGTGGGCATGGTCATTGAGCGCACCCGGGACTCGGGGGGCGCAAAGGCTGCGGTGGCGGCGGGCATCGTGATAGACCTGGCCCTGCTGGTGGTGTTCAAATACAGCGGCTTTATTGTAGAAAATATCAACGGCCTCACGGGCCTTGGGCTGCCTGTGCCAAATATTCGCATGCCCATTGGCATCAGCTTTTTCACCTTTCAGGCCATCTCCTATATTTTGGACTGTTACTGGGAGTCCGTAAAGGTCCAGCGGCGCTACCACCGGTTTTTGCTGTATCTCTCCCTGTTCCCCCAGCTCATTGCCGGGCCCATTGTGCGCTACAGCGTGGTGGAGGAAGAGATTGAAAACCGCAGCGCCAGTCTGACAGACCTGTGCGAAGGAGCCCTGCGGGTGATGGTGGGGCTGGGGAAAAAGGTCATTTTAGCCAACAACCTGTGGGCCATTGTGGATACTTTCTTCGGCAAAGACGTCACGGGCCTTTCGGTGCTGGGCACCTGGTACACAGTCATCGTCTACTCCCTGTACGTCTATTTCGACTTTAGCGGCTACTCGGACATTGCCATTGGCCTGGGGCGCATGTTTGGCTTCCATTTTGACGAAAACTTTCGCCACCCCTTTGCCTGCAAGACCATTGCCGAGTTCTGGCAGCGCTGGCACATCTCCCTGGGTTCCTTTTTTCGGGATTACCTGCTGTATGTGCCCGTCTTTGGCAAAAACCGCAAGTACGTCAGTCTGTTTTTGGTATGGTTCTGCACCGGCGTATGGCACGGCGCTGCCTGGAACTACATTCTTTGGGGCCTATATTTTGGCTTCTTTATTTTCTTCGAGCAGAAGCTGGGCAAAAAACGCATGAAAAAATGGCCCCTTTGGTGGAAGCATATCTACAGCAAGATTGTGATCATCATTGGCTTTGGAATCTTCTATTTCGAGGACCTGGGCCAGCTGGGGCAGTTTTTCCTGAACATTTCTGGGGTGGCCATGCTGACCAGCGGAGCTCCCCTGTACGACCCCATAACCTGGGCTTCCTTGCTGGACAATCTGTTCCTGGTGCTGGGATCAGCGGCTTTCAGCCTGCCCTTGCTGCCAAAAGTGAAGCGGTTCTTTTTGGAGAGCAAAAGCGACGGCCTGTACCTGGCCGGCCGGGTGGGGTCGGCAGTGGTTTGCTTAGGGATACTGACGGTAGTCAGTATCCTATTGGTGGACTCCACCAATAACGTGTTCCTGTACTGGAACTTTTAAAAAAGCGCCCCACGCTCTTTTTAGCGCCTGTTTCGTATCTGGACGTATGCGGGTTCCAGCCGCGGACTTTTCGTTAGAGGAACACAAGAGTTGGCATCGCTGACTCTACTTGCGCACAGCCCAACAAAACTTTTAAACACTTACAAGGAGGCGCGGTAATGGACCGTGACAACCATATTAATGATCCCCGGCGGCCGGCGGCCCTTCAAAGAGACGCCGCAGCCTCCCCGCCTCGGCGGCTGAACCTGCACGTACCCGAGCGCTTTGGCGGCGTTTATTCGCCGAAAACCACAGAGCGCTCTTTTAACCGCTACCGGCAGGCGGATTTTACGGCCGCTGGTTTCATCCCCCAGGAGGAAGCCCCTTCGTCCCCTGCTGAGCAGTACTTTTATCCAGAGCAGCAGGTTCTGAACCCGCAAGTTCTATACCAAGAGGGCCTAGAACCTGCCCAAGAGGCTACCGGCTTATACCAGCCGGCGGAAAACCCGCCCGAGGACTATGAGAGCTTTTATCCCCAGGACGATTTTAGCGGGGTCCTGTCCCCCCAACAGGACCTGAAGCAGCCGCCCCGGTCCCGGAAAAAAAAGTTTGACCGCCGGGCCCTGCTGGAACGCCGGGCCTCGGTGGTGGTCATAGCTTTATTGATCTTATGCTTTTCCGGTATGGCCGCGGCCATGTGGCTGCTGCCCAGATCCACGGAGTCAATGATTGAAAAGCGCGAGCTGGACAAGCTGCCGGAATTTTCTTTTGAAACCTACTTTTCCGGAGATTTCACTGCGGGAGTGGCCCACTACTATACTGACACCGTGCCCATGCGGGACGACCTGAAACGAATCGGCAGCCAGATCAAAAGCGTGTTCGGCCTGCCAAAAAGCGAGGGCGGCGTAAAATTTGTGGGCAACGTAAACAAGCTGGACCAGAATAACCCGGCCCCCAGCCCCTCCCCCGGCCAGCCTAGCGCCCAGCCCCCTGAAAGCGGCACTACCCCATCTGGCGGGGAACAGCCCCCTGTTACACCCGTGGGCAATAATGGGAACGCGGGCCTGGAGGGCGCCGCCGGCCGGCACATGGACGGCGCCACCCCTGCCCCAGCGGACAACCCCTTTACCAACCAGGACGCCGAGTACAGCGAAAAGAACGGTATTATCATTGTAAAGCAGGACGGCCACTACCGGGGCCTAGAGCTGTTCGGGGGCGGCAGCGGGGAAAGCTATGCCCAAAACCTGAATACCCTGCACAGCACCCTGGGAGACGGCGTGTCTATTTGGTCCATGCCCGCGCCCCTGGCCTGTGAATTCTATACGCCCAAAAATTATGAGAACTACACCGCCAACCATTCCGACTGTTTTGACGCCATAGCCGCCAAGCTGAACCCCGGCATCCATTCTATCAACGTGTGCCCTGTGCTTTCCCAGCATGTGGAAGAGCCTATCTACTGCCGCACAGACCACCACTGGCAGCCTTTGGGGGCCTACTACGCGGCCCAAGCCTTTGCCCAGGCGGCGGGGGTATCCTTTGACGACATCAGTACCTATAAAAAGATGACCCGAGAGGGCTTTGTGGGCAGCCTGTACTCCTTTGCGGGGGACGCGGCGGAGCTTCTCAACGACCCAGAGGAATTTGTCTATTACATGCCTGGTAAAGACTACCAAACCGTGTACTATGATACCAGCTTCAACTACCTGTGGGATGAGGACGACTTCTTCCAGGAAGGGGCCGAGGGATCGGATTCCTATATGATCTACCTGGGCGGCGACCAGTATATTGTTAAGGCCGACACCCCCACCAAGAACGGTCGAAAGCTGCTGGTGGTAAAGGACAGCTATGGCAACACCATTCCGCCGTTTTTGGTGGGCTCCTTTGAACAGATTTATGTGGCGGACATGCGCTATATGGAGCGAAACCTCGTTAGCTTTATCAAAGATATGGGCATTACGGACGTGCTCTTTACCATGTCCTCCTATTCGCTGGTAGGGGACGCGGCGAACAACCTGGAAACCCTGATGAACCAGAACGTGGGCGAGACCGTGACGGACGACTATACGCCGGGAGGCGGCGGGGAGGAGTAATCGGACGCCTACTCCCCCCAACGCTTCCCCCCTTGCTCTATGAATCTCCTTTAGGACGTGATATCATGATGGAACTGCAATACCCCTTTGACCCTGCCCAGATCATTCGCCGCCGCAAAGCCCTGCGAAAGGAACTGCTGGCCCTGGACGAGCCCCGCCTGACCAAAAAAATCGCGGTTTTGGGCGGCTCCACCACCAGCGACATTGTAAAAACTCTAGAGCTTTTCCTCCTAGACGCGGGCATTCAGCCAGAGTTCTATGAGTCGGAGTACGCCCAGTATTTTCAGGACGCCATGTTTCCGCCTCAAGAGCTGCTGGATTTTGCCCCAGACCTGATCTTTGTGCACACCACCAGCCGAAACATTACCCACTGGCCCCAGATTACCGACAGCCCAGAGGACGCGGACCGCTGTTTGGAAGAAGAGCTGGAAAAGTTTCGGGCCGTGTGGAAAAGCCTGGAAGAGCGCTTTCACTGCCCTGTTATCCAAAACAATTTTGAAAAGCCCTTTTACCGCCTGCTGGGCAACCGGGATGCCTGGGACCACCGGGGCCGGGTCCACTTTACCGCCCGGCTGAACCAGGCCTTTGCCGCCTGGGCAGAAACGCACCAGGGGTTTTACCTAAACGACATTGACTATCTCTCCGCGGACTTTGGCCTGCGCCGCTGGGCGGACCCGGCTTTTTGGAACCTGTATAAGTACGCCCTTTGTTTTGAGGCCATTCCCGCCTTTGCCTTTAACCTGGCGAACATCGTGAAGTCTCTATTTGGCAAAAACAAAAAGGCCCTGGCCCTGGACCTGGACAACACCCTATGGGGCGGCGTGGTGGGCGACGACGGGGTGGACGGCATTGACATTGGCCAGGAAAACGGCGTAGCCCAGTCTTACTATGAGTTCCAGGGCTACCTGAAGCAGCTGCAAAGCACCGGCGTACTGCTGACGGTCTGTTCCAAAAACGACCTGGAAAACGCCATTGCCGGCCTGGAACACCCCGAAGGGCTGCTGCGCCCTGGGGACTTTATTGTCATCAAGGCCAACTGGGAAAATAAAGACCGGAACATGCTAGAGATTGCCCAGGAGCTGAACATTTTACCAGACGCCATTGTCTTTGCGGACGACAACCCCGCCGAGCGGGAGATCGTGCGGGCCCAGGTAAAGGGTGCGGCCGTGCCGGAGATGGAAGGGGTAGAGAACTACATTGCCGCCATTGACCGGGGCGGGTACTTTGAGGCCACTACATTTAGCGAGGACGACTTGAAGCGCAACGATATGTATAAGGCTAATGTTCAGCGGGCCGCCCAGCAGGCCAGCTTTGGCGACTACCAGGAATACCTGAAAAGCCTGGATATGCGGGCGGTCATCGACGATTTTCTGCCCGTGTACCTGGGGCGTATCACCCAGCTAAGCAACAAGAGCAACCAGTTCAACCTGACCACCCGGCGCTACACGGTGGAGGAAATGGAGCAGGTGTTCGCCGACCCGGGGTACATCCGGCTATACGGCAAGCTGGTGGACAAGTTTGGAGACAACGGGGTGGTCTCGGTGGTCATTGGCAAAAAGAGCGGCTCTGTGCTGGATGTAGAGTTGTGGCTGATGAGCTGCCGGGTGCTGAAGCGGGACATGGAGCTGGCCATGCTGGACCGGCTGGTACAGCGCTGCGGAGAGCAGGGTATAGAGACCATCCGGGGGCACTATTACCCCACAGCCAAGAACAACATGGTGCGGGAACTGTACGCTGGCTTTGGCTTTGAGAAAACCGCGGAGGACCAGGCGGGCAACACTACCTGGGAGCTAAAGGTGGCCGGGTACCAGCCCAAATGCAAAGTAATCGAGGTAAGCGGCAATCCCTAAAAGCGGACATACGCGAAGGGAGAAAGGGTCCAGGGAACTGGTTCCCTAGCGGGGGTCAAGGGGGCAGCGCCCCTTGCCGCCGGAGGCGACCTTAATCCCTTAAAAAGCGGCGCGCAAAAAGCCAAGTGCTTTCACCACCCCACCCCAGTCCGCGCTCAGGGCTTGCGCCCCGAGCCTAGTTTCCTTCTTTTGCGGCTATTGAAAATTATTATATAGAAAGGACGATCACTATGGACATCAGAGAAATCTTTACCCGCCTAAATCGCGTCTTTCAGGAGGTCTTTGACGACCGCACCATTCGAGTGAACCCCCAGACCACGGCGGACGACATTGAGGACTGGGACAGCCTGGAGCACATCACCCTTATTTCCGCTGTGGAGCGGGAGTTCCGCATGAAGTTCAAGATGGGGGAGATTTCCTCCATGAAGAATGTGGGCGAGATGGCGGCCATCATTCAAGAGCGGGCCAAGGGTTAATAGTTAACACAGTTCAAAAGAGGTATTCAAGCTCTTTTGAACTAGGGCTTGTTTGAAAATAGAGGAAATGACGGATTTTTGACCAGAAACGGTCAGTTTCAAGGAGAAAACCGCAAGTAATACTTGCGTATTACGAGGATTTTCGACGCAGAAGATGGTTGCTTCTGGGTAAAAAGACGGCGTTTTCGATTTTTTAAACAAGCCCTAGGCGAGGTAGTCGCCCAGCTTAAAAATCGGTATGTACCGATTTTTAAGTGTGTTTACTATAACAGCCCAAGGACTGCATGTCCTGAAAATAATACAAAAAAAGGTTACGCCGAGGTTTGGCGTAACCTTTTTTGTTTTCTCCCAGCTCTTCTTATTCGTCGTCCCCCGCGCCCTTTTTGTACAGGTTAAAACGGAAGAGCTTGTTTTCATCCGCCTGCTTTTCGCACATAACGAACGCCTCGGCAATTTTTCCGCCCTCAATCAGGGCGGTCAGCCCCACCAGCTGGCACAGCTTGCTCTTCAGGTTCAGCCGGTCGCCGTCCCGGGTCATCAGGTAAACCTCGCCCTCGCAGTTATCCAGCACCTGCAAAAAGGCCGGTACGTCTATGTCGTGTAGTTCTACCATACGTGGTGGCATAAAGGGTGCCTCCTTTCAAGATGTGTGGCTCCAAACTTCGGGTGGGAAGTTATGTTTTCTATTGATCATACTATAGCACAAATCTTCTAAAAAGGCAAGAGGGTGGTTTTTGGGGGAGTGTCCAAAAGAAGAGTTTATGACGAAGGAATGGAGCCTCGCCTTTTAACGCTTCCTTCTGGACATGCCCAGAGCCAGGGAATTTTTAACGCCGAAGGCTCCTCTCTGGTCAAAACAGACGGTATTTCGGAGGTTTCAAACAGACTCTAGCTTTGGGGAAAGTCCCTATGGGCCTGCACGCTCTTATAGGAGGGCCGGATGATCTTTCCGCCGCCCACCAGCTCCTCAATGCGGTGGGCGCTCCAGCCCGCAATGCGGGAGATGGCAAAAATGGGCGTGTACAGCTCCATGGGCAGGTCCAGCATACTGTAAATGAACCCGCTGTAAAAGTCCACGTTGGCAGAAACGCCCTTATAAATCTTTCGCTCTTTGGCAATCAGCTCCACCGCCAGCCGCTCTACGTTGGCATATAGCTGGTATTCCGCCATACGGCCCTTTTCCTGGGAGAGTCCGGCCACAAAAGAGGCCATGGTCTTGGCACGGGGGTCCGAGATGGAGTACACCGCGTGCCCCATGCCGTAAATGAGCCCGGAGCGGTCAAATGCCTCCTTGTGCAAAAGCTTTTTCAGGTAAGCGGTAATCTCCTGGTCATCGTTCCAGTCCTTGATATTTGCCTTGATGTCCTCAAACATCTGCACCACCTTGATATTGGCCCCGCCGTGCTTGGGCCCCTTTAAAGAGCCCAGGGCCGCCGCCATGGCCGAATAGGTGTCCGTTCCGCTGGAGGTAACCAAGTGGGTGGTAAAGGTGGAGTTGTTTCCGCCTCCGTGGTCCGCGTGGAGGATCAGGGCAATATCCAGCACCCGGGCCTCCAGCTGGGTATACTGGCAGTCTGGCCGCAGGATGCGTAAAATATTCTCCGCTGTGGAAAGGGCTGGGTCCGGCTGGTGGATAAACAGACTTTGCCCGTCGTGATAATGGCGGTAGGCCTGGTAGCCATACACAGAGAGCAGGGGAAACAGGGCAATCAGCTGCAAACACTGACGCAAAACATTGGGCACAGAAATATCTTCGGCTTCCTCATCATATGAATAAAGAGTAAGCACGCTGCGCGCCAGGGTGTTCATCATATTGTCACTGGGGGCTTTCATAATAATATCCCGGACAAAGCTGGTGGGCAGGGTGCGGTAGAACGAGAGCAGCTGGCAAAAATCCTTTAGCTGCCCCTCCTCTGGCAGGTCGCCAAAAAGCAGCAAAAACGCGGTACGCTCGAAACCGAAGTTATCTATCCCGGCCTGGCGGCGCACCAGCTCTTCCACATCATAGCCCCGGTAATAGAGCTTGCCCTCGCAGGGCACGCTTTTCCCGTCCACGGTCTGGGTGGAAACAATCTCCGAAATGTTGGTCAGGCCGGTCAGCACGCCCTTGCCGTTCAGGTCCCGCAGGCCGCGTTTTACGTCAAATTTGGTATAGAGTTCCGGGTCAATACGGCTGTTGTCCACACATTTTTGCGCCAAGCCCAGAATCTCTGGTTTTATCTCCGAGTAGATAGACATAAATGTAAGTTCCTCCTTTTTCCTATGTTAAACGCTTATAGTCAAACCATTTCAAAAGTATCAAATTCACAAATTGTTCGATGGAGATATGTTCTGCCGGCCCGCCCAAAGCAACTCTGCCCCCAAAGCGACCCTATAACCTGGAAAATGATGTTTTTCAAGTTAAATGACTATAAAAATAAATTTAGCTTTTATTATACTAAAAAGACAGCGCAGATGCAAGAGATATTTTGTGAATCCGCTAAATGCCTGTACGGGTTCTGGCAGCGCCCGCTCTTTCTCCAGGGGACCACGGGCCATACGCCGCTCTTCCCTGCCGGCGTCCCGCGTTCCCCAGAGCTTTTGCGCTTTTTTCTTTATTTTGCTCCCCTATGTTGGGGCGTTTCTTTATCTTCTATGAAAGAGGTACTGTCTATGAACAAATTCCGGAATCTTCTGAAAAATCTCGTCATTCTGGCCTGCTCCGCTGTCTGCGTCTGGTGTGCTGCCGAAAACCTCCAGCGCTGGGCCCAGGAACAGGCCCTGCTCTTCTCCGACCATTCATCCTCCAGTACCTCTCCCAGCACAGCGCCGGAAACCCCCGCCCCCTCGGCCGCCCCGGACTCCGCCGCCATCTCTCAAGATGGCTTTCTCCCAGACGACGGCATTGTTCCCTTTCACAGCGACCTGCTCCCCGGCCTCTCTGCCACTCCGGACCCAAACCGCGCCACTGGCCCTGTGGAGGAGATCCAGATTGACGGAGGGGCCCAGGTGGACAATTTCTTTGTCCGAGACTCTACGGAGTCCGGCACCGACCTGGCCGCCCAACTGCTGGAGGAGCCTGACGTACACATTAAGGCCGACGGCAGCGTGGAGGTGCTGATCTACCACACGCATACCTCCGAATCCTACTCGAAAGACGCCCCGGGCTTCTACTATACCGACATGGATACCCGCACCCAAAACCAAGAGATGAGCGTGGTGGCCGCGGGCGAGGCCCTGGCACAGTCTCTGGAGGCAAAGGGGATTGGTGTAGTCCACGACAAGACGGTAAACGACCTGGCCTTTAATGGCTCTTACGCCCGCTCGTGGGAGGTGATTCAGGCCAACCTAAGCCAGTACCCAGGCATTCAGGTGACCATTGACGTGCATAGAGACTCCATGACCACAGACGAAGGCCTGAAATATAAGCCCACGGTGCAGGTGGGCGGGCGCAAAGCGGCCCAGGCCATGCTGCTGGCCGGGTGCGACGCGGACGGCAGCTGGGGGGATTTCCCTGATTGGCTGATGAATTTACGGATGATTCTGCGGGTGCAGCAAAAGGCCCAGGAACTGTACCCAGGCCTGATGCGGCCTTTGAACTTTTCCAACAGTAAATATAACATGAACGCCACCACAGGCTCTATGCTCATTGAAGTGGGCACCGAGGTAAACACCGCCGCAGAGGCCAAGTATACAGGCAGTCTTTTGGGCGAAATCATCGGCGAAGCGCTGCTAGACTGCGCATAAAGTAAGAAAAGCGGCGAATAATGAAAGAAGAAATAGCAGGAAAAACAGAATACCAAAAACCACGGCTGCGCTAAACCGCTTCCCCGGCAAAGTTTTTTAGACGCGAGGAGCATTCCAAAGGCCTTTCGCGCATACCCCCTCTGTCTACATATTACCTCTAGGAGGAAACTACCATGAAAAGAAATTGGCGGGCCTTTGGGCTGGGCCTGGGGCTGGGGCTGTTCGTATTCATCCTTGCGGGGGGCCTGCTCACTGTGGACTATCAGGGGCGGAAAATGAGCTTTGGCGACAGTACCCCTCTGGCCCGGGTAGAGCGCCAGGAGGGGCGGTCCCAGCTGACTGTAAAAGCCTTTGGCACAGAGCGCAGCTGGGACGTGACCGGCCTGGACGAAGCCTGGGACTTCTTTTGCGACTTTAACTGCATCCCCCGCCAGCCCTTTCCCCAGCAGGGAGGTGGCGCATGACCCGCTGTTCTAAATGGCCGGCCGCGCTTTTTGCCGGAGCTTTTTTCCTGCTTGTCCTTATTGGCATGAAAACTGCCCACACCTCTATCTGGCGGCTAACCGGCATTATCGGGTGGGTTCTGGTAGCCGCTGGGTTCTTCAGCGTGGCGGTTACGATGTGGTGGAGCGCCCGCCCCCGCAGGCAGCGGATACTTGTGCGGGCTCAGGTGGCGGGCCAGGCTCCGGAGAAAATCGAGCATTCCGCCCAGTATATTCCCCCGCCCCACCGCCGGCAGTACACCTCGGTTCAGCGCAGAAGATAGCCATTCAATCAAAGGTCCAGTGGCCTGTCCCAGGCCGCGGGCCTTTTTGTGCGCCCTTCTGCTACCGCAAGGGAGGGGCGCTATACTTTTGGCCACCCCAAGGGGTTGGCTTCATACTATTTTTACATTTATTTTTCCTTTTCAGAAAAAAGAGTTCGGGTGGTTGCGGTATAATATTTATGATATATAGGAGCTTTTTGCCCTTGTTTTCCGGCCTTTTCCACTAATTGGAAGGGTCCGGAGCTTCTTTCGTGTTCGTTGATGCAGGCCCCTTCTGGGTGCCTGGCTGTCCGCTGGTTTAGCTTGCTTTGCCATAGCGCTTTGGGGCTATCAGGGTCCGCTCTTATTGGGCTTGCTGCTCTCTTTGGGGGGCTTTTGTCGATCCGCTGGTTCGGCATTGCTGCGCAATGGCGAAAGGCGCTGGTTGGTTGGGCGGTGCAGGGATGATCAACCGCTTGCGGGCTTTACTTAGATTTCTTATATCTAGCGCTTTCTTTTTCGTCTCTGCTCTGCTTTGTAAAGGACAAGACCCTTGGGGCTCTGTTTCACGGCTGCCGCTTCGGTCGGTCCGCACATAAGGGCCACTGGCGCTCGCTCCCCCCCAAACCCCGCGTACGCTGGACCGCGCACTGTGTCCCTCCTTGAAACCTACATCTGTTCTCTTTTTCTATCCTCTCTACAGAAAGGACGCTGAAATTCTATGAAGTTGCAATACCACCCTTCCTTTGCTAAACGTCTGCTCTCCTTCCTAATGGCCCTTTGCCTTCTCCATCTGGCCCCGGTCTCTGTTCTGGCCCGCACCACCGAAGAGGTGGAGGCCGAACAGCGGGAGCTGGAGCAGGAACGCGATCAGCTGGAGGCAAAACTGGAGGAGCTTCGCCAGGACGAGGCCCAAAAGCAGGAATACCAGGAAACCCTTCAGCAGCAGATCAACGTGGTACAGGAACAGATTACCAATGCCCGCCGGGACATTGATGAGCTGAATGCCAACATTACCCTGCTCAATGAGAAGCTGAAAAAGGCGGAGGAGGAGTCCGCGGACACCTTGAACCAGTTTAAGAAGCGCGTTTCCGCCATCTATCAGGCGGGGTCTGTCAGTACTCTGGAGATCCTGCTGAATTCCAGCAGCTTCAGCGATTTTTCCATGCGGTCCGAGATGCTTAGTAACATGAGCCGCCACGATCAGGAACTAATGGACAAAATTGACGCTTACATGAAAGCCACAGAGGCCGACCGCACAGAGCGGGAAAAACAAAAGGCCCTAGTGGCGGAGCAGAAAAAGAACCTGGAGCAGAACCAAAAGGAACTGGACGCCCTTTACGCGGAAAACGCGGAGGCCATCGCCGCCTTGCAGGGGGCCCAAAGTGCCACCAGCGAGGCCCTGCAAACCACCCAGGCGGAGATAGAGGCCCGGGACCAGGAAATTAAGGAGATCATTGAAGAGCAGAAGCGCCGGGAAGAGGAAGAGCGCAAGCGCCAGGAAGAGGCTGCGGCCAATAACGGGGCCTCTTCCAACCCAACCAGCCCGGGCGGGCAGGGAGACGTGATCTTTAACGGCGGCGGCTCTGACGGCTTCCGGCCCTGCTGGCCCATGCCGGGGGTTACCTATATCTCGGACGAGTATGGCGGATACCGGGGACACCAGGGTATGGACATTGCCGGAGATTTCGGCACGCCCATTGTGGCGGCAGAGTCCGGCAGGGTAGAACGGGCCTGGACCGCAGACACCTGGGGCATGGGCTGGGGTTATCATGTATTTATTTACCACAACGGTACCTACAGCACGCTGTATGCCCATATGAGCTCCGTGGCGGTGTCTCAAGGCCAGTATGTAGAGCAGGGAACAATTATCGGCTATGAGGGCAGTACAGGGGACAGCACAGGCCCCCACCTGCATTTTGAGGTATGGCAGAACGGCTCTCGGGTAAACCCCAGGAACTTCCTGTTCTAAGGGGTAAAACTTCACTCGGCTGTCCAGTGTCGAAAACCTTGTTGGAACTGTATCCTCCAAAGTCCTATGATGCTCCCTTGCCAAAAACGATTGCGCGGCCATATCCAGGCCATCGGCAGGTCCTGCCAGGCTCTGCGGGGCCGGCGGACATCCTTTCCTATTATCAAATTAGGTAGACTTGAGCCAAACGAAAGACTATCTGAAAGCCGGAGAAACGCTGGATTTTTACCAGAAACCAGGGGGCCAAGGCAAAAACCGCGAGAAAAGCTTGCCGCCGTTTGAGGATTTGGGATCCCGAAACCACCGCTTCTGGTCCAAACAGACTATCATTTCAGAGTTTTAAACTAGATGCTAGACAAAGAGGAAAGCCGGGCGTTTGCTATGAACAAACGTCCGGCTTTTTTTATAAACCCAAACCTATAAGTTGGCAAACACGTCCATCTGCCGCTTCAGCTCCCCAACAATCTCTTGGTTTGCGTTCATGCGGTCTGTGATGCCCGCCATATCCTCCACCAGGCCCCGGGTGCTGCCCGCCGCGCCGTTTACCCCGGAAACCGCGCTGTCAATGGCTCCGGAAATCTCCGAAATGGAGCTGGCAATCTCGTCCATGGCTGTCCGCAGCCGTACCGTGCGCTGGTTAAAAGCCTCCATAGCCTCTTGAATATAGTCCGAGTCCACCCGGTACTGCTGCCCCGCATGGACAGACAGCTCCAGCTGAGCCAGAAGCGTCTTACCTAAGTAACCGGCCAGCTCCTGGGCACTGCTGGAAAGATAGTTCACAGCCCCGGTTACCACCATGCTGACCTCTTGAATATGGTTTGCGGTTTCCGCACAAGCGTCCGCCAACTGCCGGATTTCTCGGGCCACAATAGCAAACCCCTTGCCCGCCTCCCCGGCCCGGGAGGCCTCGATCGACGCGTTAACGGCGATCAAGTCTGTGGATGTAGAGATGGAGAGAATGTCTTTTGTCAGCGTGCTAATTTCCCCCACGCTCCTGCTCTTCTCAATGGCTTGGTCCAGGGTGGACATAATTTCCTCTGTTTTGGCCCGAACAACCTCCATCTCATCCCGGGCAGACCGCTCCATCTCCTCGGCCCGGCCCCGCATTTCTGCCGAGTAGGCGGTAATTGCCGCACATTCCTCCGCCATGCTTTTGGCGTCGCCGCGCATCTCGGAAGCGCTGACACTAATGGCCGCCGAGCTGCCCGCCGTTCCCTCCAGCGCGGCGGAAAGACGGTCTGTTAGGGTGGAAAGGCTGCGGACATTACCGCTGGAGGTACCCACCCGGCGGCGGACCTCTTCCACCACCCCGGTGATACGCTCCGAGCTGTCCTGAAGCATCCCCATAGCGCCCCGAATGGGGGCCATTACATATCGCCGGACAATGCGAAACGCGGCGGCTACCAATAATATGCCAATCACCAGGGTAGCACAGCTGCCCACCAGAGAAACCACATAGACCAAAAGCAGGCGGTCCTTCGCTTCATCTGCCAGGGTGCCGATAGACGCGGAAAGGCTGTCCATATCTGTCTCCGCCGCCTGGCTCCAATGAGCCACATCCCCGTTAGCCATTGCATAGGCTTCTTGGGTTTTACTGTCCGCGCTGGCACAGACCAAACGCACCAGGGCATGCTTAAAGGCCTCGTAGTCGCTCAATAGGGCGCGGTAGGACTCTTGATCCTCAAGGGGAATCATCTCCTCATAAAGCCTCAGCTTTTCGTCCAGGGCGGCCTCCTCTTCCTTAATCTCCTGGACCAGGCGAATCATGGTGACGTGGTCCGCTGCCACAATATGGGACAAAGCCAAACGATGAATGTCCATCATCGAGCGCCGGATTCCCTCCAGCTGCCCCTCGCAAACCATATATTTATCCACAATAGTTCCCGCGTTGCTATGGACATTGTTTACACTGAAAACCGCCAGAATATTGGAGAGCAGCGTTACCAGCCCCAGCAAGACAATAGGCATAATTAAACGTTGCTGTAATTTCAGATTGCCTTTCATAAATGCTTTCCTCCTGATGGTATTCTTCCGCCTATCGCGCGGTTACGCCTTCTACCAGCCGGTCCAGCTGGGCCTGAAGAGCGGCTCCGGAAGGATTTCCCTCCGCCATGCTGCCCGCAAACTCGGCCACAGGGTCCCAGAACTTCCCCCCCACCCGCTGGAGCTGGGAATAATTTGACTGGGCCAGCAGGGCCGCAATGGCTGGCGATGCCTGAACCTCGGAAGAATTGGCCGCAATGGCATTGGCGGGTCCCTGTCCTCTTAGCTGAAAACGCAGCCGCTGGTTGGACTCATTGGTGATCCACTCTGCCAGGCGCGCGGCCCATTCCGGGTGCTGGGAGTAGGCGTTTACCCCAATCAGCTTGCAGCCGGAGAAAGAGGCCATTTGCACCTGCTGTCCCCCACAAGTATAGGTAGGCAGCTTGGCAGCCCCCACATTCTCTTTTCCCCACGCCTCTTCCACGGCCACGGCATTCCACACGCCGCTGACCCCGGCGATTACAGAGCCATCCTGAACCCCCTGGAGAAATTCCTCGTCCGTGTGGCTGGCAAAGCCCGGACTGGCCGCGATATCCAGCATGGCCTGGGCCACATCCACGCCCTGTATATCCCCTTCGGTACTGTTCCAGGTGCAGAAATTGGTAAGGCCGTCCTCGTTTAGCCCCACCTCCATACCGGTGTTTCCAAAGAACGCGTAAACATACCAGGCGGAAGACCAGTCCATGACCATCTGCTTGCCCGCCTCAGCCGCAACTTCCAGAATGCGGTCTAAGCTTTCAACGTCCGCTTCTGAAAAATAAGCCTTATTATAATAAAGAAAATATCCGTTGTCCGCAGTCAATGGGTACGCGTAGAGCGTGCCCCCCACGCTGGCCGCATCCAGAGCCGCCGGAAGCGAGGCGCCCCGGACCGCGCTCTCGTCCGCAATGGGGTCCAGGGCCCCGGCGGCAGCCAGCGCCGCCACCTGGTCGTCCGCAAAGGCAAACACATCCGCGCCCTTTTCCAAATCTCCCAGCAGCGCGTCTTTACAGTGGGACTCGCTTTGGGGCTGATAAGTAATCTGAAAGTCTGCCTGGCCGGCATACTGGGTTTGAAAGGAGTCAATCATCTCCCGCAGCAGCGCCTCATCCTCTTCCGCACCCCATACAGTCAGCGCCACAGTCTCGTCCACCGGCTGGCTGCTTGGAGATTGCTGGCTGCTACAGGCAGCCAACAGGGCCAGAACCCCGGCCAGCAGTATGATCGGAATTCGTCTCTTTTTCATATTAGGATCAGTCCTCCAATTTACCTTGTTTTCCAGTTTCATTTTAGCACTTTTTAAGATAGCTTTCAAGGGGCCAGGCCCCGGCAAGCATCGGACCGCCACAAAAGGCCGGACGGTCTCCGGGTATCTTCCACCCTTGGGCGCGTCTGTTTTGTACGTATCAAAATCCCTTGGGCTCTCCATTTGCGCTAGGCCCTGTACCTCCTTTCAGAAAGTCCCCCCAGCCTGTTTGGGGTCAGAAGTCTGGAAGTATTAAAAGCGGGGGCCTCCCCTGTGCAGGGAAGCCCTCGCTTTTCTGGATCTGTATGTATGACGAGCTGATCGTTAGCCCTTTACCGCGCCAATGGTGATTCCCTTTACAAAATACTTCTGGAAGAAAGGGTACACCACCAAAATAGGCAGTACGCCCACCACCGCGATAGCCATCTTAATGCCAATGCTGGGCATGGTGGCGGAAATTTCCGCCGCGGAAGCAGCGTCCATGCCGCTTTTCAGCGCCTGTACATCCCGAAGCATATCGTTTAGCAGCACCTGGATGCTGTACAGGCTCT
The DNA here is from genome assembly GCF_034334985.1 of Acutalibacter intestini. Taxonomy (NCBI): domain Bacteria; kingdom Bacillati; phylum Bacillota; class Clostridia; order Eubacteriales; family Acutalibacteraceae; genus Acutalibacter; species Acutalibacter intestini. The sequence goes on along the minus strand of NZ_JAWXXL010000014.1, from coordinate 42,438 downwards.
TACTCTGCTGCAAATAATACAGGCCGTTTTTCCAGTCGTTCCAATAGGCCAGACCAATCAGCAGGGTCATGGTGGCGATCATGGGTACGCTCATGGGCAGCACAATGGTGAGAAGCACCCGGAACTCTCCCGCACCGTCAATGCGCGCGGCTTCAATGACCGCGTCGGGAATGTTTGTACTGAAATAGGTCCGCATCATAATAACATAAAACGCGTTCACCAGCAGAGAGGGGATAATCAGCGCCCAGGGGGTGTTGCTCACCGGGATATACCGGGTGTACATAATGTAAGTGGGCACCAGGCCTCCGTTAAAAAGCATGGTGAAGAACACGTAGAAAGCCATGGCATTGCGTCCAGGCAGGTCCCGGCGGGACAAAGCATAGGCCATGAGGACCGTCATGGAAAGGCCCAGGCTGGTTCCCACTGCGGTGGAGAAAATGGTCATTAAATAGGCCTTGGCAATCTTGGTTCCGCTTTTGAACATATACAGATAAGCGTCCATACTGAGCTTAGAGGGGAACAGCGTATAGCCGTTGCGAATCAGCTCGTTTTCCTCTGTGATAGAGGACATGATCAGCAGCGCGAAGGGAAAGATGCAGCACAGCACCAGAATGATCATCACCGCGTGGGCCACAACCTGAAAGTTTTTATTTTTTTCTACCATTGTGCTACCTCCCTTAGAACAGCGCGTTTTCTTCGCCGCCGACCTTCTTCACCGCCCAGTTGGCCAGCAGTACCAGTATAAAGCCCACCACGCTCTGGTAAAAGCCTGCGGCGGAGGACATTCCAATGTCGTTCAGACGAATCAGCCCCCGGTACACATAGGTATCAATGGTGCTGGTCACATCCAGCAGGGGGCCCGAGTCCATGGGCACCTGGTAGAACAGGCCGAAGTCTGAATAGAAAATTTTTCCAATAGCCATAAGGGTCAGGGTGATAATGGTGGGCAGCAGGCTGGGCAGGGTCACATGGAGGATCTGGTTCCAGCGGTTGGCCCCGTCAATCACCGCCGCCTCATAATAGCTGTGGTCAATGCCCACCAGGGTGGCATAGTAGAGGATGCAGTCATACCCAAAGGTTTTCCAGACGTGGACAATTACCAGTATGTAGGGCCAGTATTTGGGCTCTGTGTACCAAGAGATAGGCTCTTTGCCCAGGGCCTTTAGAATGGTGTTGTTCACAAACCCTGTCTCGGAACTGAGCAGGGCAAACACCAGGTAGCTGACCACCACAATGGAGATCAGATAGGGCAAAAGGATGATGGTCTGGTACACCTGCTTCATCAGCTTATGCCGGATCTCGTTGAGTAAAATGGCAATGGTAATGGCGATTATGGTGCCCAAAATAATAAAGGTGATATTATACAGCAAGGTATTGCGGGTAATATTAAAGGCGTCCTTGGTTTTGAACAGGTAGGTAAAGTTGTTCAGGCCCACCCAGTCGCTTCCTAAAATACCCTTGCGCCAGTTTACCCGCTTAAAAGCAATGATCAGGCCGGACATGGGCACATAATTGTTCATAAACAAATAGAGGGCCCCCGGCAGGAACATGATGTACAGCGGCAGATAGCGCAAAAAGCGGTTGGCCTTTTGGGGCGAGGAACGCCGTTTGGCTTCTTGTTCCAGCGCCATGGACTTGCTAGACATAGCGGTCAGCTCCTTTTCCAGTGTTCATACTCTAACCCCGGCAGACGGGCCCAAGGCAGAAGAGCGTGGGAATAGACGGCGGTTCTGCCGCCCATTCCCACGCCCTCCCTTTTAGGGAGGGCACGGTTATATCACGAATCCTTTACCTTACAAAATCACTTGCTCTGCTCAGCCAGCCAAGCGTCCAGCTGGCTCTGCTTTTCAGCGATAATCGCGTCAATGCCCGCGTCTTTCAGTTCCTGGTTGAACTTGGGCAGGGTCTCCTCAGGGTTCAGCGCACCGCAGACCAGGGCCTTGTGGTACTTATTCACCACATTGGTGCAGGCCGCAATCTCGTTGGGGGTCTTGGTAGCGTCAAAGGAGAAGCCAAAGGCAGCGGACTTTGCGGCAGTCTGGTTGAACTCTTTGGTGGCGTCCCAGTAATCCACCGGCAGGTCCGGGCCCCAGATGGCGCCAATGAACTGGTTGGGCAGCATCCACGCGCCGCTCTTCCGGTAGGTTGTACTGTTGGCGTCCAGGCCCTCTACATAGTCAATGCGGTCCTGGCCGTTGGTAACCACGCCCTCTCCAATAACCTGGTAGTGCTCGCCCTCAATACCATACATATACAGGTTATTCAGCTCGGGATTGACATACAGCTCGTTAAGCACCTTCATGGCAGCCTCGGGGTGCTCACAGGAGCCGGCAATGGACCACAGCGCCATGGTGGCAAAGCCCGTGGTGGACAGAGCGGGGATAATCTCTACTGTGCCAATCTTGTTAACCCGATTGGGGTTGTTCTCCTCCGCGTAATAGGGCTTCAGGTTGGAGAAGGTGCCAAAGGCAGTGCCCGCGTCCATCAGGGTGGCGCCGGTCTCTGTGGTGTTTACAGCGTCGGTCTGAATCAGGCCTTCCTGCATCCAGTTGTACATGGTGGTAACCAGGTCCTTGTACTGGTCGGTCTCATACAGGTTGGTCACTTTGGTATCCGCGGCCATGTTCGGCAGCACGCCCAGGTTCACCATTTCGTCGCCCAAAGCGTCCCAGCCCCAGTTACGGATGTTCTCACCAGCGGAGACCACCACGGGCCACACATTGGGCTCTTTCTCCTTAATGACCTTCAGCTGCTCATACAGGGCCTCCAGGGTGGTGGCGTTTTCCATATCCAGCTCATACTTCTCGGCCAGGTCCAGCCGGTACTCAAAGCCCTGGGCCTGGGCCATATCCCGGCCTTGGGTCAGGCCGAACAGCTCGCCGTCTACCCGGCCGCAGTTGATCAGGTCCCAGCCCAGCTGCTCAATGATGCCCTGGCCATATTTTTCAATCAGGTCGTCCATGGGCATAATCTGGCCGCTGGTAGCACAGGAAGCGTAGGGGATCATGTACACCGCGATCAGGTCCACGTCCACGCCGGCGGAAAGGGCCAGGGTGGTCTGCTCCGCATAGCTGCCAAAGGGATAGAAGGTCAGCTTCACGTTTACGTTGAACTTGTCCTCCAAAAGCTGGTTCATAGCCTCTTCCACATGGGCTACGCCGGTCTCCTCTTTGCCGGAAGCCATGGTGATCAGGTTCAGGGTAACCAGCTCGGGCTCTTTCAGGTCTTCGCCCGCCGTCTGGCTTACTTCGCTGGAGCTCTCGCTGCTTTCGCCGCCCTGGCTGCTTTGGCTGCTCTGGCTGCTCTGGCTTTCTGTTGTGCCGCTCTGCTGAGAGCTGCCGCCGCTTTCGCCGCCGCACGCCGCCAGGCTAAGCACCATGCACAGCGCCAAAAGAGCCGCCAGGATTCTTTTTCCTGTCATAAGTAAAACCATCCTTTCTGAATTTACCAATTTTTAGTGAGTGCGGGGCCGCTCTGTTTTTACCCGTTTGCCCCTATTTCACTAATAAATAAAGTATAACCCATTTGCCAGGGTTTTTCTGCAAAAATTGTGATTTCCAATGTCAAATTTGTGACCAATTTATGTCCAAGTTGCAATTCTCCCTCTTAGATATTGCATAAAGAGGCCTTTAAGGCCGATGCATAGACATAAAAAAAGTTGCCATTCCATACATTGCTGAAAAGAATGACAACCAACGCGTCTGCAACTCTATACCACACCCACAAAGTCCCTTTGAATTCCTTGTAGATTTCAAAGCGCCGCCACCCTTTCCATGGGGAGGCCAGCCCAAATCCATAAATATCATTCCATGAAATAATATTCAATACCATGAGAAAATTTGCTCCGCCTGGTGCCTGGAACAGCGGGTGCTTTGCAAGAACGCCTGTCTGGTTATTCAGATTTTCCCATTTCCTCTCGGGGCTTATGGCGCCGGGCGCGGTATTCCACCGGCGAGCAGCCGCAGAATTTTTTGAACACCTGAGAAAAATAAGAAAAATTGCAGTACCCCACCCGGGATGCCACCAGGCTGACCGGCACGTCCGTATCCGCCAGCAAAGACTGGGCCACCCGCATTTTTTCGGTCAGTATATACTCGCTTAAAGAGCCGCCGGTCTCCCGCTTAAAAAGCCGGGAGAGATGCTCTGGGCTTAGATACACCATCTCGGCAATTTGGGTCCGGTTCAGCTCCTTGTCCAGGTTCCGGCGGATGTACTCCATCGCCTTGCGCACAGGCCCCAGGCTCTCTTCCGGCGGCTGGCTGGCCGCGGCCTGGCTGCTGCGGTACTCCTCATAGGCGTAGTAGCGGCGCAGCTTGGCGCTTTCTTGCAGCTTGCCCGCCGCACGAATTAGGGCTTCTTCGATCTCCTCATAAGGCGCGGGCTGCAAGATATAGTCAAAAGATCCCAGCTTTACGGCCTCTTGGGCATAGCCAAACTCCGCGTGGGCTGTAAGAAAAATGCAGCCCACCTCTGGTTTGCGCTGGCGCGCCCAGCGCAGCAGCTCAAAGCCGTTATGGGGCGGCAGCTCAACGTCGCACAGCAGCATGTCCACCCGCTCTTGCAAAAAGACGTTTTGCGCTTCTTTTAGGCTGTAGGCGGGAAAGGCCTTTTCCACCCAGGCGCGCTGCCAGTTTACGCCGCTTAACAGGCCCCGCACCACCTCTGGCTGGTCGTCAATCACTAGGACATTCATTGCTTTCCCCCTCTTTCAGCTGGTTTTGTATGGGAATCATAATCTCGGCCACGCAGCCGGGATTGGTGTTATAAAAAGCGTACACCACCTGGCTGCCGTACGCCAGCTCTATGCGCTTTTTGATGTTGTTCAGCCCCACATGGTGCTGGGTGTACTCGCCCTGAAAGGGCGCGTTAATCTCTCGCAGCACATCGTCTGAAAAGCCGGGGCCGTTGTCGCTGACAGACAAGTCAATGTAGGTCTCCCCTCCGCTTTTCAGCACAAAGGCTTTTACGTCAATTTCCAGCGGCTGGTCCGTGTCCGCCCGGTGCTTCACAGAGTTTTCCACCAGGGTCTGCAAAGAGAGGGGCGGCAGGGAAAACCCCAGCAGCCGGGGCTCCGCGCTGATGCGGCAGATGGGGGTGCTGGTAGAGCTGAGGGCCTGAAGCTCGATATAGGTTTTAATATGCTCCAGCTCCTTCTCCAAGGGCACAAAATCCATGCTGTCCTGAAACATGGCGCGGATATGCCTGGAAAAAGCCAGAATCATCCGCTGGATCTTCTCGCAGTCCTGCTGCTGGGCCAGGGCATATAGATTTTTAAGTCCATTTAAAAAGAAATGGGGCCGAATTTGCAACTGTAAATATTGCAGCTGGGCTTTTTGGCACTGGATCTCTGTTTCATAGGAGGTAATTTTCAGTTCCTTGATCTGTTGGATCATGGTATTAAACGTTTCAGACATCTGTTGAAACTCTAAAACCTGGTCCCCGGTATCCGCTTGTGCCTCCAGGTTTCCCTCCCGAATGCGGATCATGGTCTGTTTCAGCTTTTCCACCGGGGTGACAATCTCCCGGTTAAGCCCTACCAGAAGCACGGGCACGCAGAGCACCGTGAGCAGAGAAAGCCCCAAAAGAATCATCTGTACAGGGTCCAAAACTTCCAGGTATCCTGCCCCGCTTACCAAAAACACCAGATTACAGTTGGTGCCTGTTAGCTGCCGGCCAATGATCATGTACCGCCGGGGAAAGCCAGAGAGAAAATAGCCCTGGTAGTCATAGTCTTTGGGCAGGCGGATGTTCTGTTCCTCTAAAAAGGCCTGCTGGGTCAGGGGCTGGTTTTCCATGGTGGTAAAGGAGACCACGGCCTCCCGCTCCTGCTCCCACTCTGTAATGCCCACCAGCTGGTCCAGGGGGGCCAGAGCCACCAAATAGGTTCCATTGCTCCCATAAAACCGCAGCAAATACACCTCGTCCTCAATTTTTACCCAGTTCCATCCCATTCCCATGGCATACTGGTCCCGTGCCACGGCCTCCCGAACAAAGCCGCGAATCTGCCGCTTGTGCTGGTATGTGAAGTCCTCGGTAAAAATATCCCGCTCGGCGCCGCTGGTGTGGCTGTAAATAAAAAACGCCCTTGCTACTGTATAAGAGGCCGCCAGAGGCTTGAGCTGCTGGTAAAGAGCATAAGACGCCAGGTGGGCCTGTAGCTGGGAGGCGCCCCCGGAGAGGGTGCGAAAGTCCAAGTTACTGGCTACAATGGCGATGAGGGCGTCGTCAATGGCCGCCAGCTGGTCCTCAATCTGCCAGACACAGGCGTCCACTGTGCGCTGGTTCGACTCGGCCAGCCGGTGGTTAAACGCCTGGATGGAATAAAGGGAATTGACAATAAGAAGCACGGCCAAAGGCAGCACCATACAGAGTACCGTGGTGCGCAGCATGCTTCCAAAGGACCTGCTTCGTGCCGGACCCATGGCAATCCTCCCCCTTCTCCATTTACGCGGTAATATCCACGCCCTGCCGGTAGTCCTCTAAAATACTGGTATCAAAAGGCGCGCCCCAGTCCCAGCCTGGATTGTGCTGGCGGACAAATCCCGCCAGCCGGGTGGCCTCGGTGTGGAACATCTCATTCAGTGTCCAAGACGCGCTTAGCCGCTCTTCCGGGGCCAGGGACAGGACATAGCCCTGAATAAGGCCGCTGATGTCCTCTCCGTTGCTAACCCCATAGCCATTTTTCATGTGGTCAAAGGCAATCCGCTTCACCTGCCGCGCCACCGTTTTGTCCACTGGCACTATTTTCCGATAATTGCCCGCCTGGTTTAAGCTCATGCCCGGCGTGCCATAGGGGTTGACATGGGGTTTGCCCTGCCCGCCCTGGGCAAGCTGTCCGGCACGCTCCTGCTGCCGGCTTCGCGCCAATTGTCTGATCGTCATAGAACGACCTCCTTTTTCTTAAAGTTTCTATATTTAGACCTCTTGTGAAAACAATTTTTGAGTCATAGAAAGCCTCCGGGAGCAAAGAAACAGTCGCCGTCCGTTGACCGCGCCATATTTCTTGACAGATTCTATTTCCCAAGAAGTCTATTCACCCAAGGCTTGTTTGAAAACATTAGGAGAAAACCATAAGCTGTACCGCCGTACAGCGAGGATTTTCGGCGCTGGAAGGGACCGCTAATGACGGCGCTTGCGATTTTTCAAACGGGTCCGAGATTTCCTGCCGGAAAGCAGAAAAGCCAATAGGTATATCCCCTTAAAACAGTGCACTACATTTTATTATCAAAATCGGCATTTTATGGCAGAACTTAAGGGGCTGGCATAGGGATCTCTCTATAAAGCCGCATAAGATTCACCCGGTTTTCCCAAGTGAATTTGTCATATTCTTCAAATTCGCCTTTTGCTCGCACACACTCCATCAAATACACAAAGAATAATATCTATTTATATAGAAAAAATGACGAATTTGGAGACAGACTCCGGCTCTGCCATTTCTGTGGTTAACAAGGATTTTTTATAGGGAAAACAGCCTCTTATGGGCAAAAGACGGCCTTCCGGATTTTTCCAGCAAGCCCTGACTCCGTAACCATATATAATAGGAGTTTGCCCCACTAAAATCATTTTTAACATTGACGCTAGAGTCTGTTTGAAAACCAGAGAAACGCAGGATTTTTGACGCCGAAAGCACCGTTTCTGGTCAGAGCATACTGTATCTCGGCGTTTTTAAACAGGGTCGAGGGAAAAACCATGACAAGCTTCCACACCGCGCACAACTTTTACCATGTAACGCATCCATAGGAATTTGTGCAGGAGGCATAGAGAACGGGAGAAAGATTTATGGTTTTTATGTATTGCATTTCCAGGGAAAAAGATATATAATTAAATTTATTAATTAATGTGATTCTGGGAAGCCATCCCTTGCGCGCTTCCACAAACGGAAGGGACGGATAAACCATGTTATTGCCACTTCGGCCCATATTGGAGGCCACCCAACGGTATGGCTATGCCCAGGGCACCTTTAACGTGAACGCCGTAGCCCAGGCCCAGGCTGTGATCCAGGTACACGAGATGTTCCGCAGCCCGGCCATTCTTCAGGGCGCGGACTTGGCCAACGCCTTTATGGGCGGCAGGACGGACTTCCAAAACGGCACAGTGGAAGACAAAATCGCGAGGGCCAAAAACATCGGCCGGGCGGTACAGGCATATGGGGCGCCTTCCCCAGTGCCCGTTGTGCTTCACCTGGACCACGGCCGGGACCTGGAAAGCGTAAAGGCGGCCATTGCCGGGGGCTACACTTCCGTGATGATCGACGGCTCCTCTCTACCCTTTGACCAAAACGTAGAGCTTACCCGGGAGGTAGTCAAGTACGCCCACCAGCGGGGCGTTACGGTGGAAGGAGAGCTGGGGGTGCTGGCCGGGGTGGAAGACCATGTGTTCAGCGCGGCTTCTACCTACACTAATCCCCTGGACGCGGTGGAATTTTTTAAAAAAACCCGGGTAGACTGCCTGGCCATCAGCTACGGCACCAAGCACGGCGCGGCCAAGGGCAAGGACGTAAAGCTGCGCCGGGAGATTCCCACCGCCATTCGGGAGTGCCTGATGCACGAGGGCATTTTCGGTGTGCTGGTAAGCCACGGCTCCTCCACAGTTCCCAGGTACATCGTGGAGGAGATCAACCGTTTAGGCGGCAGGCTGGAAGAGACCGGGGGCATTGCTTTAAGGGAGCTAAAGGCCACCATCCCCTGCGGAATTGGCAAAATCAATGTGGATACAGACATCCGGCTGGCAGTGACCAGAAATTTGCGGGAGCTCTTTGTCCAGCGCCCCCAGCTGCGGGACAGTGCCCGTATCGGTGAAATTTACCGTCTGCTGGAGCAGAAGCCGGAACAGTTTGACCCCCGGGCCTTTTTGACCCCGATTATGGATACAGTGATGTACGGGAATGTGCCGGACCAGGAGGTGGCCGCTGTCTGCCGCTGCGTGGCGCAGGGCGTTCAAGAGGCGGTGGGCACCTTGATTGTGGAGTTCGGCAGTGTGGGCCGGGCCCCGCTAGTGGAGCAGGTTTCTCTGGACCAGATGGCGGAGCGCTACCGAAAAGAAGGCATCTAATGAGAGGATGAAGAACATGCGGGGAAATAATTTGCTGATTATTCACGGCGGCGCGCCTACAGCGGTGATGAACGCTTCGCTGTATGGGGCTGTGACCGAGGCCAAAACCCACCGGGAGATTGGCCGCATCTATGGCGCCCGGGGGGGCAGCCTGGCGGCGGCCCGGGGGAATTATATCGATCTGGGCGCGGTGGAGGCAGGGCGGCTGGAAGCCCTGCCCCGCAGCCCGTCCTCTGCCATTGGCACCAGCCGGGACCATTTGGCGCCAGAGGACTACCGGTCCCTGGCAAAAAGCCTGGCGGAGCACCAAATTGGCATGGTATGCTTTAACGGGGGCAACGGCAGTATGGACGCCTGCGGCAAGCTATACGCCGCCTGCCAGGAGCTGGGGACAGAGGTACGGGTGGTGGGCATTCCCAAAACCATGGACAATGACCTGGCTGTTACGGACCACGCCCCCGGCTACGCCAGCGCGGCCCGGTATATGGCGGCCAGCGTGGCGGAGGTCTGCTGCGACGTACAGGGACTGCCCATCCACGTGGTGGTGGTGGAGTCCATGGGCCGCGGCGCGGGCTGGCTGGCTGCGGCCAGCGCCCTGGCGGAAGAGAGCGGCCTGGGCGGGCCGGACCTCATCTATATGCCAGAGAGGCCTTTTGACGAGGGGCGCTTTTTAAAAGATGTGGGCAGGCTCATTGCCCAAAAGGGCAGCGGCGTGGTGGTGGCCAGCGAGGGCCTGCTAGGCCTGGACGGCCAGCCTGTGGTGAAGCCGGTGATGACTGTGGGCCGGGCCACTTACTTTGGGGATGTCAGCGCCCACCTGGCCAACCTGATCATCAAAAATCTGGGGTATAAGGCCCGCTCGGAAAAACCCGGCCTGCTTAGCCGGGCCTCAATGGCTTGGCAGAGTGATATAGACCGGGAGGAAGCGGTTCTGGTCGGACGGGAGGCGGTAAAGGCGGCGGTGGCTGGAAAAACCGGGGTGATGCTGGGGCTGGAGCGGCTTTCAGGCCCAGAATACGGGGTACGGACTGTGCTAATTCCCCTGGAACAGGTAATGCTTACCGAGCGGACCCTGCCGGAGGAATTCATTAATGCAGCGGGCAACGGGGTCACCCAGGCCTTTAAGGACTGGGTCCGGCCCCTGGTGGGCCCACTGCCCCGGTTTGTCAGTTTTCGATCAGAAGGAGGCAGAATATGAAACATATTTATCTCAATTTAAAACGATTTGACATTCGTCCTGCCCATGGCGGGGTCAACCGGCTGGCGCCTATGGAGGAATGGGGCGGGACTATTGTGGCCCGAACCCAGGAGGCGCTGCGGGCCTATTCCCCGAAGCAAGCCGAATTTGTGATGTACCTTCCTGAGGCCCATCTACTGGGGGCGGCCAGGGCCCAAATGGCGAACAGCCCCATTCGCCTGGGGTGCCAGGGCGTGCACTGGGCGGACACCCAGCCGGGTGGGAACTTTGGGGCCTTTACCACCTTCCGCACTGCCCACGCCGCCCTGGAGCTGGGGTGTGAGAGCGTACTCATCGGCCACTGCGAAGAGCGCGGCGGCAAGGCGGAGATCTTGGCCGAAGCAGGGGTCGCGGGGCCCCAGGCGAGCCGGGCGGTGTGCGGGCTGCTGAACCGGGAGATCCGGGCGGCCCAAAGGGCTGGGCTCTCGGTGCTGTACTGCATTGGCGAGAAGAGCGAAGAGCAGGGCCACTGGCAGGAAACCCTGGCCGCCCAGCTGGACCTGGGCCTGGACGGGGTGGACAAAAGCCGGGTGGTAGTCGCCTATGAGCCGGTGTGGAGCATTGGCCCAGGGAAAAAACCCGCGGACCGGGACTATATCCAAAAAATCGCCCGGTTTGTCAAGTCCCACGCCCCTGGCCTGGAGCTGGTTTACGGCGGCGGACTGAAAGCCGAAAACGCCGCCATGCTGGCCTCTATCCCAGAGGTGGACGGAGGGCTGATTGCCTTGACCCGGTTTTCTGGAGAAATCGGGTTTTATCCAGAGGAATACTTAGAAATCATCCGCCTGTATCTGGGCGGGGAAGGAGAAAAAGCATGAAGCTGCCATTTGAATACGGCCACGGATTTTTGGAGGCGGAGCTGCCGGACTACACCGATGTTTTCATTCCCGGCGAGACCGTGCCGGACCCGCCCTGCCTGCCCCAGGACTTTGACAGCCTGTACGCCGCCACCCTGGAGAGCCTGCGGCACCCCATTGGCATGGAGACTCTGGACCGGCTGGCCCACAAGGGCAGCCGGGTGGTGTTCGTCATTCCGGACATTGTCAAGGGCGGCTGCCAGCCCACCAGCCACCGGAAGGTGGCTATTCGGGCCTGCTTGGATGAGCTGTACCAGGCGGGCGTGGAGAAAAAGGACGTGCTCCTGCTGTTCTCCAACGGCCTGCACCCCAGGGCCACGGTGCCAGAGATGCGGGCCATCCTGGGGGAAGAGCTCTTTGGGGAGTTTTACGGCAGCGGGCAGATCACCAGCCACGACAGCGAGGACTACGACCACTTGGTGGACCTGGGCTTTACGCCCCAAGGAGACCACGTGATTCTCAACAAATATGTGTATGACGCCGATGTGGCCATTCTCCTCGGCCACACCCAGGGCAACCCATACGGCGGGTATTCCGGGGGATACAAGCACTGCGCCACGGGCATTACCCACTGGCGGAGCATCTCCGCCCATCATGTGCCCCAGGTGATGCACCAGCCGGACTTTGTGCCCGTATCCACCGCCAGCGAGATGCGCCGGAAGTTTGACCAGCAGGGCCTGTGGATGGAGGAGAAGATGGGGAAAAAATTCTTCTGCTGCGACGCGGTGCTGGACACCAAAAGCCGGCAGATTGAGATTCACTCCGGCTGGGCGAAAGAGATGCAGCCCGTCAGCTGGAAGATGGCGGACCGGCGCACCTATGTCCACTGGGCGGAGAAAAAGTACGACGTGGTGGTGTTCGGGATGCCCACCAACTTCCACTATGGAGACGGCATGGGCACCAACCCCATCCAGATGATGCAGGCCCTCAGCGCCCAGGTCATCCGCCACAAACGGGTACTGGCGGACCGCTGCGTGTTTATTGTGTCCAGCATCTGCGACGGCTGGTTCCACGAGGAGCGCTGGCCCTATTTGCGGGAGCTGTACAAGATGTTCCAGCACGACTCCATGAACATTCTGCCAGATATGAACCGCTATGGGGAGTATTTTGCCACCAACCAGGAGTATATCCGCAAATACCGCTTTGCCAACGCCTTCCACCCCTTCCACGGCTTTTCCATGATGAGCTGCGGGCACTTGGCCGAAGAGCACACCAGCGCCATCTATATTGTGGGGGCCAGAGAGCCCGGCATTGCCCGGGGCATGGGTCTAAAGACCCGGGCCACCTTTGAGGAGGCCCTCTCAGACGCCATGAAAAAGTACGTGGGGCCCAGCCCTAATATTCTGGCCCTGCCTAAAACCTTCACCACAGCGGCAGTGCACCTGTGCATGAAGGACCCAACCCAGAACAGCCACAGCCGGGACGCCGCGCCGGCCTTCCCCTGCGGGGGCTAAGAGGAAAAATTTGATTGCATAACCCCCAAATTTTGTGTACAATGAAAGAGATAGGCTGATTCAAACAGCCATAGGCAGTGTCTACACGGGGGTTCGCAGGGGATTTTTTCTCCTTTTTTCCCTGTCAAAAAACCTTGGAGTATAAAAAGCGCGCCCGCAATGTTTCTAACAGCTCCAAAAAATCTCCATACTCAAACGCATGTAGACGCCGCCTTGCCTCTGGGCAAAGAAAAATTGCTGCAAAATTGGAGAGATCAACATGGCGTACGCAGGGAACAATCTGGAACAGCTGAAGCTGCGAAACACAGAGTCCATTAAAGAGGCGATCTATAAGTACGGCCCCATCAGCCGGGCGGAGATCGCGGAGATGCTGCAGCTGACCCCGCCCACTATTTCCACCAATGTGGCCAGCCTGCTTCAGCAGGGCCTGGTGCGGGAGTGCCGGGCCGGTTCGGTAAAAGAGGAGCGGCCTTCTAAGCATACTCTGGGCCGAAAGCGGGTACTGGTGGACTTTATTCCAGACGCCCGCTACGCAGTAGGGGTAGAGCGGGGGTACTTTGGCACCCAGCTGTGTTTAACGGATCTTCGGGGACAGGTGGTGCACGCGGAGCAGTATCGGGACGAGATAGAGGACTACGGACAAGCCATGGACGCGGTGTCCCAGTACGTAGAGGATCTGCTGGACAAAACCCAAACCCCAAAAGAAAAAATCGCGGGCCTGGGCATTGGCCTGCCGGGCTTTGTGGATGGACACCATGGGGTTTTGCGGTATGGAGCCATTCATAAATGGGCGGACAAAACCGTTGCAAAGGACCTGAACGCCCGAACCGGCCTGCCCTGCCGGGTGGAAAATAACGCCCGCTGCTGCGCCCTGGGCGAAGAGCTGTTCAGCGGCAAGCTGCGGCCCGAGACCTTTGCCTATTTTCTCGTCTCCCGGGGCGTGGCCTGCCCTCTGGTCATCAGGAACCGGCTGTATTCCGGGGAAATGGCCGGCGCCGGCGAGGTGGGCCACATGGTGGTGGACCGCTTTGGGTTCACCTGCCCCACCTGTGGAAACCGGGGGTGCCTGGAGGGGGTCTCCAGCGAGCTGGCCATTCGAAACCGGTGCATCCAAACCATTCAGGCGGACATTCCCACCCTGCTGCGCACTGTGTGCAAAGATCCCTTAAACCCCAGTATGGAAGAAATTTTGCAGGTACAGCAAAGCCGGGACCGGGTGGTGTGCTCGATTATGGAGGACGCGGTTACCTACCTGGGCATTACGCTGGCCAATGTGATTAACCTTATCAACCCGCCCCTGGTGATTGTGGACGGCCGCATTATGCAGAGCCAGGAAAACCGGCAGATGCTTATAGACGTGACCAGGAAAAACCTGTTCTCGTTAAACGAGGAGGAAGTGGACATTGAATTTGTCCCCTTCGATAAGTTCCGCGCGGCCAAGGGCGCGGCGGCCCTGGCCATTCAAAAATTTGTATTGCAAGAAGGCAGGTAGAAGGGGAGTGTCCAAACGCGCTGTTATACGCACGATGTTCTGGCAGCGGACACAATAAAAGTTTTGTCCACTTTTTCAAAAGTGGTAGGGTTCTTAGGGGCAAAGCCCCTAAGCCGCCGGAGGCCAAAATATCGTCATAAAATACTCGTTGTGGACCCTCCCGGTAGAAGCAGCATAAGGTCCCCGCATACCAGGTACTCTCGCAGGTATGCGGGGGCCTTTGCTGCCACAACGCCCTTGTCGAGCCAAGGAAGAGAGCGGAACGCCCCCGCGCCACGCGGCTTGGCCGCCCAGCTTAAAAACCGGTAAATACCAATATTTAAGTAGGTTTACTACAAATGCCGCGCCCTGGAGGTTCTTTCACCAATCGGTTTAGGAGTTTGCCCAGCGCTCGTAGGCGGCCTGCTGAATCTGGACGTATTCTTCCAGACCCATGTTCTCAATGTTCTTCACATAGCTGTCCCACTGGTCAAAGCTCTGCTTGCCGGTGATGAACTGCACCTTTGTCTCGTCCACATAGGTAACAATGTCGGCGCTCAGGGCGTTCAGCCGGTCCTGCTCTTCCGTGGTGTAAGAGAAGCTGGCCAAGCCCTCTACCTGATAATAGGGCATAACCGTGTCCCAAGCCTCGAAGCAGGCGTCTGTCAGGCGGGCCCGCTCAAAAGCCTCGGTGGTGAACACCGGGCAGCCGCCGCCGGCAAACCCAATGGCGTACTGGCCAATGGCCTGGGGACGGTTCAGGCCGTCCGGGTTGTTGGTCACGTACTCGGTCATGGCATAGGTTCCGTCGCCGTTGTCAATATAGGTAACGCCTTCCTCTCCCAGCCACAGCAGCTTAGCGCCCTCTTCGCCGTAGTAGTAGTCAATCCACCGCATACTCTCCTTGGGGTAGAGGTTGGTGCTGGAGATGGCGAAAGCGCCTGAGCCAAAGGTGGTGCCCAAATTATTAAACACCCGGGCGCCATCTTCATTGGCCAGGGGTGGGGCTGCCTTGAACTCGTCCATGTGCTGGGCGCCAATGATCTCGGGGTTATTGTTGTGGAACACAGCGCCAATCAAGTCCTGTTCGCCCTTTGATGTAAAGGTAGGAATATCCTGGGTGAACATCTCGGGGTCAATAAGGCCCTTGCTGTACAGGCCGTTCACCCACTGAAGCTGGGCCTTGAAATTGTCGGAAACAGCAAACATCCGGATCTTCCCGGACTCGTCCAGATCCAGGTAAGAGCTAAGCACGTTCCGGCCCAAGCTGCCAATGCCAAAGGAGCCGTTGGTAGAGTGGAGAATGCTGTTTCCGCTGGCCCGGTCAGAGTAAGGAATCTCATCATTGGGGTCGCCGTTCCCGTTGGCGTCCTGCTCTTTAAAGGCCACCAGCACGGCCTCCAGCTCTGCCAAAGTGGTGGGCATTTCCATGTTCACATTTTCCAGCCAGCGGGTGTTGATCCAGTTGTACTCTCCGGTACCCTCTTCGCAAAGAGAACGAGAGGGCAGGGTGTAGATATTCCCGTCCGGCATGGTAACGCACTTCTTCATGTCCGGCACCTCTTCAAAACGGGCGGTCAGGTTGGGGGCGTACTGGTCGATCAAGTCGTTCATGGGCACCAGCAGGCCTTTGGAGCCATAGTTCACCTGGTCGCCCACAGAAAGGCCCGCCCGGTAGAAAATGTCCGGGTATTCGCCGCCAGCCAGCAGCACGTTTTTCTTTTCGGCATAGCCCTGGTTGGGGGCGGTTGTCCACTCAATGTGGATGTTGGAGAGCTCTTCATACTTGGTAAAGCAATATACGTCCTGCCAATCTTTGTGGGTGACGTTCTGGTTGCCAAAACCGGTAATGGTGATTTTCTCATTGACAATGGGGTAGCCCGTCTCGTTAAAATTGCTATCCTCCGCCTGGGCCTATGAGCTTACCGCCGAGCTTTTGGCGCCGCTGCTCTCTGTGGAGGAATTGGTGGAAGCGGAAGAGGAGCCCGAGTTTGTGGAAGTACAGGCGCTCAATGTCAAGAGAGCGGCAAGCAGAGCTGCCAGAACTTTTACTTTTTTCATAATGACAATTCCTTTCAAAATGTGATGGATTCACAGGTTTTCCCGTGCCCAAAGAGATGGGCGCCGCTTTGGTTTTCGTCCAAAAGCCTTTCTTGTTTTTATCCCTCCTTAACCTTTGATTGCGCCCAACATAACGCCTTTGACAAAATGCTTTTGTATAAATGGATATACCATCAGAACCGGGACGCTGGCCACAATAATGAGGGAGTACTCAATTCCCTCGCCCTGCATCACCTGTTCTGTGAATCCCTGGGTGTCCACCAGGTCCTGCACCTGAGAGAGCAGGAGAATTTCCCGAAGGAATATCTGAAGCGGAAACTTTTCCCGGGTGGATAGATATAGCAGCGCCTGAAAATACTGGTTCCAGTGGGCCACCCCATAAAACAGGCAGATCACCGCGATAATGGATTTGGACAGGGGCAGCACCACCCGAAACATAATCTGCCAGTTGCTGGCCCCGTCTATTTCCGCTGCCTCAATGAGGGACTCGGGGATACTGTTTTGGAAAAAGGTGCGCATAACCACCAGGTTGTACATGGAGATGGCCCCGGGGATGATCATGGCCCACACAGTGTCCAGCAGGCCGCAGCTTTTTACCACCAGGTACCGGGGGATCATGCCGCCGTTAAAGAACATGGTGAACGCGAAAAACATGGTAATCACCGTGCGCCCGTACAGGTCCTTTTTGGATAGGGTATATGCCCCGAAAAATGTGAGGATAAAGTTGATTCCCGTGCCCAGCACCACCAGAATGATGGAATTTTTATACCCAATCAGAATGTCCTGGTGCTCCAGTATTTTGGCGTAGGAATTCAGGGTGAACCCCACAGGGATCAGCTTCATCTGCCCCTGTAAAACCGCGAAGGGGTCTGAGAAGGAGGCGCTGACCACGTAGATGAGCGGGTACGCCACCAGTACAAAAAAGGATGGAGCAGAGCACCAGATTCACTGTGTCAAACACCCGGTCGCTGCCGGTCTTTTTGATCTTATTCATCATGTTGTCTCCCCCTTTTCCTTAGAATAGGCTGGTTTCGCTTGCCTTTTTGGAGATCGTGTTCACAATCACCAGAAGCACGCAGTTGATGACGGAATTGAACAGGTCAATGGCCGCCGCAAAGGAGAACTGGGCGTCTACCAGGCCGGCCTCGTACACATAGGTAGAGATAATTTGAGAGGTAGATAGGTTCATGTCATTCTGCATCAGGTACACCTTTTCAAAGCCAATGCTCATAATGCTGCCGCACTGCATAATCAGCAGAATAATGGCTGTGGGCAGCAGCCCCGGCAGGGTGATGTGCCATATCCGCTTCAGCCGGGAGGCCCCGTCCACAATGGCCGCCTCATATAGGCTGGCATCAATGCCCGCAATAGCCGCTATGTAGATGATAGAGCTCCACCCCGTGCTCTGCCACACCCCGGACCACACGTACAGGTGCCGGAACCACCCGGGCTCGGACATAAAGAAGATGGGCTCTACCCCCAGGGAACTAAGCATATGGTTTACAATGCCTGTGCGGGGCGAGAGCATGTTGGTCATCATGCCCACTACTACTACTACTACTACTACTACTACTACTACTACTACGGAAAGGAAGTGGGGCGCATAGGTCACCATTTGCATGGTTTTTCGAAATTTGTTGGAATTCAGCTCGTTGAGCATAATTGCCAAAAGAATTGGCATGGGAAAGGATACCACCAGCTGGTACAGGCTAAGCACCAGGGTGTTTACCAGCAGCCGCTGGAAATAATAGGAATTGAAAAAGCGCTGGAAATGCTTAAGCCCCACCCAGTTACTTCCCGTCACGCCATCCAGGGGGTTAAAGTCCCGAAAGGCGATCTATACGCCATACATGGGCAGATAGTGGAACACAATGAAATATGCCAGCACTGGCAGCAGGCACAGATACAGCTGCCAATACTTCCGGCCAGAACGCCTCATCAGCCGGATATTGTTTTGGATGATTCCCGTCTTAGCCATCAGAATGCCTCCCGTTTGATAGTTCCCGCACCCTTACATAAAGAATTGAGACACATGGTCTCGGGTCTTTAGGATGCCACGCTTCACCTTGTCCTCGGTGCCGCTCCACACCGGGTCCTCATGCTCAATACAGATGGAGCCCAGGTAGCCGGTTTGGTACAGGCTGTCCACAATACGGTTCCAGTCCAGGTCTCCCAGGCCCGGCAGCCGGTGCATCCACCACTTGCTGTTTTGCAGGGCGCCCCGGGTCCGCAGCTGGTTCCAATCCACATAGGTGTCCTTGGCGTGGAAGTGGAAAATCTTGTCTTTAAACTTAAAGATATTTTCATAGGGGTCGATCATCTGCCACACCAGGTGGGAGGGGTCGTAGCACAGGCCGATGTGGTCGCTATTCAGCCGGTCAAAGAGCATTTCCCACAGGTCGGGGCTGGTGGCGATATTGCCCATCATGGGGCAGTTTTCCCAGCAGAGACGGACATTGTGCTTTTCCGCCTCCTCTAAAAATTCTTTGGCCAGCTCCACACAGGCATCCACGCTGTTCTCCGGCCGAAAGCCCATGCCCACAAAGGCGGCTTTGGTCACGCCCGTGGAACAGACGATCTTCTCAATGCCCAGGGCCCCGGCAAAGCGAATGCGCTCCTTTAGGGCGTCCTGGTGCAGCTTTGCCTCCTCTTCGTTTTCACTAAGGAAGTTCCGGCAGTAGATCATGGTGTGGATCTCCACCTTGCCCTGGCCCAAAACCTTCTCAAACACAGCCTGGTCCATGGGAATGGCGGGGCCCACGTCCAGCTCGCGGATGCTGTTTTCCGCCGCCCAGTCCGCAATGACCTCTAACTGCTTTACCCCAACATCGGTTAGACTGTTGGTCAATAGACTCATTTTCATCGTATAATCCTCCTATTTATAGGGTGGTGATTCAGTGTTTGATTTGAGAAGCAGGGGAACCTGCTTCTCAAAAAGTACGCGCGTACTTTTTGCCTCAATTGCCTCAGAACCCCCCGGAAAAGAATTACAGTTCCACCGTGCGGCCCGTTTCGCTGGCCTCCAGAATTTTGTCCAGAATCTCTTGGATATACAGCGCCCGTTCAAAGTTGCGGTCCGGCTGGCGGCCGGTTTTCACGCACTCTATAAATTCCTTAATCTCGGCGTTAAACCAGGGCTTCGTCACCAGCTCTTCTGGCACCGGCACGGTCTCTGTACCCCCTGCGTAGCCGCCCTCCTGGTCTTTAAACCACACCTCTACCTGGCTGGGCTGGTCGTCCCGGAACAGCATCATGCCGCCCTCTCCGTACACCTCGATGGTGTGCCTGCATACCCCTAAGCGGCTGGCCACAAAGGACGCTAAGGCGCCGCTTTCAAACCGCAGGTTAAAGGCCGCGCTGTCGTCGTTGGTCACCGGACCCATGCCCGCTCCGAAAATTTGCTCCCGCTGGGGGATGGTACAGCTGAGAAAGCCCTGCACTGCCCGCACCTTTCCGCTGGCTCCGCCCAGGACCCAGTCGCACAGGTCAATCATGTGGCAGCCAAAGTCCGCCAGGGCCCCTGTGCCAGAAAGGTCCTTCTGCATCCGCCACTCCAGCTTCACCGCGGGGTTGGCTATGCGGCAGCCCCCCAGGGTCTCCCGCCAGGTGTGGATCTTTCCCAGCCGGCCCGCGTCAATCTGCTCCTTCATCCAGCGTACTGCCGGAATGCCCCGGTAGCTAAAGCCAATCATCTTCACCCGGTCTGTGCATTTACCATAGCGCACCGCCTGGGCGCAGGTCCCGGCGTCGGTACTAAGGGGCTTCTCGCACAAAACGTGCTTGCCCTTTTCCAGCGCCCGAACCACCAGGGGCACGTGGGCATAGTTGGGCACACAGATGCTCACTGCGTCCACCTGGTCCAAAAGCTCGTCAAAGGTGCCGCAGGTCGTCACGTCCAGGTCCCTCTCCTTTGCCCACTGATCCGCCCGGCCGGGGACGATGTCGTACAGTGCCACCAGCTGGCAGTCCTCCCCGCAGGAGCGGTAGCCGTTGACATGGCTATTGGCAATTCCCACCGTGTAGCCGGTACCGGCAATTCCAACCTTGATCTTCTCCATGATTTACCCTCCATCGGTCTTTATTTAAAAATTTTTATTTTATCAGCACAGGCTGTGTATTCCCTAAAAGCCGATGCATCTCTGTCTTATAGTTCTCCACCCCCGGCTGGTCAAAAGGGTCTACCCCCAGAATCACCGAGGAATAATAACAGGCCAGCAGGAAAAAGTACAGCAGCTCTCCCAGGTGGAAAGCGTCCAGCCTTTCTACTTCCAGCACCATGCAGGGCACCCCGCCCTGGCTGTGGGCCTTCAGCGTGGCCTGGTAGGCGCACTCGTTGATCTCATGAAACGTCTTTCCGTCTAAGTAATCAAAGCCGTCCCAGAGCTCAGGCTCTCTGTCCACCTCCCGGTCCGCCGGCGGGTTTTTTATGTGGAGAAAGGTCTCCAGCATCTGCCGCCGGCCCTGCTGTAAATATTGTCCTACAGAATGCAGGTCCTCTGTAAAAGAGCATACTGCTGGAAAAAGCCCTGTGCCCTTTTTTCCCTCGCTTTCGGCAAAAAGCTGTCTCCACCACCTGCCCAAGGCCTCCAGCTGGGGCTCGAAGAAGGAGAGCACCTCAATGCCCAGGCCCTTTTCCATCAGTGCGTTCCGGGCCAAAGCATAGCGCTTGGCGTCCTCCCTCAAAGGCCCGCCGGAAAGGTAATCCCGCTGGGCTTGGGCCGCTCCCTCAACGAGCTGGTCCACGTCAATTCCCGCCACTGCCGCAGGCAGCAGCCCCACTGGGGTAAATACCGAGTACCGCCCCCCCACATCCTGGGGAAAAGGCAGAAACCGGTATCCCTTCTCTTGACTAAGCCGGTGCAGCTCGCCGTCCTCCACGGTGGGGGTGGTGATAATCCGCCGGGCCGCCTCCTCTGGCGAATACCTGCTTTCCATATAGTGGCGCAGCATCCGGAAGCTTAGCCCAGGCTCTAGGGTCTTGAAATTTTTGGCAATCACGTTTATGTACACGGACCGGTTCCCAATACGCCGGATCAGGTTTTCATAGTAAGCGGCGGAGAGATTCAGGGCCGCATAGAGAATTTCCGGCCCGCCGGGGGAAGCCACATCCTGAGGACAAAGGGCCTCAATAACCGCCCGGGCCCCCTGATTGGAGCCGCCCAATCCCACCACTACAAACACCTGGGCGTTTTCACGGATCTCTTTCGCCAGCGCTTTCACCTGCTGCCGGATGGCTGGCCCAGCCCAGTCCTCGGTATGAATCCAGCCCAGCATCTCGCTGCCAAACGTGTTTTTATCCACGGTTTCCAGGGCCTGCCGGTGCCGCTGGGCGCTGGCCAAATACTCCTGCTCTGTCAAATAGCTTTCTATATGTTTTACGCAAAGTTTCATAGTCACTCTCCTGTTCTGTTCTAAAAAGCACACCACCTGTCGGCCTGCTGGGGGCCCGCCGGAGTTCAATTAATTAATTTTATTAAATTATTTCTTTCCTAAATAATATACATATACGGGTTGTTTGTCAACATATTTTTGCTTTTTTCTTTTTGCATGACTTTTTTGTTAAATTATTGTTTAAAATGACGGAGATCTTTTTTAAATTATTTTCGCTAATTTGCACCCTCAAAACCCATCTCCTCTTTGGGGAGGCCTGTGGCCATCTTCTCCAGGACTTGTTCAAAAATTTCGGAAATCAGGCCTTATTGCCCAGAAATGGCGAATTTCAGGGAGAAAGCCAGAAGTTGTAGCTGATTTTCCATGTGGAAAGCAGCCTCTTTTGGGCAATAAGACGGCGCTTTGATTTTTTGCGAGCCCTAATACTGTTTCGGTCCGCCAATTGTTTTCATACCCTTGAAGCAAAAGGGAGGTTTGGCGCTTGCCGTTTGTTATCCTCCTTTTTTAAAAGAAAAACAAAAAGGCCCCTTCCGCAATCTCTCGCTTGGAAGGGTACCTTTTGCCGCCTTACTGTGCCCAAAAGACGCCGAGGGCCGCTTGGAGCGCCTCTGGGATATAGCGCTTTTAGGAAGCCACATATGTGGGCCTGAACCAGCACCAGTAAGCATTCATCGATTATTTTTATCTCCACATTCTCCCCGCACCATTCCGCCGCAATTTGCCTTCACCATCCACTCCCTTTCCCTTCCCTAAAGGTTTTCCTAATCGCGCATCCTTATCCGCCGCCAGAACCCAACTTTTTTACTCAGACAGTGGTAGTGTAGCAGCGGATCAACTTTTATAGCAAGTCCTTTTTCCAAATACGGTTCTTGGCATATGCGATATTTGCCACGCCGCCATCCAGCCGTTCAAAACGTTCATTCTTACCTTTGGCATACCAGCAGGGGCGGTTTCCAACGCCCACCGCCTCAATTGCGTCATCTGTTCCAGCCATTATCTCGTCACAGAGGCGAATGGCGTCTTCGATAATGGTTTTCTTTTCCGGTTGACTGCCGTGGCCGCCCCACAGCAGCTCGAAATGATTCTGAAAACTTTGGAAATGCAGTAAACTCTCCTTGTAGCGCTCAATAGAAGTAGAAAACTTCGTGAACAGCAACGTGTTCCGGTTGCAGGCATCGCCGGAATACACAACACCCCTTCCACGGTCAAGAAAAACCACTGTTCCCCTGGTATGGCCAGGAACAGAAATTGTCTCTATCTGAACGCCGCCTAGGTCAAACATGCCGCCATCCTTCAATGGTAAAGTTTTGATTGGCCCGGGTACCGTCACATCATCCAGGCGGGGTTCTGTCGGCAGCGGCGCAAACATGGCTCCGTTTTTGGCAAATCCCAGGCGCATTTCACGGTCAGAGTGCTCATACAGCAGGAGAATATCCGCTGGGTCAATATAGACCTCTCCATACTCAAAGTCCGCACCAATATGGTCCACATGACCATGGGTATTCACCAGCGTTACAGGCAGGTCAGTCAACTCTCGCACAAAAGCTTTCAGACTGCCTACACCGGCCAGCCCGTCAATGAGCAGGGCTTTCTCGCTCCCCTCCACTAAGTAGCATTGCTCTCCGCCCAGGCCGGCAATCCGTGTTACATTGTCATAAATTTTTTCCGCTCTAAAAAATTTGGACTCCATCTCGATATTCCTCCTTGATTTTCTTTGTGTCTGTGCGTCAGGCCCGCTTGCATCCATTTCAAGCGAACAGAAAATTTCACTAAACGTAGTGTAGCATGAACCCGCCGCTTATTCAACTGTTATAGCGACAATTAAGAGACCGATTTGCCTCCCTGGTGGCGTGGACGTAGATGGTTCATAGTCGTGTTGACATCCGAGTGTCCCAACAGCTCCTGCACATCCTTGGGGGCCGTGCCGTAGGAGAGAAGATGGCAGGCTCTATTGGAACAATAGGCGGTTCTGAAAAAGCAGGATCATCTGGCTCCATATTCCCATCAGGCAATTTACTGTCAGGAGCAGGAGCCAAATGATCCCTATTATAAAGCGCCCCGCATACCATAAGGACGATCATCAGAGCCAGCAGAAGGAAGATCACACCGCGCAAAGCATAGGCGATCATCAGCCTTCTGCCGCGTTTTTTGCCTTGCTCTGACGGATGCTTGGCGCTCCCGTACCGTCACGGTTCAAAAACCACCTCCTTTCCGTCCGATTTTAGAATCACGGCAACTTTCTCACCGTCATAACCAACAGACAGGGCCGGGTCATTTGAAATCTTCAGACTGCGGGCGCCATCTCTGCCGCATAGATAAACGCAGTCGGAATCCATGCGGTTGATAAAGTACAGCCCCTGCTCGGTCAGGCAAAAGTCGTAAGCAACAACATTCCGAAACGGTCGTGTCTTGTGGGTCTTGGTGTCATACGCTGTCAACAAAGAATTTTCGTTGATGAAGTAGATCGTCCGCCCATCAAACGCTATATTCCCCCTGGTGGGGATGTCCAGCACTTGCGTTCGCTGGATCGTCCTGCTCACTTCCGTAATCCCATCGTTCGTAATGAAAAAAAGACTGTCGTTGTTTAAGAAAAAGCCATAGCAGTATTGCAGAAACATCCAGGTATCCCCCACGGTATAGTCAATTCCCAGCAGAGAGCGCCCGCTGTCCGTTATTTTCTCAAAAATAACCTGTTCCTCAAAGGTTTCTGTATCAAGCTGGACAATGGACACCTGGGTGGCTGTGCTGTTATAGCTGCCGACCCGATCCACATACTGTTCTGTGCGGGAGGCCATATAATAAATGTACGGGGCATCCATATAGACGGCTTTGACAGATTCCTCATCTGAAAAGGCCCCGAACAGCGGAGAAAGAGCCAAATCCGTCAAAGCGCCGGTTGCCCGGTTTTCCAGCGCGTAGGTCCGTGTCTGGTCATCATAGATCACGCTGTAAGTCACACTTTGCGAAGATGTATTGAATATCCCGTTTGCGGATTCTTTGTCAGAGCAGCCGGACAGCGAGAGCAGCACCAGCAGGCAGAGCGCGGCAATCCCGCAGCCTCTGACGGGCTTTCTTCCAGACTGCCAGCAGTTTGTGTTTTGCCGCAGGACCCACCATACCATAAAGACGCAGCACACCGCGGACAGGCCCAGCAAGGCCAGAAGCTCCTGGGGGGAGCGCTCCGAAAAAGTCACGATGGCTTCTCCTGTCAGCGAATCCTCTACGGAGGAAGCCCCCTCCAGAAAGCCGGTTGCCAGCAGGAACGGCAGGGGCAGCGGCAAGCGGTAGCAAATCTGCCGGGACAGTCCGATGTACGGTATCAAGGTGGACGCCACTCCGATCACCACCGTCAAAGCATATTTCTTCACCAAAACGGAGGTAAAGAGCAGCAGGGCGGCAAGATATACCGAGCCAAAACAGCGCAGAACGGTCAGAATTAGATACGCCGCCAGCAAAGAGATATTTTTTGTACTGCCCCCGAAACTGGCGATACTCTGAACAGGGTACTCCCCGTGGGGCAGGCCATATTTTATTCCGAAGAAAGCAAAGCGAATCAGGGCCAGCCCTCCGCAGAGAGCGAACACGGCGCAGAGGGTCATCACAACTTTGCTTCTGGCGCTCTTGCGGCTCTGGGTCGCCGTCCGCAAAAGCGCGTCCATCTGGCAGCTATACTCCGAGCAAAAAACCGTAACTGCCAAAATCAAAATAACCAGGAACAGCGGAAAATCCAGCGTTTGGGCGGAAAACAGCCCCGCCCAGCCGTTTGTGTTCAAAAAGTAACGATTGCCGGTGTTCTCGCAGATATATAAATATTGCTGATACACCGCTTCAAAACCATGCTCATGGGCCAAGACCGTGCCCGCCTCCGCAGTCTGCCGCTCATACTGTTCCGCTGTGATCTGACCGCTGTAATAGCTTTCCTGGGACCCGGAGCGGGCATAGCGGGCCTCTGTAATGGCCTGGGCCTCCTGCTCCAGCCAAGCGGCTTTTTCCTCTGTGCAGGCCCCGTCCAGCCGTTCCAGATACCACTCGTATTCCTCACGGTATTCTTCCATCGCGCGATTCTGCGGCCTGTCGGCTGCGGCCAGCCAAACTGTACTGACCAGGAGCGCGACCAAGATATAGCACAGGCCCCGCTGGTAAATCATCAGTTTTTTCCATTCATAAAAGAAAACACTCATTTTGCCCTCCGAACACAGCGGTGACCGTTTTCCGCTGACAGAAAATAGATTGCAGCTACAAGCACAAGGCCCGCGATCAGAGCAAACCATATTGCGGCCTGCCAAGTCAGGACGGGGAATCCGCCCAGGTTTATAAACTCCGTTTTGCCCAGAAGAATACGGTTTGTCAGCAGAGAATACGGGTTCAGCACCTTTGTCCAGAAAAAATTGGAATAGGCGCAGGCAGCTCCGCTGACAATCAGCGCCATACAGAGGGCAAAATTGATGACAAAGGGGAGCAGGGCATTTTTCCAGAACATTGAAACCAACAGCCAGAGCATCCCCATCACCCATGCGCCGGCGCATTTGAGCGCCGCAGACAGGAGGACATATTGAAAAATACTGAGATTGACGGATGCCTCCGCAAAGTTTGGAATTGCGAATACCGGCAGGGCCAGCCCTTCCAAAGTCTGAAAAGAGGCCGCAAAGCCAATCAGGTCAAGGAGAGAAAACCACAGCGAAGTCAAGAGCAGAAACAGGGTGGCCGCAAGGATTTTCGCCAGGGCTGTTTTTCTGCCGCCGCCCGGACTTACCAGCAGCAGCATATCCATCTGCGTTTCCCGCTCGCTTACAAAGGTTCCGATGATCCCATAGAGACAGAGCAGAAGGGTCAAGACAATGGAAAAATCATAGTTCAGATAGTAATTGCACATTTCCCGGTAGGCAAAATCGGGGATGGTGCGGCCAGCATAAAGGTTATAGATCGCGCCGCTCTCCCTCTGCTGATAGACCGCTCCTCGTTCCCCATAGAGCGCGGCGCTTTGCCGCGCTCTATTTGCCACTTGATCCGACCGGCCTCTGTACTCATAGAAATACTGCATCGGCTGCACAAAATACTTGTCCAGCAGGTTCCTGTCGCTATACAGGTTCCCGGTCATGGTGTTGGGGTCATCGGTGGCTGTGCTTGCGGTCATATCCGATGTGGCCTCCACAAGAGGCTGATAAACCGCAAGCAGGCGTTCGATCTTCTCCGGGGTGATTTCCCCCTGGTATTCCTCATAGAGCTGCCAATGAAGCGTGTGCCAGCGACCCTCTCCGTTCCCATCCGTCAGATAGGAATAGGATTTGTATTCGCCATAGATTTTGAACAGGTTGGCAAGGCTGAACACCACAAAGAGCGCCAAAATGGAACGTTTACAGAACTGCTTGATAAACTCATACCGTATCAGACGTATCATGGCGCTCCCCCCTGCAATAGTACAAGAACACATCCTCCAGGTTGGGCTGAACAGGTTGTGCGCTCTTAATTGGACATCCATCCTCAACAATGCGAAGGGCAAACTGTCCGCCCTCCTGCTTCATGTTGCTGACGCAGTACATATCGGTCAGCAGCACGGCATCCTCGGCCCCGGCGGTTACATTCCATACCTTGCCCTCAATGTTCTGCTCCAGCGCGGCGGGTGTTCCCTGCATGAGAAGCGTCCCCTGTTTCAGCAGCAGGATCTCCCGCGCGATGCACTCAACATCTGAAACAATGTGGGTTGCCAGCAGGATCGTCCGGCCCTGGGCAAACCGGGAGATCAGGTTCCGAAACCGTATCCGTTCGCTGGGGTCAAGACCGGCGGTAGGCTCGTCCAGAATCAGAATTTTAGGGTCGGACAGCATGGCCTGTACGATACCGACGCGCTGGCGCATACCGCCGGAGAGCGCGCCGATTTTCTTGTCCTGTGCGTCCGTCAGGTTTACCGTGGCAAGCAGCTCCGAAACCCGGTCCTGCCCTTCGTGGGCGGGAATGTCTTTCAGCGCACACATATAGAACAGAAAATCCTTGACGGTAAAATCCCGGTAGAAGATAGGATACTGCGGCATATAGCCGATTTGGGACAGGAACGCTTTGCCCAGCGTCCTCACATCCTGGCCGTCCACCCGGATCGTGCCGCTGTCGCCGCGCAGGATGCCCACAAAGGTATTGATGAGCGTGGTCTTTCCGGCCCCGTTTTCGCCCAGCAGGCCGTACACGCCCTCGCTCAAGACAGCGGTAAAGTTTTTCAGCGCATACTTGCTTTTGTATTGCTTCGATACGCTTTCAAATGTGATTTCCATGTTATTCTCCAAACTCAAATGTATATACCAGCGTATCAAGTTCATCGATACTGCCTCCGAGAAGCACCACGGCGGTCTTGGCCCTGTCCAAAAGGTAAATCCTGGGGATGCGGGCAAAATATGTGGAGTCGGAATTCTCAATCACTTCGGTGCCAACCAATTCGCCGGAGGCCACGTCATAGACACGAACGGTCAGAGCGCTGTCCAGAACGGCGGTAGCGACATAGTTTCCCTGCTCCGAGCCGTACACGCCGTCTTTGCCCTCACCGCTGGCAGAGAGGGAAAGCCTATTGGCGCTGCCCGTTGCCCGGTCCACCCAAAGCAGCGTTCCACCGGCCTGGGTAAAGGTTTGCGGGAAAAACAACCGGCTGACGCTGCTCTGCATTTCTTCCATTTCATAGTCGGACAGTTTTGTGAGCTTCAAACCACTGCCATCCACGGCGATGCTCCCGTGGATGGAAAATCCATCCTCGCCATCTGCCGCGGGAACCGCGTTGCCGCTGCCAAAGAACACGATCTGGCTGTTATCCTGGGCAAAGGCAGCACCATTCAGCATCGAAACACTAATGCTGGCTGTTCCGGCGTTTTCGGCCATGTCCAGGAGGGTAGTCAGGCTCCCGCTTTCCAGGTCATACAGATACAGCCCGCCCATGGCGGCGAACGCCAGCTTCTTTCCGTCTGTGGAGGCCGCTACGCCTCCGGTTTCGCTGACAACAACATCCCCCTGCAAAAGCTCATTCACCGCGATCTCCTTGTTCAGAGAAAGTGAGCTGTCATAGATGTACGCCATCATGCCGCTGTCGCCCATGCCGGACAGGACGTAGCCCCCGTCAATGGCCTGGGCTTCAAAGTCGCGCAGGGGCGCTTCTGCGGTGGCCAGCACCGAGGAAGTCTCGGTGTCGTAGAGGTACAGCTTGTCCGCCAGCACGAAAAGCGTTCCGTTCCCGGCATAGGCGCAGCCCTGGAGCTTGCCGCCAAACAGGGCGGGGTCGAAGGCGCAGGAGGAAGGGGACTGTCCCGGCTGTCCGCCAGGGGGCGGAACAGAAACCACGGGAGTGCCGGAGGGGCCGTTTCCCGAAGCCGCGGGAGCCGGGGAATGCGTCTTGCCGCAGGCGGACAATGCCAGTGTGAAAAGCAGCGCCAATGTGATGCAGAATGTCTTTTTCATGTTCAGCTCTCCTTATACAATAAAATAGAATTGGTCTTAAAGAACGGGCCAGAGGCTCTGCCCTGGGGGACGGCCACACAGTAGAAGGTGTGAAACTGCCCCAGCTTGGCTGGGTCGATCACGGCCTCAAGCTCTATGACTCCCCCCTTGCTCAAGGTAACGGAGCGGGCGGTGCTCTCGTCAAGTTTCACCGGCTGATGATCCAGGAAGAAAGCGATGCTGTAACTTGTTCCGGCTGTGCCGCACATGGTAAACCGCAGGGGAGCGGGAGCGGAGACCCGCAGGTTGTCATAGGGGATGTCGCCGTCACAGGAGAACGTATAATAGATTCCACTGTCCAGCGTGTCCATGCTCACACCACCCCAGCCATATTTGGGAAGCTCGTTTTCCACATACTGCGCTGTGACCTTTTCCTCCCGCGCTTCGCTTTGTGAAAAGATTTCCCGGACAGGCGGAAGGTCTGAAGGGGCGGCGGGCGCGTCCGCGTTGAACTGCAATTCAACACGGGAATCCAGCGTCTTATGATACCAGCCATAGCTGGAGGTAGATTCCATATCCGGCTGAAAATCCGGGTTGGTGATGCTCACCACAGTCAGGGCCAGCGTATCGCCGGTGCTGCCGGTCACAGGCTCAAAGAGGAAGGAAAATCTCTGATCCTCCTCTGCGGGGAAGCTGTGGCAATACTCATACTCCGCTGTGGTATCGTTCACCTTGTAGGGCTGGGGCTGGCCGTCCAGAAACAGGAGAAATCCAACGCTATCCATTTTGCCGGTGAGAGAAAACTGGTACTCCAGCCGAAACTCGCCGCCGTCATAGACGAATGGCAGACGCTCCCCGCTCTCGGAAAAATCCGCCGAAGCAGCTTCGTGGGTGAGCACTGCCAGCAATCCGGCATCCTCCTCTGCCGCCTCAAACGGGTTTGCGGCAACAGCCTGTGACGGCAGGGGCGAACTGTCTGGAACGGAGTAGTTCCCGCAGGCGGCGAGGGATAAAAGAGCGCCGCAGATCAGGGGAACAGTAATCAATCGTTTTCGCATACATGGCCTCCTTTGCTTTGATGGACTAAGCATAGCGGGCAAAGGTCAAAATTCGGTCAAGAAAAGCGAAATGCCGCCCAACTTTTTTAGGCGGCATCCGGGGGATGGTTTTCAAGTGAAATCCCCCGTAAAATTAGAATCTACAATCGTCAAAATGACAGAATAGGCAGTGAGCCGAATAGCCCACTGCCTGATAAACGATAATTTCTAAATATTTTCAGTGCTTTTTTGAAGAAACAGCGGCGCAAACTACAAGCAAAATTAAGTCAATCCAGTATCCAATACAAATGTACCCAACAATCGGATGTATCAATTTTATTTCATTCGTCAAAACAACAGCAAGCAGAAGGCCTATCAAAAGAAGGACAATACCGGTACCTGCCGAAAAGCGAACAATCTTGTCCATCTGTGCAAAAGAGCCGATACACAGTATGATAGCGGGAATCCATACAGCCAGATGAAATACAACACCAAGATAATTAAATGCTCCTGCACCCTCTTGAAAAAGTATTTTAAAAGTTTCAGTAAAAAACCATGAATCCCGATTGATTATCAGCCCATTAGGAAAAATATTATACATTGGTATAGCAAAACTGCATAACAATAGAACAACTGAAACTATTTTCAAAATTTTATTTTTTCGTTCCATCTACGTTTCCTCCATAAAATAAATAATCTCAGTACACCTTATTAAGGATTAAGGCAAAGGTATCATATTTTGATTTTCCAATATGTCAAACTGGAATTTGTATTATAGCCGCATCTGCATTACAGTAACGGAGATTGTTCGATCTTGATAGAGGCTTTTGCACAAGCCCCATGGGGCGGTTGGTTTGAAAGCTCTATGGTTCCTCCATGCTTCTGGCACAGTACCCGGCTCACCGCAAGCCCCAGCCCCAGCCCCAATGTTACTTCGTTGCGCTGGGAGTAAATTTTGATGGTCTTGAGAAGAAAAGCAAATATATCCCGCATATCAATTTAGCTGCTGCATCAGCAATGCAAATAAGGGAAAGCGATATAGCGGGGAATACATAGCCTATTGCTGCGATAATGATACATACAATCCCCAGCACAACCATGCTCCAACCATGTATAAAGAACCACAAGAAGAAATGTATTGAGGTCGCCATCAGTACACCCAACCATATTTGCCTCCAATGCCACCCGGGGATAAATGGGCCAGCAATGCAAAACATCAACAGGAACAAAGCAGCAATTGAAAAATAGATCATCTTTATCTGCTTTTGGGAAATAGCCCCCTGGGAGAGCCTTTCCCTGACTTTTTTGTTCGCGTTAACGCTAAAAAAACAAGCATAATAGCCTATTAGAAACACAAACGGGTTCACAAGGAATTTCCCGCCAAAAATAACAGCTATGATAAGTACAATTCCAATAAGGATCAGCCATAAACCACATTGCTTTTTATGATTGAACTCCAATGTCTCTTTCATTTTGCCCCCCTACAATAAGCAGAATTTGCTGTTGCTTTAATTATATGGCAACACCGCGCAATACGGTACTTAGAATTGTGCGGTATTGCCTTATATCTGTTTTCCCCAAAAGTCAATTCCTTACCTGCGCCGCCGTAATAGGGATTATTGGACCGCAATGGAGGCTTTCACACAGGCCCCATGGGGCGGTTGGTTTGCCAGCTCTATGGTTCCCCCATGCTTCTGGCACAGCACCCGGCTTACCGCCAGCCCCAGGCCCAAGTGCTGGCCGGAGGTATCTTCGGAGTAGAACAGGGCAGTTTTCTTTTTCAGCAGCTTGTCCGAAAAACCCGGCCCGTCGTCGGTCACGGTGGCCGACAGGATTCCATGCTCCAGACAAAAAGCCAGCCCAATTTCCCGCTCCGCAAAACGGAGGGCATTGGAGATCAGATTTTCCAGAACACGGTACAGCAGCTCTCCGTCAAGGACGGCCCTGCCCTTCGGCACATGGAGGTCACAGGAAAAACGCACCTGGGTATTCTGAAACAGGATGGATAAGGAATCCGCCATATGCTGTAAAAAATCAGGAAGCTCCACCTCTCTGCGGTGAACTTCTGTTTCTTCAATCGCGCCCAGGTCGCGCATAGTATCAGTATAGCGGCCCATGCGCTCCGCGGTAATACCGAGATTGGAAAGCGCCTTTTCCAGTTTTTCCTCCGTTAAGGTTCCGCCCTGGCTGTTCTCCTGCAAATATTCCACATAGCCGGTCATAATGGCGATGGGGTTACGCAGGTCGTGGGCCACAGATGCCTGCAACGCCCGGCGTTCCTCCAGCATACTCCACATCTGACGGTTATTCTCATATAAGGTCTGCCGCATTTTCTCAAAGGCGGTACAGAGCTGGCCCAATTCATCCTGCCCGCCAAAGGTGATCTGAAAGTTCAAATCCCGGTCTTGAATATGGGCGGTGGCGTCCGTCAGGATAGTGATCGGCGGCTCCAGTACCTTGTGATAAAACCACCACGCGCACAAAGTAATTCCAATCACAGCAAACAGGAACGGCAACAGCACCATACAAATCTGTGAAGTACGGTAGGCGGTTCTCGCTTTTGAGGAAAGCATGGAGTAGCTGGATTCAATACGCTCTATCATGTAGCTCGTCTGCCCCTGGCTCTCGTTGTGTTCCTGGCTGTCCGTTACCAGCTGACCGAATGGCTCTGGCGAGCCATCAAGGACATATCTCATCTTTGCCTCTGTGACCGTTCCATCCGGGGCGGTTGTCTGCTGCGTCAGCCAGACCTCATTGGAATCGGGAAGAATATGTTTTTGGAAACGATAACAGCCGAAAATCGCAAGGCTACTGCACAGGAACACGATCAGCATTGCCACCGCCACAGCTTTCATAAAAGAGCGTTTCAAGGACTGCCTTTTTATTTTTTCCATCGGTAGCCCATCCCCCAAACTGTTTCGATGTACTCACTTCCGCTGGCCTGCATGAGCTTTGCTCGAATTTTGCGGATATGCTCTTTAATCACGTTGCTGTCGCCCTCCGCGTCATAGCCCCATACCGCCTCATAGATGCGCTCCTTGTCAAAGACCTGGTTGGGGTTAGAGGACAAAAATTCGATGATGTCAAATTCCCTCTTGGAAAAGGAAAGCTCCTGCTCATTCCAAAATACCTTTCTGCCAGAGAGATTGACAATCAGTCCCTGGGAGGTCACGACCTCCGGCGGGCGGTTATTTCGCTGGTCCCGGCGCAGATGGGCCTCTATGCGGGCAAGCAATTCCTGCAAGCCGAAAGGCTTGGTGATATAGTCGTCCCCTCCAGCCCGCAGGCCGTTGACCTTATCCTGCTCTGTGATCCGCGCCGTCAGGAACAGGATGGGGCAGACGATATGATTCCGAATGACCTTGCACAGCTCCAGCCCATCCATCCCCGGCATATTGATGTCCAGCAGAATGAGATTTGGCTTTGTATTCAGCTTTGCCAAAGCTTCATCGCTGCTGTTGGCTACGGAAACCGTGTACCCGTGATCCTGCAAATGGGCGGAAAGCAATTCGGTCAGGATAGGTTCATCATCCACAATCAAAATTCTGTATGCCATGGGAACACCTCCAGTCTTTTTCATTATATGGGGAGAAAGTCAAAATTCCGTCAAGGCAATCTTTGAGAATTAGTAGATTTCTATTATTATAGTCTGTCTCCTCAGGTTGCACAAGGATAGCATCGGCATATTTTATGGCTTCGGTAGAAATATTGGAGTGTTTCGAGCGAGAGTGGATATTTTTGACGAAAAATACGCCTAAAACGTCCCGTTGGAATAGGAGACGGGGAAACAAAGGAAAACGTGGACGGAGAACCGGGCAAGCAGGGCATCGTGGGGCCCACGATGCGAAATTGGACCTTCTGCCCACGGCGGAGGTCCAATCTGCTTGTTGGTGGCAGCGCCCCCAAGCCCCTTTGAACAGCCCTTGGCGGGGCTGGCTGCGCGCTTTTTGTCGGGCCTGCGGCCCTCTGGAACGGTGGAAAAATCAGTGTTCCTCCTCCCGGCGGTCCGCTTCCTTTTCCTGCCCTTGGGCCTCATAGCCCATGAGCTTCTGCACGTTGGCCCGGACGGTCAGCAGCTCCTTCATATCTTCCCGCGCCTTGCGGTAATCGGTATAGGCCGCTTTTTTCTCCGTCAGCAGCGCGGCATATTCGGCCTGCAAGCTCCTGACCGTGGGCAGCTTTTTCAGCCCGGTATTTTTTGAGCAGAGGAAGAATCGTCTGGCAAATCTCCTCGGTTGTCAGAATCTTATCGGGCATCATATTTCACCTCCATTTATGGGAAATTTCGGTAAGTGTAGTAAACCATAAGCTGACCCAATAATCATCTGTGCGCTGAACCGCCGGCCCTTGCAGTGTATCTTGTATGATCCTCCACTCCTTTTCATAGCTCCATTCGGGCGATTTTGAAGTAACACTTTGAATGAAAAGTTCATATGCATCTTGTTCGCTAGTTTCTGGATTCAGTGAATTAAAGTGAGCTTTTGTATTCGAATAAATAACGGATACAGGAGTAAAATTTAGTTGTTGATTCGTTTCTAACAAATTATACTCTACACATATTCCACGATGATTGTCCGCATAATGGGCCCACATCAATAGGGAATTCTCCGATTCGCACAAACAGGAGACACCAATTCTCTCTTTCAGTGATGCAAAATTAGACCGAATTTTGCGAAGTCCTTGATGCAAATTTCCCTTGAGCTCACGCCGCATCTGACTCCCTTTGCGTACCTGCCTGTTACTGGGAATCATATGCAATATGCTTTCAAATGCGGAGTCCTCATCGACATAAATATCACAACCAAACACATCAATCATTTAAAATTGCATGGTGCTGAGTACCACATACTGTTGCCTTTAATAGTCTCAATATGGATGGAAGTTGGCGTGTAGTATTTATAAAGATAAACTGGAGCACAGCACTGATAGTAATATCCGACTTCATCTGTGGCTTGTACTTTTTCAAACGAATTTCCTGTTATAGCGGTGATAATTTCTGCATGTCATGCGGCCTTCCGCTTTTCGTCATTATCTGCTTGTGGCAAATTTAAATCATCCATTTTGGACCTCCTTCCATTTTTCTTACAGCAGGGATAACACTTTGTGGTTTGCCTGCAACATTTTTGCTCAGTGGTAGACCAATGGGGAAAATCGGTTCCTATTATTCTACGCCGTGCAATTTTATACAACGCAGTACGATAGTACTGCCCCGCCTATAATTCCTTCACTAACTTTACAAACTGTTTCATATTAACCGCCCCAGGCAGCAGTCCCTCCTCATCTCGGAAAACCATGTAGTACCGGTACATACTCCCAGCCGCATGCTGCCAAGCCTTCCCCAACTCAAGCTTATCCCGGCTGTCATCATTTTTCAGATGCCCACCCTTTGTCTCTACAAGAATCACTTTCCCACTCTCAGTCATAACCATAATATCCGGATAATGGTGAATAAAGCCATTGATGCAGAACCCCTGCCGGGAGATGTTCCTGTGCCACCAGCGGACATTTGGCAGCGCGGTCAGTTCCATAACCAAATCCTGCTCCAACTCGTTCATATCCTCTTCAGCCTGGTACAGGGAGCCGCCGAGAAAGCTGGTGCTGTTGGCAGGATGGATAACCGAGGGCAGCTGGTAGGATGGACTGCAAATAACTTTCTCCGTTTCGATCCATTGGTGGAATGTGTCCTTATAATGCTGAGTTAAAAGGGTATCAATCTTATTCCGAATTTTCGCCGCATACCCTAATGGGGACTTTTCCATGGCGGCCAACTGTGGCTTATCCATATTGTTAACGATCCGCTCCAAATACTCCCGCAGTTCCCCGGCGTCCACCATATCCAGCTTGTTCAGCTGACGGAACATGATGTCCTTGCACAGTTTGACCCGGCTCTCCTCGGGTTTCGAGTTGAAATATTCCTTAAAATAGCGTTGGTCGGCGTCCGACATCTTGAAAACCTTGGGAATGCTGCCCTCTTTTGTGCGCACATCTACCTGCACCAATTCGTCATCTGCCGAGCCGAAGTCGATATCATAGGCTTTCCCTTTCAGCGTGAAGCCGCTGGCAAGCTGCTCCTTTTCCAGCAGTTCCAGCGTTCCCTCATGGAACAGCGATTGGGGAACCACCTGGAAAAACTGGGGAATCCGCAGCTTTTTGATATCCTCCGCAAATTCTGGCTTGACCGGGAAAGTGTTCACTTTTTCCTGCACCTCCCACGCGAAATGATGGGTAAACGAATCTCCGGCGTTCTCTTCTATAGCCCGATTATACGTCTCGCCGACTTTTTCCGCTTCTTCCAGCATGGCGTGTGTCGGGGCCGGGGAATCCGGCACGTAATTCGTCCGATGAGCCAGCTCTGCCGCTATCTGATTGCCGTCAAAGGCTAAAAAATCATCCTCGGCAGGAGGGCAGCTCTCCGGCAATGGGGGCTGGGGAAGTTCCTCCTGAACGGGCGGCGGTGCGGCAGGCTTGGGTGGCTCTGCCATGCGGTAATCCCTATCTGTAAAACCGGCATGGTTCAGCCCCCGGACAATTTGTTTCACCGTCTGGTCAAAGTCACTGGAGGACGTGAGCACATAGGACATATTTAAGGACGGCTGGCTGTGCTGGCAGGTATGTGGCAGGCGCAACACGCGCCCCAAAATCTGCTCCACGTCCACCGGGCTGGTCTTGTTGGCGATGGAGGCGAGAATGTAGGCAAAGGGGCAGTCCCAGCCCTCTTTCAGCGCATTGATGGTAATGATATAGCGAATGGGGCAGCTCTCCCACAGCAAATCAACATTTTTCAGCTCGTTGATGTCCGCAGTACGGATAGCAATCTCCTCTTGGGGAATCCCCGCGTCCACCAGCTTGTCCCGTAGTTTCTCAAAGGTGGTACTATTCTCTTTCCCCTTGGGCTGGGCCTGGAACAGCACGATAGGGCGGATATATTTGCCAGAATTGCTCCGCTCCGCCTCCGCCAGCCGTTCCAGGTTTCGCCGCAGGTCGATGGCGTCCGTGATAACCTCCTGCTGGCTGTCTCGGTTGTAG
The DNA here is from genome assembly GCF_034334985.1 of Acutalibacter intestini. Taxonomy (NCBI): domain Bacteria; kingdom Bacillati; phylum Bacillota; class Clostridia; order Eubacteriales; family Acutalibacteraceae; genus Acutalibacter; species Acutalibacter intestini. The sequence goes on along the minus strand of NZ_JAWXXL010000014.1, from coordinate 5,443 downwards.
ACAATCACCGGCAGCTTGACCATGTTGGCAGCCTTCAACTGCGCCGCGTCCACATAGGACAGAATATTGCTGTTCTTTTTGGGCGTGACGGTCAGTTCCAGCACGAAGCAGGGGTTGAAGTCCTTGAGCATATCCAGGCTTAGCTCTGAGCGGGCGTGGTGGCTCTCGTCCACGATCACCAGAGGCGAAAGCTGGTTGATCACCTGGAAAAGAGCAGTGTCGTCCGCCTTTTCGATGGGCTGCTGGGGCTTGCCCAGAGCCTTTGCCATGGGCGCCAGGCTGCTGTTCTCCCGGTAGGCTTTCAAGGCCTCGTTGCTGCGGCCCCGGAAAGAATCATAGGACAGCACCATAATGGAAAGCTGTTCGGTAACGGCGGTGATGTTGAAATTCTGGCCGCTCAAAAGCTCCTGCTTGGAGTAGACCGTCACCCGCCCGCCAAAGGCCACGTCAATGGCCTGCCGGTAGGGGTGGCCGGCGTCCTGTAGGTTCTTAAGGGTCTGGCTGAGGATGGCGTCCGAGGGGACCAGCCAGACCACGGCCTTCATCTTCGTCATGGGCAGCGCGTCAAAAACCGGGCGGATGGCGTTGCAGGCCAGGAAGGTCTTCCCGCCGCCGGTGGGCACCTTAAAACAGAGGTTGGGCACGCCGGGCAGAATATCCTGGTAATGCCCCAGGGCGGGCGCGCTTTTCTCCTGCCAAAACTGAGAAAACGCCGCCGCATAGTCCTGGGTCTGGTTCAGCAGCTCCATATAGCGGGACAGGTCGTCGATCGCCTGCCGCTGGTAGGACTTCATCTCCACAGCAAACCCTCCTTACAGCCGGGAAATATCCCGGGGTATCTTCTTGAACACAATGCCCAGCTCTGCCAGCTTTTCCGAGCTGATGGCGCAGCGGTCGGCATAGATGACGGTGGTTTCTCCACGTTGATGAATGCCGGACAGGAACTGGTGATCCAGCACCGTGATACGCTGGGGCTCATAATAGAAATAGTAGGCGGCGTTCTTGTTCATACCCAGGTAATACGGCTCCTCGTTAGCAGCAGGCTTGTAGGGCAGCTTGGTCTCGGTGAACCAGACATACTCCCGTATCTTTTCCGCGCCTACCGATTCATTCAGATTTTCACCAATCAGCAGCGGCTCGCCCAGATCATAAAAGCTGAAACTGCCGCCGGTGCCCTCTACCGCGTTTTTGCCCTGGCCGTAGCCCTTGATGACCCGCCGAACCCGCTCGGCGGTGATGGTTTCGGCGTAGTCCATCATCTCCACCAAAATGAATTTGCGGTGTCCACCGTCGGCCTTGTTCATGTTCAGAACGGCGTGGGCGGTGGTGCCGGAACCAGCGAAGCTGTCGAGGATGATGGAGTCTTTTTTTGTGGCAATTTGGATGATGCGCTGAATTAAACGCACGGGTTTTGGGTAATCAAAAGTTGCAGTCTTCTCGAAAATAGTAGTAATCTCTTTTGTAGCCTCTTGAGTATGTCCCACCTCGCTATTAGGCCACCACGTCCACAAATTGCGGCCTTCTCTTTCCGAAAGATATGTTTTCTTTCTGGGAACACCCTTTCCATCAGAACCAAACCAAATGCGGCCTGCCGCAATTTCTTCATCCATACGCGGCTTTGTGAATCTCCAACACAAATTATCTGGAAGTTCTATTACACGACCACTGGGAGTTATCATGGTATAGAATTGCTCTTTGGTTCCATGCCCCGCCTGTGCGGTGCAGTCGGTAGACACCCACGGGCCTCTAGGGTCGTTATCAGGATTCTTATATTTTGACTTATCTGATTCGCTAAAGTTCAAAAGATTAATCGAACTATCAGCACAATCCACATTCTTAAAGTATGCACAGACATACTCATGTCCTGCACTCACTTTTCTTCTGGCATCAGGAGATGTGCGTTTCTGCCATACTATTTGCGCTAAAAAATTTCTAACTCCAAAAATCTCATCACAAATCATTCGCAAAAGTGTTTGAGCGTTATCATCAACACTAATAAAAATAACCCCATCCTCCGCCAGCAGCTTTTGCAGCAGCTTGAGCCGGGGATACATCATACACAGCCACTTGTCGTGCCGGGTCAGGTCCTCGCCCTCTTTGCCCACTACCTCGCCCAGCCACTTCCGGATCCTGGGGTCGTTCACGTTGTCGTTGTACACCCATCCCTCGTTGCCCGTATTGTAGGGCGGGTCGATGTAAATGCACTTCACCCGGCCCTCATAGCGAGGCAGCAGGGCCTTGAGCGCCTCCAGGTTGTCGCCCCGGATAATCATGTTCCCGCTGCCGTTGTCGGCGGCAGTCTGGCCGTTTTCGTCAAAGCTGTATTGGCGCTCCAGCACTCGGAAAGGAACCTCCTGGTGGTGGTTGATTACTTTTTCTTTTCCGATCCATTCAAGGGTGGGCATGGTGTTTCCCCTTTCCTCACACGTTCTTGTTTTCCAACTAGGTCAATGCTTTGCCATTCTTGATTATTTTCGCCCTTACTAAAAAATACCAGAAACTGTTGCCATTTTTTTAGCTTATCCTTAACTTTAATCCCAGTTGATTCTATCACAAAATACAACTTGTCAAGTCTGCGTTCTTCATAAAAACTCGTATTGCTTTTCTCGTTATACTTGCCAGAACTTGCATTATTAAATGATTCCACCAAATTAATTCGTCCACTTCTTTCCAGAGGAATGACCGCAATAAATGGTAATACTCTGGCACGAACGTCTTCCCGGTAATTCTTTTGAGCAGAATGGATAGACCAATACACCAATAACCGCTCCGCAATCGCCCAAAAGAGTTCCGTAGTAGGAAAGCATATCCGCCCCATCCCATACAGTGACGAATCCGGGACCCATTTTGTATAGCTTGTTGATGATCAAGGGGATGCCAATCACTAACACCAATACGATAGCCATTACTGCTAACACAATAAGCCATTTCTTCTTTTTCAAAGACGTTTTGTCCTCCCATCAGAATGCTCTGCAAATGTAGACTTTGCAGTAGATTCGCTAAATTATACCACATTCCAGCAAGGATATCAATTATTTCCCTATATTTTGTGCTTGGCACTTGCAATTGACTTCTTTGCCCGCATATACGCTCCATGCCTACCAGCATAGAGCGCTTGTCTCAATGACTGGACTGCTCTGAGGTACGCTTTCTCTGCCGCGCTATGCCCATTAAAATTCAGCAACGCCGCCAGCTCCTGAAAGGTCATACCTACTCCATCCGGGACATTCACCCCAAGATGATACTGAATCAAATTCCGTTCCCTCGGAGATAATTCCTCCATTGCCTCCCTAATGCATTCAACCAACCATTCCTGTTCATATACTTTGGCCGGGGCAGCATCAAAGCAAGGTATGCTCCCACCTTTTGCGGAGCAGCCAATAGAAAGTAGGGCTTTAATGGCCCAAAATCAGCCCGAACTACGCCTGATCCGAATGTCCGAAATCGAACTCCAAGAAGTGCGATGGCTGTGGTATTCCTACATCCCGCAGGGTAAGCTGACCATCATCCAAGGCAAGACCACCCTTGCGCTCTGGCTCACCGCCATGTGCAGCCGTGGACAGGCGCTCCTCGGAATGGAGCGAGGTGAACCCATCAACATCCTTTACCAGACCGCCGAAGATGGCCTAGGCGACACCATCAAGCCACGTCTCATGACCGCTGGTGCTGATCTCAACCGCATCATCTGCATCGACGAAGCCGGGCGTATCCTCTCCCTGCTGGACGAGCGCATCGAGAAAGCGGTCAAGGCCACTGACGCCAAGCTGATGATCCTTGACCCCCTCCAAGGCTATCTTGGCCGCGACATTGACATGAACCGCGCCAATGAGGTCCGCGATATCCTCAAGCGGCTCACCATCATGGCCGGCCAAACAGGCTGCGCTGTTGTCCTGATTGGCCACCTCAACAAAGCTGTTGGAGCAAACAGCGCCTACCGCGGCCTGGGCTCCATAGATTTCCGTGCGGCCCTGCTGGCGGGCAGAATGAAAAAAGAGCCATGCGTTCGTGTTATCGTCCACGACAAATCCTCTCTTGCTCTGGAGGGAAAGTCGGTGGCGTTCAGCATTGAGGACGGCAGTCCGCGCTGGGTGGAAAGCTACGAAAAGATTACCGCCGAAGATTTGTTGAACGGCGGACCGACAGGTTCCAAGGTCAGCATGGCCGAAAGACTGATAAGGGACAAGCTGAGCAGAGGGGTTTCGGCTCCTGCCAGCGAGATGTTTCAGATGGCAAAGCTGGCTGGTATCTCCAAGCGGACACGGAAAATTGCCAAAGAAAACCTCGGAGTTGATTCAGTAAAGAAGGGGGAGAGATGGGATTGGAGACTGTCATGTTGAAGGGTGCAAGGGTGCAAAAACTTTTGACGGCACTCTTCTATCTTGTGTTAGCGGTGTGTAGCGAGCTCTATGTAGTGTGTGAGTCTGCAAAATTCTTTCGAGATTCTCTGCACCCTTGCACCCTTAGGTTCAGACGCAGTCAAAGTCAAGCGGCGACCGCCCGCTGTTTCGCCTGTGTCGGCCCCGTGTGGCGCTTTTAGGGGCCAGGTGGAGTGGGAAGCGCAGCCCCAAGCCCTGTGTTGGGCCGCACAAGGCCGCTTTTGCGCAGACAGGCGCAGGCAACCGTCAGGTATCTTTTTCTCTACCTAAGCCAGCAAGTTAAAGGCAACCGCCCAGCTTACGGTGTCCTACAAAAGATCTCCCCTTTGGGGAGGGCAAGCAGAGCGCCCGTCCGACATTGTCGGGCGGCCCATTCAGCGGGCAGTAGCCCGCACCCACTTTGATGAAAGACCGCTGATTGGAGGGATCACATGAGCAAGAAAAAGGACAAGGCCTTCACGGTTCGGTTCACGGAAGAACAATTTCATCACATCGCAGAACAGGCTGAGCGAGCCATGATGTCACCCAACAACTACCTCCGTGCAGTGGCCGGCAGGGTCAATGTTATTCTGGAAGGGAAAGCAGTGGGCGCGGGAGTTCAGGGCGACCCGCGCCACTTATCACAAGGACAGTCCTGTGTGGTTCTACCTCTACACGCAATCATTCTCGCCGGAGGAGCCTATTAACGGGGAACAGGCTCATGAATTGGCGAAAGAGTTTGCGGAAAAGGCTGGGCCCGACAGCTAGATTCTGGTGGCAATCCACGTGGATAGGGAGCATATCCACTCACACTTTGTGGTCAATGCGGTGTGCTATGAGAGCGGCTATATGCTCCGTCAAGGGCCGACTACGCTCACAAAGTTACGAAAGCTCTCCGATGAAATCTGCCTAGCTCATGGGTTATCTGGCAGAATTTCTGAACGTACAATTTCAGTTCCATCATCCAGTGTAAGAACCTGTTTAGTATCTAGCCAACCATCCGGTCCAGTGATAAAATAGAGGGGATGAGGGGGGAAGACAGGTGAGGAAAAGCTATCCAAGTGACATCAGTCGGAAACAATTTGAAG
>NZ_JAWXXL010000013.1:0-88714 GCF_034334985.1 Acutalibacter intestini | reverse complement strand
GCTCGACAAATGTCGGAGACTCTGGAAAAACTGCGAACGTAAATTACAGAACTCTTTTCAAATGTTTTCTCTTGCCTTTATTCGTCTGCTCTTAAATAGATGCTAAACAGATTCTAAGAAATGGGTACATCACGCTAGAGCACTCCTAATTGAAGGGAAAGGCCCTACAAAGGGCCTATTCCTTTTCGCTATTTGTGTCCAGCAGACACTGGATTCCATCATCCGTATACGACAGTAATTTTCCATACCGCCGAGCGATATCTTTGCGGCGATCCTCGTAATTACCCGCCGCGATTGCCTTTTCTTTCTCTGCCTTCAAGTCTAGATACTCCGCAAGGCCGATTCATCCTGGTATAAAATCACATTGAACTTTCCCTGATTCAGCGACAGGGGAAAGAGGTCGGTCAAAAACGCCTCATCCTCCACATAGTAGTGAACACCGTACTTCTCACACAGCCTACCGAACTCCGGCAGAAAGCTGTCCCGCTCCTCTTTTGAATCACATGGATGGGATAGCGCGATGCGTTTCACCCCAGCCCGAACCATCTCACAAAAACAATCTGCCGCGCCTAAGTGCTAGGAGAATTTATCGATTTTCATAATGATGCCCTTTTCTAAAATTTATAGTAAAAAAACCTCCAAGAGTTCAACTCCTGGAGGCTTTGGCGCGCTTGACTGGAATCGAACCAGCGGCCCTCAGAGTCGGAGTGATCAGGCCGTAAAGGGGGAAAGCCCGAAAACGTTGGGTTTTGTCCAGAGCGCACAAAAATAGCAATATATTGGTCCTGTGCCGGGAGTTCAAGAAACAGTGGGGTTCCGGCTATTTTATTGATTTTTTAAAATAGTAGTCAAACAGTAGTCAGAGAAATCGCCTGCAAGGTTATCAAACTAAACATCCCCGTCCAGAAGACTTTGCCAGTCTTCTGGAAACCCCATAGTTTCAATTTTTACTGAACTGTACTTATCGATTAATATGGCAATGGTGTCCACAAAATCTTTCCAATGAGTATCATGGGGAACCAAATGGCTGATGCACAGCAACACTCCATAAATCCTGATATTACCAATGCCTTGCAGGGCATATTGCTTGTATAGAATCGGCGTTTTCGCAAGTTTGGCATTATATAGCCGACCATAGTGGGCACAGAGATTACGGACAAAGGCAATACTCTCAATCCAGCTTTCAAAGTATGTATAGCCCACATTGTAGATGGAGGCAACAGCTTTCTTGTCCGGGTTCTTCATGTTCTTAAAAAACTTTGACAGGGTTCCAAAGCTGAATAACTCCACCAGAGCGTACATCGGGATTTTACCGTCTTTATAGTTTGTCCTGAAATTTCTAACAAAGGGAGATTTCGAATTGCGGCGAATCTCCTCGGTCGACCTTATTTGTGCGCCCATAAGCAGTAAATGCTTTGCGGAGCAGTTTCAACCGTGCGTTGAAACGAATGATAGGCGTTTTTACGGCCTAAAGTCAGATTTTTTGGGGCAAGTGCCTATTTCTCCATAGTCGCATGGCGGCATCCTCCCACGTGCCGCCGATGAATATAAAAGCGGCGGTCTTGAAATTTGTTGTTTCAAAACCGCCGTTTGGTGTTCGTTGCAGTTTAGGGCGCGTTGATAGACAACCTCCATCCAACGGTTTTTATATGTCGTTTCCATTGGCATCTTTGTGTCCATGATTCACTTTTACGATACTTACACAATTAATACCGGCACTCTCACCGTCAATTCAGTTTCAGTTATTTCCTAATTCGGTTAGCGCTTTCAGCGTACCATCCAGATTTTCCTTATGCCAGTTTTTGAAAAAACCGGCATATATGGTGGCGTAGATGCCGGAACTCCGCAGGTCGCTTAGCTCCGCCTGCTGGGTGGTCAGGCGAATGGTGTCCGACCCGGTACGGATGGTGATGACCGTGTTGAGCAGGTCATCCCGCAGCTCCACTGACTGGATGTCCCCATAGGGAAGGACCAAGGATACGTCTTTGCACAGGTTGCCCCATGTGGTGTTGAAGGGGAGCAGGATGATCTCGTGTTCACACATCTGGAGAACATAAAATTCCGAGTTAAAAAACGCCGCAAATTGTTCGCTCAGGTTTTCCGGGGCGTATTTGACGATGATGCAGCGGTTTTCCAGTGGCTTATATCCGGCCTCCTGGGTGAATTTCTGGACTTCTCTTGCCATGGTTATGTGCCTCCTATATCGTTGCAATTCGTTTCAGTGCGGACGAGGCCAGCACATAATTCACGCCGGTCTGGGTGTCCACGATAATTTTCTCCGCATTGGTAACTCCCTGGGAGTAAACTTCCACAAAGCGGTCCTTGGCCATAGCGGTTCCCTCCTTTCACATCCCGCCTGCCTGTGAACAGAAGAATAGCACAATGCGGTCCCGCTGTGGGCAAATCTTCCTGGACGGCACAAATCGTTCCTAGGGCTTGTTTGAAAATAGAGGAAATGACGAATTTTGGGCCAGAAGGGGACAATTTCAAGGAGAAAACCGCAAGGCAATCTCGCGATTGACGAGGATTTTCGACGTAGAAAGTGGCCTCTTATGGCAAAAAAGACGACGTTTTCGATTTTTCAAACAAGCCCTAAGTGGCAAAAATAAAGAGGGAACCTCAAAAGTTCCCTCTCAGTTTCTTCTTCAATTCGGCTTTTCCAGTTCGGGACAGCAAACACATTCTGCCGCCCACCCGGACTTGATTTCCCTTTCCATCCACTGCCTCAATTTTGTCCCACGCCGCCAGAAAGGACCGGTGGACCCGGACAAATTGCCCGTCCAGTTCCTTTTCCAGCTCGTTCAAGCTGCCCACGAAATCCAGACGGCTGTCCGCCGTATGAAGATATACATGGTGAGCTTTGGGAGCGGACTCAAAGAACAAGATGTCGGCCAGGGGAATGTGGCGGGTTTCATCACCCGTTCGTAAAGAGAACATCTCTGCCGGGTCATGGCGCTCGTCCAATAAGCGGGCGTGGACCGCCTCCAGGCAGCGGGTGATGGCAGGGCCGGTCTGCTCTCCCTCCTTCACGATGTAGTCGAATGCCTCCAAATGGTATTGGAAGGTTTTCCAGGCTAGATCGCCATAGCTGGTAATGTAGACCAGTGTGCCATGGGGGTCCCGCCGCCGCAGTTCCCGCCCCAGCGTAAAGCCGTCCCACGCTCCATCCTTCAAATCCACGTCCAGAAAATAGACTCCGCGCCGGCTGCTCCGCGCCATGTCCAGCAATTCTTGGGCAGTCGATGCGGCGCATACCACTTTCATGTCGTAGTTCTCTATGAAAATCTTCCACTCCAGAGCGGTTTTGAGCTGGTGGCGGACACTTTCTTCATCGTCACAGAGATAGATCGAGATCATGCTTTTTCCTCCACCGTCAATTCCTGAATAAACACGCCGTCCGCCCAACTTGTGGATGCCGCCGCATTGGGATAGTCCACCAAAATCCGCTGGTAGCTGGGCAGTCCCAATCCCCGGCCCTCTCCCTTGGTAGAAAAGCCCTCCGTCCAAATTTTATCCGGATTGATAGTGCCAGTGTAGGGGTTGGAAACCCGAAGGGACAGCCTGTCCTTTTGAGGCAGCAGAATAATCTCCACCCAGGGCATTTCCGTTTCCAAAGCGGCCTCGGCAGCGTTTTCCAGCAGGATGCCCAGACAGCGGGTAAAGTCCCATGGGTCCATGCCAATCCTCTCCACAGGGTAGAGTACCTCCAGGCGGCAGTTGATACCCTGCTCCCCCATAGCGGCCAGCTTGGACAGTAGGAGGCTGCGCACCTGGGGAACGCGCACATTGCCGATTTGAGTGGACGCCTGAATTTTTTCTCCTATGCGCCGGTCAAAGCCCGTGTCCAGTTCCGACAAGGCGGCGCGCAGTTGGTCCAGTTCCCCCTCGTCCGCCTGCTCTGACAGCCCCGCCAGCAGGTTTTTGTAGTCGTGGCGGAAAGTCCGCACCTCCTGTCGGATGGCCTCCAGGTCCCGCTCGTAGAGCTGCTGCTGTGCGATGACATCCTGCTGGGCCGCTACCTTCCGGGCGGCGCCCAGCCGCTGGGCCAAATGGACCACCAGCCCCGCCTCCAGCGCCGCCATCGCCAGCACCAGCATAAAGTAGGGGACCAGATATTCCGGTTGAATCCCCGCCTGCAGGATTAAGAATGTTTCCATAGCCGCTTCCAGGGCGCAAAGGAACAGGGCCGTCCGGCGCTGGCCGAAGCTCTCCTCCAGCAGAAAGCGGAACCAGCGCCCGAAGCGCAGACGGTGCAGCAGGAGGGCTGAGATCGGAACCACAACCAAATACACCACCACTGTAAACTGGAGTTCGCTGTTCAGGAGCAGGATCTGGGATAGGCAGGACGTGGACACTTGAAACACGCCTCCCATACATACGGCGGAAAAGGCCCTCCAGAATTCGGTTCGCCAGGCCCACCGGGTCCAAAAGGTACACATCAGCAGGACGGCGAAGGAGCTTATGTAGTAGCGGACCAGCACGTGGCAGGGAATGAGCACATACAGGCCCACCTGTAGCAAGGAGGCCGCCAAGGGGGAGAGCAGCAAGGCGGGCAGCTTTTTCAGTATCCGCCACCCCCGCACATCCATCATCACAAACAGGTAGACTGCCAAGGCGGCATGGGCTGTCAGAGAACCGACAAATGCAGTCAGGTAATCCTCCAACGTGAGCATAGCGGTCATCTCCTTTCTGCGGGCTATTATACCATGTAGCCCTATGATAGCGGCGTTCTTTGACCTATGATTTACGCTGCAATACTCAGCTTTTCCACATGCTTTTCACGCCGCCGCACCCAATTTCCACTGTAACTTCCCCCTGGCCTGTGCGCCTCAAAACCGCCAGGGCGCAGCCATCGGTAAGGGTGGCGGCGGTTTTTTCATAGCCCTGGTGGTGTCTTGCCCGCTCGCTGCCAAAGGCCAAAAGCTCCGCCGAGCCCGTGAGGTTTATGCCCACCTCGCCCAGATAGTCCCAGCCCGTCCAGGTGAAGTCCCCCAGCACGGCGGAGGTCCGGGTAATGGCGTCCCAGTTTTCGGCAATCTGCTTGGGGTAGGTCTCGCTGCCCACCATCACCCGGTGGGGGTACCGGGCGGCATCCGTCCGATAGTGGGCGGTCATGTAGTTATAGCCCAGCACGTCCATGGTGGGCTCCAGCTTTTCCAGGATATCCCCTACGATTTTGTGCCGGGTGATTTCCGGCACATGGTTGGCCATGGCCCCCATAAAGACGTTCACGTCCCCGGGCCCGGGCTCCTGGCCTGTGATATCCCTGACGATCTGCGCCAGTCCGTCCCCGGCGGCAAAGGCCCCGTTGATGCCGTTGGTGGTGAAGCGGGTGGGGTCCAGCTCATGGAATTTTTCCCCCAGCATCCGGCTGGTCTCCAGGCCCTTTTCCGTAGCGATCTCAAAAATTTCATTGCCGGTAGAGTAGAGCACCGCGCTGGGGTGGTTGTAGTCCGCTGTGACCATGGACTCTACGTCCTGCTCCCAGCTGTGCTCAAAATCCTCATACGCTGCCGCCCCCAGAAGCCCCTGGTCGTGGTGCAGGCAGGCCCCCCGCAGCTTCACGGGCATGCCGTTGACCCGCAGGCCGTGCTTGGCGTCCAGGGCCAGCAGCCGTATGCCGGTGGTGGTTTTGTCCCTGTCCCCGCCCTCTATGGCCAACTCCGCGGTGTAAAGCTCCGGGTGCTCTGCGTCCCACAAACAGGCGTTTTCCAGGAAGAATCGCCTGTGCAGCCGGACCTTCTGCCCGGGCCGCACCCGCAGAGGGTACTCCGCCTGCAAAACGGCCCGGCCCGTTCCCTCCCGGATGGTAACGGCTGCTGTGAAGCTGTGAGGAGTGACGTCCCCATTTTCGATCTCTGCGGCGATTTCTACCGCAGCGCCGCCCTCTTCCACGCTTAGGGTGGTCAGGCGCAGGCTCCCCGGCAGCACCCGCAGGGCCGGGCTGTGCAGCAGGTACACCTCCCGGTAAATACCGGCCCCGCTGTACCAGCGGCTGTTCTGTGTGCCGCATTTCACGGTGACGAGCACTTGGTTCTCCTGGCCAAAGCGCAGGTAGTCCTGTATCTCCACGCCAAATTCACTGTAGCCAAAGGCCCGCTCCCCCGCCAGAGACTGGTTGACGAACACAGCGGCGTGGCGGTATACGCCCTCAAACCAGAGCATAACCTTCCCGCCCCGCCAGTCCTCCGGCACAAAAAAGGTTTTGTGATATTTATACGCGCCGCCGTCCAAAAAGCCTGTGCTGCCCTTGTTGACGCTGTCCTCCTGCTGTTCTTCATGGAACATGGCGTCATAGGGCAGGGTGACGGGCTTGGCATGGGGCGGGACAGCGGCCACCAGTTCAAAGGGGTTTTCGTCCTTCCACACTTTCCAGCCGGTGTTGAAATTTTCGCGTTTCATACGCAAAACCTCCGTCTTTGCAATATTGTTGTAATGATTATATCACTTGCAGGCTCCCTGGTCAAACAGGGGGCGCCCCTACTTTTCCTTCTTTGCCAGCAGGAAACACCCTAAAAACAATAGGATCTGTACGGCTGTAGAGCTGGGTGTGGCCAGTCTCACCCGGAACAAGCTTACAGGCGTGAGACGGCTCATCAGGAAGGACACGGGTATCCGCACCAGGAACGCCGCCACAACGCCTTGGATCATAACGAAGGCGGTCTTGCCGCAGCCGTTGAAATACCCCACAAAGCAGAACATGATGGAGCTCAGCAGGGTGTCAATGGCATAGGCCGCAGGTAGTCGGCTGCGGCGGACACATCGGCAGGGGAGCCGAACTGCCCCACCACCAGCAAGTCCACCGCGCCATACATGGCCTGCAAAAACAGCGCCGCCAGCAGCGGCGAGAGTATGGGCCCCTTGGTAAAGGAAATCTGGCAACACTCGCAAAGAAGTGGGAGTACCTAATCCCAAGAGTTTGTGCCTCTGGCTGCCAAGGGGCATGGGGGCGCTGGCACCGCTCATACACTTTTACGCTTTATCAGCACCGCGCTGATTTCAATTTTCATGGCATGACAATCCTTTTTCTCTACCATTTCCGCCAGCCTGCCCACGGCCGTTTCCCCCATGAGCTGGGTGGGGACGTGGACGGTGGTCAACGGAGGGTCCATGTAATTGCAGAGGGGCAGGTCGTCAAAGCCTACCACGGCCACGTCCTCAGGGATCCGGTACCCGGCCTCCTTCAGCGCCGCGATGGCCCCGATAGCAATGTGGTCGTTGTCCGCAAAGTAGCAGTCTGCCGGTTCTTCCCCGCTTTCCAGCAGGGCCTTCATGTCGGCGTAGGCGCCTTCCTGGGAGGGCGTAAGCTGGTGGACAACAGACTTTGCGGTGGACATGCCGTTTTTGCGGATAGCCTTGTAAAAACCGTCGGCCCGCTCGGCAAAATTGCTGATTTGATAGGAGGAGCACAGGTAGCCCGGCTGCGCCCTGCGCTTAGAAATAAGATACTGGGTGGCAAGGAACGCGCCCTGGATATTGTTGATGAGGACATAGTTATAGTCTGCCGTTTCAAAATAAGCGTCTAAGATGACAAGAGGCATTTTGATTTGCGAAAAGCGGGAAAGCGACAGGGCATCCAGCTCTGTGGCCAGAAGGATGATCCCCCGGAAGCCGGATGCCTCTAAAGTGTAAAGCTGGTCGGGCAGGGTCTCATCCTCGTAGAGATAACGGATGAGTAAATCATATTGCGCTTTTTTACAGCCAACGCTTACGCCGTTTGTCAGGTCTGCAAAAAAGGGGGTGTCCCCCACGACCGCGCCGCTGCGCCTGTATACCACCAGGCAGAACTGCCCTTTCCAGTTGCCGCGGGCAACGGCCTTCCGAGAGAAATCGTACCCTAAGCGCTGAGCGCCCTCTATCACCTGCCGCCTTGTGGCGGTGCTGACGCCGGGTTTGTTGTTCAGCGCCATAGAAACCGCCGCTTGGGAAAGCCCCAGCGCCTTTGCCAGCTCTTTTGCTGTAATCGCCATACTGCTCACCTCCGTTCCAGTATAGAAGATTCAGTGAATTAAGTCAAGAAACACTGAATTTTTTCTGTAAATTAAGCTCCCGGTCTGGTATCCTTTTAAATATGGAAAACTTTGAAGGAGGAATTTTATGGCAGCTATCAAGCTGGGCTTTGCGCCTACCAGGAGAAGTATTTTCAGCGCGCCGGACGCGGTGAAATACCGGGGCCTTACCGCCGCCCGCCTGCGGGAGCTGGGCGTGGAGTTCGTAGAGATTGACGACATAAACGAAGAGGGCCTGCTCTATGATGAAAACGACCAGCTGAAGATCCTGGAAAAATTCACGGCGGCGCAGGTGGACGGCCTTTTCCTGCCCCACTGCAATTTTGGCACAGAATACCTGTGCGCCAGGCTGGCAAAAGACTTGGGCGTGCCCGTGCTGCTGTGGGGTCCCCTGGATGAGCGGCCTGAGCCAAACGGCGTGCGGCTGCGGGACACCCAGTGCGGGCTGTTTGCTACCGGGAAGGTGCTCAGGCGCTTTGGTGTGCCCTTTACCTATATGACGAACTGCCGATTGGAGGATCCTGTGTTTGCCCGGGGCATAAAGGATTTCCTGGCCGTGTGCAATGTGGTGAAAACCTTCCGCCATATCCGCATTCTACAGATAGGGCCGAGGCCCTTTGACTTTTGGAGCACCATGTGCAACGAAGGGGAGCTGCTGGAAAAATTCGGCGTAGAGCTGTCTCCCATCCCCCTGCCGGAGCTGACCTCGGAAGTGAAGCGGGCCATTGCCGATAAGGACGAGGTGCGGGAAACCATTGCCTATTGCAGGGCCAATATGGAAATCAACGTCACCGAGGAGCAGCTTGAAAACGTGGCGGGGCTGGCTGTGGCCATGGAGCGCCTGATGGAAAAGTACCATTGCAGCGCCGGAGCCATCCAGTGCTGGAACGCCTTGCAGGGCGAGCTGGGCATTATGCCCTGCGCCGCCAACGCCCTCCTCAACGAAAAGGGCCTGCCCGTTGTTTGTGAAACGGACATCCACGGGGCCATCACCGCTTTGCTGGTGGAAGCCGCCGCAGGCGACGGGACCCGCAGCTTTTTTGCCGACTGGACCATCCGCCATCCGGACATTAAAAACGGCGAGCTTTTGCAGCACTGCGGCCCCTGGCCCATTTCCTGCGCCAAAGAGAAGCCATGCATCACGTACCCGCTGGCTTTCGATTCCCCCGGTGCCATCACAGCCGAGGCAAAGCATGGGGAGCTGACCCTGGCCCGGTTCGACGGCGACAACGGCCAGTACAGCCTGCTTTTGGGCAACGCAAAAGGCGTGGACGGCCCCAAGGGCATGGGCACCTACCTGTGGGTAGAGGTGGAGAACATCAAGCGGCTGGAAGCCAAGATCGTGGAGGGGCCATATATCCACCACTGTGTGGGCATACACAAAAACGTGGTGCCGGTGCTGTATGAAGCCTGCAAATACCTGGGCGTTGCGCCCGACCTTTACGATCCCATTGAGGAGGAAGTGAGGGCGTATCTCCGTGGGGAATAAGGAATTAGAGATGCTCTCGTGGGACCTGCGCCGAGACGTGCTGGAGATTATCATGGCGGGGGGCGGCGGGCACATCGGCGGGGATATGAGCGTGCTGAACGCCCTGCTGGTGCTGTACAAAAACCACCTGCATATTACGCCGGAAACCACCGATGACCCGGACCGTGACCGCTTTGTGCTGTCAAAGGGCCATGCCATGGAAGCCTATTACGCCGTGCTGTGCCACCAGGGGTTCCTTGACCTGGACGACGTGAAGGCACGGTTCAACAAATACGGCTCGCCCTATATCGGGCACCCCAATAACAAGCTGCCGGGCATTGAGATGAATTCCGGCTCGCTGGGCCACGGCCTGCCCGTCTGCGTGGGCATGGCCCTGGCAGGCAGGCGAGATGGCAAACCGTATCGGGTCTATACCATTTTAGGCGATGGCGAGCTGGCTGAAGGCTCGGTGTGGGAAGGGGCCATGGCCGCCGGCCACTATAAGCTGGACAACCTCTGCGCCCTGGTCGACCGCAACGGCCTGCAGATCTCCGGAGCAACGAAAGAAGTCATGGGCCACGAGCCCCTGGGTGCCCGCTGGGAAAGCTTTGGCTGGCATGTGCTGGAGGTAAACGGCGACAGCATTCCAGAGCTGGACGGGGCTTTCTCCCAGGCCAAGTCCCTTAAGGGGAAGCCCACGGTCATTATAAGCCGCACTACCAAGGGCTTTGGCAGCCCGCTGATGGAGAACAAGGCCGAGTGGCACCACCACCTGCCTGTTGCTGAAGAATATGAAGCCATCAAAAAAGATTTTCAAAAGGGGAAGGAGGCGGCTGCCCGTGAATAATATCCCGAACCGGCAGGCCATCTGCCAAACGCTTCTGAAGTACGCTGCACAGGACAAAAGCATCTTTGCCCTGTGCAGCGACAGCCGGGGCAGCGCCAGCATGTCGCCTTTCTTTGAGCGGCTCCCGGAGCAGTCTGTGGAAACGGGCATTGCGGAGCAGAACCTGGTCAGCATAGCGGCGGGCCTGGCCGCCTGTGGGAAAAAGCCCTATGCCTTTTCCCCTGCCTGCTTCCTTGCCGCCCGCTCCTACGAGCAGGCCAAGGTGGACTGCGCCTATTCCAACACCAACGTGAAGCTCATCGGCATTTCTGGCGGGGTCAGCTACGGCGCTTTGGGCATGAGCCACCACAGCGCCCAGGACATTGCCGCCATGGCGGCGCTGCCCAACATGCGGGTGTATCTGCCCAGCGACCGCTTCCAGACGGAAAAGCTGATAGAAGCCCTTTTGCAGGATGAAAAGCCCGCCTATGTCCGGGTGGGCCGCAACCCTGTGGAGGATATTTACAGCGAGGGGGCCTGTCCCTTTCTGCTGGATAAGGCCGCATGGCTGCGGGGGAAAGGGGAAGCCGTGCGGGCCGCCATCATTGCCTGCGGGGAGATGGTGCGCCCGGCCCTGGAGGCGGCGGAAGCCCTGGCAGAAGCGGGCATAAGCGCCAGCGTGCTGGATATGTACTGCGTAAAACCATTGGACAGGGAAGCGGTTTTGGAAGCTGCCGGGCTGGCGGATATTGTAGTTGCCGTGGAGGAGCATGGCCCCTTTGGCGGGCTGGGAAGCATGGTGGCACAGGTGGTGGGCGAACGCTGCCCCAAACGGGTAAAGTGCCTGTCCCTGCCGGACGCGCCTGTGATAACCGGCACCTCGGCAGAGGTTTTTGAGCACTATGGGCTCACCGGCCGGGGCATTGCAAAAACGGTGAAGGAGCTGCTGGGATGAAATACGTATTAGCCATTGACCAAAGCACCTCCGGCACCAAGGCGCTGCTTTTGGACGGGGCCGGAGCGCTCCTCAAACGGGCGGATCTGCCCCACCGGCAGAAAATCAGCAGCCGGGGCTGGGTCAGCCACGACCCTATGGAGATCTACCAAAACACCATCGAAGCGGCCCGCCGGGTAGTTTCCGGCATCGCCCCGGCAAAGGTGGCGGCTATTGGCATCAGCAACCAGCGGGAAACCGCCCTTGTCTGGGATCGTGGAACCGGGCTGCCTGTAGCGGACGCCGTTGTGTGGCAATGTGGGCGGGCGCAGGAGATCTGCGGTCGTTTGGAAAACCAGGCAGAAGGCATACGCAAAAAAACCGGGCTGCGGCTTTCCCCCTATTTCCCCGCGGCAAAATGGGCGTGGATCTTGGAGAACACGCCAGGCCTTGAAAACCGCCCGTTATGCGCGGGAACCATCGACAGTTGGCTCATCTACAAGCTGGCCGGGGAGTTTAAGACTGATTTTTCCAACGCAAGCCGCACCCAGCTTTTCAATATCCATTCGCTGCAATGGGACAAAGAACTGTGTGGGCTGTTCGGCGTGCCCTTGGCATCACTCCCCGAGGTCTGTATGAGTAACAGTTGCTTTGGCGAGACTGACATGGAGGGCGTGCTGCCCAGGCCTGTCCCCATATGCGGCGTTCTGGGCGACTCCCACGGAGCGCTTTTCGGCCAGGGCTGTGTAAAGCCTGGCATGGGGAAGGCCACCTATGGCACAGGCTCTTCCGTTATGGTAAACGTGGGGGAAAAGCCCGTGTTCAGCGACGGCGGCATCGTGACTTCCCTGGCCTGGGGCATGGGCGGCAAAATCAATTATGTGCTGGAGGGGAATATCAACTACACCGGCTCTGTAATCAAATGGCTGGTGGACGATGTAAAGCTGCTGGGTTCCTCGAAAGAAGCCGGGGAAGTGGCCGCTGGCGCAGACCCGGAGGACGGCACCTACCTGGTCCCGGCCTTTACCGGCCTGGGGGCGCCTTACTGGAAGCCGGATGCCAGGGCCATTCTCTGGGGCATGGGCCGGGGCACCGGCCGCGCTGAGATCGTCAAGGCCGCGGAGGAAAGCATTGCCTACCAGATCGCGGACGTGGCCTTTGCCATAGAACAGGGGGCCGGGATAAGCCTCAATGAGCTGCGGGCAGACGGCGGGCCTACCCGGGATAAATTCCTAATGCAGTTTCAAAGCGACCTGCTGGGCCGTCCCATGGCTGTTTCCCAACGGGAGGAGCTGTCCGGCATAGGCGCGGCCTACTGCGCGGGGATCGCCTGCGGTCTGTATGACTGGGGGATACTGGAAAAACAGGGCCGCACCCGGTTCCTTCCCCAAAGGGAAGCGGCCTGGCGGGAAAATAAATATGATGGCTGGAAACAGGCAGTAAGCCTGTTGCTATAAGGAGGATAGTGTTATGTTAACTAACAGAACAGAACGCTGGGGCGTGTTTGAAATCGCTGTAAACGGCCCGGAGGCGGGCAACCCCTTTACAGAGCGGGAATTTTCCGGGGTGTTCCGGGGCAAAAACGAGGAAAAGCTTGTCTCAGGCTTTTATGACGGCGGGGGCGTGTACCGGGTGCGCTTCATGCCCAGCTTTGAGGGGGAATACACCTACGAGACCACCGGCAATTTCCCGGGAGCCCAGACCTCCGGCAGCTTTACAGTGACGCCGCCCAGGGAGGGAAACCACGGCCCCATGCGCGTTGTGAATCAATTCCACTTCGCCTATGAGGATACTACGCCCTATTATTCCGTGGGTACCACCTGCTACGCCTGGGCCCATCAGCCCGAGGAAATCCACCAGGAGACCCTTAAGGAGCTGGACAAGGGGTATTTCAACAAAATGCGCTTCTGTGTGTTTCCCAAGCACTATATCCATAATTTCCGGGATCCAGAGACCTTCCCCTATGAGGGTACGCCTATGGATAACTCTGGCCTGTGCGAAGAAACCTTTACTTATGAAATGGATATCTCAGGCAACCACTGGGACTTCACCCGTTTCAACCCCGAGCATTTCCGGCGCATCGAGCGGTGCATTTTAGAGCTACAGGAGCGGGGCATCGAGGCGGATTTGATTGTTATGCACCCCTACGACCGTTGGGGCTTCAAATCCATGACCCCGGAGCAGGACGATTTGTATTGGAAGTATGTCATTGCCCGGTTTGCCTGCTACCGCAACGTGTGGTGGAGCCTGGCAAATGAATACGACCTGCTTTTTGCCAAGAAACTGGAAGATTGGGAGCGCTATGCGAAAATCCTCTGTGAAAAGGATCCGTATAACCACCTGCGGGGCATACACCAGTGCTTGAAGTTTTACGACCATTCCCGGCCCTGGATCACCCACTGCAGCCTGCAAAGGCAGGACCTTTACAGGCATGTGGAATACACCGACGAATACCGGGTGCGCTGGGGCAAGCCTATCGTCTGGGATGAGATCAGCTATGAGGGCAACATCGACATGGGATGGGGAAACATCTCCGGCCAGGAACTGACCCGGCGCTTCTGGGAGGCCAGCCTGCGGGGCGGCTACGCAGGCCACGGGGAGACTTTTGTGAACAACGAAAACGATATCCTCTGGTGGAGCCACGGCGGGCCCCTGCACGGGGAGAGCCCCCAGCGCATTAGGTTCCTGCACAAGATACTGTGCGAGACCCCCGGCTGCGGCCTCAAGCGCGGCCAGGGAAGCTTTGACGAAACAGTAGGCGTGCCTGACGGCATTGACTTCCTTCCCGGCGGGGCCTCCTACGAGATACACTACTACGGATTTGGCCGGCCCAGCTTCCGGGATTTCATGAAGCCTGAGGGTAAGTGGAAGGTGGAAATTATCGACACCTGGGGGATGACCATCACCGACGCCGGGGTACACAGTGGGAAATTCCGCGTTTCCCTGCCGGGCAGGGAGTATATGGCTGTGAGGCTTAGGCGGCTTTCTTGAGGGGAAGAAAAGGTACTGGCAATAAAAAGAATGCTGTAAGGAACCTTCGGCATAAAAAAGACCCAGAAAAACGCTCCCTGAATTACAGGGAGCGTTTCGCTTTGGCGTACTCGACCGGTGGGTTACAAGCTTTTCCCGGCAGATGTGCATACAGGTTCTAAGAGGTGGCGCCCTCGCCCCCCTGTTCCAAACGCATCATCTCCATGGTAAGCTGCAGGCATAGCCGTACATGCCCGTCATTCAGGTCAATGGGGAAAAGCTCCTTGAGCTTGTTCATCCGGTAATACAGGGTATTCTTATGGATGTGGAGGCGTTTTTATTTTTGCCGTGGCCCTGATGGACACGGACAGGATCCGCAAAGCAGCCACCGTGGTCTCTTACATCCTAATGATTGGTATCCTTTGTGTTTTTATCCCAAACATTATCGCCCAGTGGGGGCCCATCACCCAGACCATAAGCCAAATGGCGGCCGGGGCCCTGCCGGTAGGCTCTCAGGAACGCGGCAGCTTTGGCAGCGCTTTGTGGTACTGCGTGCTGTACGGGGCCTACCATGTGGCGTCGATTGGGCTGTATGTGGCCCAAGTTTGAAAGCCGCAGGCAGTGCCTCACCAGCATGGTGTATGGGTTTGTTATCAACACGGTTGTGATCACCCTGGTAGCGGTGGGCCTGCTGGCCATGAGTCCCATGTGGAAAATCATCGACAACGACAAGTTCCAGTGGAGCAAGACCATCCTGATGGACGACGAGGCCCTGGCCCGCGCCCACCAGACCGGCGTAAACCTGGCAAAAGCCGCCGAGGACATAGAGCACGCCGCCTGGCAGGGCCCCGAGGGCGTGTGCCCCCACTGCCACACCAACAATTTCTATATCGAGCCCGGCACCACCCACGCCATCTGCGGTCTGTGCGGCATGGAGGGCGAGATGGAGGTTGCTGACGGCAAGATCAACTGCCCAGAGGAGCAGTACGCTCTGGCCCACGGCAGCATGTCCGGCAAGCTCAAGCATGGCCAGGACATCCAGTACAACGAGGGCAGGCTTGCGGATCTGCAGAAGAACAGCGAGAAATTCAAAGCCCGCAAGAAGAAATATATGGATTTCATCCAGTCCATTTACCCGGGCATGGAGGAAGGAGGAAGCCATGCAAAAGCCAAGCGCTAAATTTATTGTGGTGTTCAACCTGGTGCAGAACATCCCCACGGCCATTGCCATGTCCGTCACCGCGCCGCTGCTGGTGCACCAGCCTGTATTTACCATAAACCTGCTGGCAAATATCCTCATCGGCTTCGTGCTGGCCACCCTGATCAACCTGCTCATCCCCATTCCCAAAATCGCTATGGGCTTTCCGGCCCTGTTCAAGCTGAACCCAGAGGGCTTCGCCGGGCGCATAGTGGGGAACATTCCGGTGTGCTTCATTTTCCATGTCATCATCGGCCTGGTGCTGAACCTTTATAATGTCCGCGCCGGATTTCCTGTTCGCCTTTTTGGGGACATTTATCCCCATGTACCTGGTGCTGTTTGTGGTAGGGCTGATTTTCGTGCCCATCGCCAGACGGCAGATAAAAAATAGAATCACAGAAAAAGCAGGGCTGGCTGCCGGCATGGCACCAGCCCTGTTTTTTCTATGGCCAGCCCGGTGGACACCGGCCGATATTTTGTAAAGAAATCATCAACAGCCAGATCGCTGTGCCCTGCACCAGCTGCTCCTGCTGCACCGAGGGCTGCTCCCAGAAGATCTGCATCCCCCAGTATTTCTCCCTATACAACGAGGAAATGCGGGAGAGCGTGAGCCGTTTATTCCTACCGAGGAAGATGCCAACCCTTTCCTCAATGCACTCCTGGATGAACCGCAGGAGTATAAAATTTTCTATGTGCTGGCGCTCTACACTGGGTGCCGCCGTGGAGAGTTATGCGCTCTGAAATGGCACGACTTTATCATGACGGACAAATACCGCTGTGTGCTTACGGTCAGCCGCTCCCGGAGCCACATACCGGGGCAAGACGTGATGGAGGGGCCGACCAAGAATGGACACAGTCGCACTATTGTTATCGAGGAAGATATCACTTCGCTGCTGTTGGGGTATTGCAGCTACAAGACTGCCCAGGCTGAAAAGGTTGGGCGCAAGGTCAGCCCGTATCTGTTCGTAGATGAGTACGGTCACTTTATCCACCCGGACACGTTCACAAAACATCTTCGCAAAATTTTTAGGGAGAATGATTTTCCAGAGTCTTTCCATCTTCACACCTTGCGCCACTATGTGATTTCATCTTTACTTCATCCTGGTGTGGACAAGCAGACTGTGGCTGAAATAGCTGGTCACGCCGACACCTCTTTCTTGGAGCGAACCTACTGTCACCCGCAGATGGAATTGAAAAAACAGGCCGCGAATGTTATGACAGACGTGCTCCTGCACAGTGCATAACGGCAGGGTGATGGACATACAGACCGCCATAGCAAGCGCATTTGGTTGGGTAGGTAGAAAGTGAAAATGCCCATGGACTTCCGGCGGACGGTGTGGTATCGTGAGGTTGCCTCAACAGGGCAAATCACAAACGGAAAGGAGGTAAATCGTTGACGTTGCACGTCAACGATCACTATGGCAAGCATCCGCAAACGAGGAAACAGCTACCTGCTGATCGTCTCCATGGGCTATGATTTCGATGGCAAGCGCCGCAAGCCCCAGCAGAAAACCGTCCATCCACCCGAAGATTTAAGGCAATACCGCAGAATTCTAAGTACCGTATTGTGCAGTCAGATTTTTCGTCAGAGTGTACAGATTGAGCTCCGTCCATCTCACCATTGACCAGCGAAAGCTGTGCGCTATCACGGAAAATCTGCAAGCAAGACGGTGCTTAAGGCGCCACCCGCGAATGGTGCGGTGTTGCCTTAACACCAAAGGCCAAGGAGAAATGGCTTGAGGAATAGACCGCTCTCTTTGAACGCCAGTGTAAGAACGAGCTGTTGAAAGTGGATAAGTCCATCACCCTTGCAGACTAGACTGCGATATAGCTCCGGAAGATTGCTCCATCCAAACTGGCAAAATCACATTGGCCCGGGACAAGCAGGACATCGACCGTTTTATGCCGTACCTGGGTGGTTACAAATTAACCGACCTAAAGCCAGAACACTTTCGAAATCTCTACGCTGAACTTCGTAAGCAAAAGAATTTTGTGACAGGAAAGCCGCTCTCCGAATGTACCGTTGAGGGTGTCCACGCTTGCTTGTGTGGCATCCTCTCCGACGCGATGGAGGGCGGCTTTTTGTCGCATAATCCGGCGTGGCGCACCTATAAATACGCTGGCAAAAAGAAGAAAAAGCAGAATGTTGCTGACGAGGAAACGACGCAGAAACTCATCGCCGCGCTGGAGGAAGAAAGCATCAAATGCGAAAAACCTGGGACTTTTTCTCTTTCTGCCAAGTCCAAAAGCATATTCGCACCGAAATCGTGTATGCACACAGCGTCCAGAACCCGCTCCACAAATACTTCCGAATCGGTGTCCACAAACATCCGCAACAAATCTTCCCGGCAGTGAAATAGCTCGAATACCAGCGGGGCCAACTTATACCACCACGGCGCAAGGCAGGCATCAGCGCAATCGATAATCACCAGGCTACCACCCTCATCAACCAGAATATTCTCACCTGTCAAATCCCCAAGCACCAACACCGTATCCGTCAAATCAAGACTTGCCGCGCGCGCAGCCATCTCAGCACGCAGACTCTCTGGCAAGCGCTCCAACCTAGGATTTTCCAATACTCGACCCAGCAAATCAACCGGCGGAATCAACCGCGCGAAAGACCGCATTGGTGCCGGGAGAGTGAGGTTTTCCAGACTGGTAAATTCCAGCTGTTCACGATGGAAAATCTCCTGCGCTAGAGGCGTGAATTCCTCGATTAATTGGAACACATTACCCCAATCAGCCCAATTCTTAATCGTGTAATGGAACAGCATTTCTTATACCTCAATCTCGCTATTTGTGTCCAACAAGCGCTGAACCCCCTCGTTAGTATACGAGAGCAGTTTGCCATACCGACGGGCGATATCTTTGCGGCAAACATCGTAATTACCCGCAGCGATCGCCTTTTCTTTCTCTGCTTTCAAGCCAAGATATTCTTCCAGCACGGCCTCATCCTGATAAAAAATCACGTTGAACTTGCCTTGATTCAAGGACAGGGGAAAGAGGTCGGTCAAGAACGCCTTGTCCTCGACATAGTAACGAACGCCGTACTTCTCACACAGCTTATCAAACTCCGGCATAAAGCTATCCCGCTCCTCCTTGGTATCACATGGATGGGACAACGCAATACGCTTTACCCCTGACCGAACCATCTCACAAAAACAATCTGCCGCGCCCAGTTGGTATGAAAATTTATCTATCTTTATAAAAATCACTTCCCGAAAGTTTCTTTAATGGCGCAAACCTTGTCCGCCACCACCAAAATCCAACTCTCCTTACACTTCGGCGGCGGGAGCGTCAGCGGAAACATATGCGTTTTAATCATGTTGCGCTCGGTGGGAGAGAGGGAGAAGTCACGCTCCGCATTTCTTAGCGCCCGGCCAGGGTGGAAGAATCCGTGCAAGCTGTGTCCCTCATGCTTGGTGTGCCAGTCATAGAGGAAATAGTCATGCAAAAGCGCGCCGCGCACCAGCGCCCGCTTGTTCAAGTGTTTCGATAGGAACTTCGGCAGAAAATAGGCAATCTGGACGCAAATCAAAGCCACCGCCAGCGAGTGCGCGAACACGCTGGTGTCCCCGTGCTGCATGAACCCCTTGCTCATTTCCATACCGGGCGATTCCAGAATATCCCTGCCGTAGTGCTGGACGATTATCAGCGGGTTGATTTTCATTGTAAATCCTTTTTCCAGATACGATTTTTGGCGTAGGCAATGTTCGCCACGCCGCCGTCCAAGCGCTGAAAACGCTCGTTCTTGGCCTTGGCGTACCAGCAGGGCCTGCCAATACTAACAGACTCGACCCCGTCATCTGTCCCGGCCATGATTTCGTCGCAGAGTTGGAGCGCGTCCTCGATGATAGATTTCTTTTCCGCTTGACCGCCGTGGCCGCCCCACAGCAGCTCAAAAGTGTCCGCAAAGCTCTGGAAGTGCAACAGGCTCTCCTTGTACTCTTCAATAGAGGTGGAGAACTCCGTGAACAGCAAGGTATTGCGGTTACAGGCGTCACCGGAGTACACCACGCCCCTTGCCCGGTCAAGGAAAACTACCGTACCTCTGGTGTGGCCGGGAACAGAAATGGTTTCCAACTGAACGCCGCCCAAGTCAAAGATATCACCATCTTTCAGCGGCATGGTCTTGATGGGACCGGGTACAGTTACATCGTCCAGTCGAGGCTCAACAGGCAGCGGCCCGAACATGGCGCCGCTCTTGGCAAATCCCAGGCGCATTTCACGGTCGGAGTGCTCATACAGCAGGGCAATGTCTGCCGGGTCGATGTAGACCTCGCCGTACTCGAAATCTGCGCCGATGTGGTCGACATGGCCGTGGGTATTCACCAGCGTAACAGGCAGGTCGGTCAGTTCCCTCACAAAAGATTTCAAACTTCCTACACCGGCTAGTCCATCAATAAGCAGGGCCTTCTCGCTGCCCTCGATTAAATAGCTTTGCTCACCGCCCAGACCGGCAATCAGGGTCACGTTGTCGTAAATCTTCTTTGCTCTGAAAAATTTGGATTCCATAATTTTTCTTCCTTACCTTTTTGATATGTCCTTGATGATTTTATCAAAAACGGATTCTCGCTCCATTGATGTATCGTAGATTGCGAAACCATACTTTGTCAAATAATCGGTCATAGTACAATTAAACGGAATGGCGTCTTGTGTAACATAATCTCTCAGTTCATCCTCGCTCAAATTGTACGTCCAATCGTCCTTAGTGTCGTACTTTTTGAAGTCGCTTACATACTCATCAACTGTCTTTTGGCCCTGTACCAAGCCAATCAGTATGAACCTATCTTTTAGTTCTTCCGTTCCGTACTCCTCCAAAATGGACGATATCATCTCAAAATTGAAATACCCACCCTCCAGCACAAAATGATTCCCTTCAACATGATGTGCGCGGAGGTTCAAATCATCTTTAATTCCGTCATCGGAAGAGAAAAGGCCCAGAAAATGGCCGATGAACGGCGCTATGTTTTCCGTTGTTTTATCCCTGTTCCAGTTCAGGCGAATGTCCAGTTGGGGATAAGCCGCTTGGAATGTAGCGACCAGCTTATCAAGGCTGATGACAAAATAATTGAATTTTTCGTGGAGTCGTTTTGCCAAAGTTGTCTTCCCGGCCCTGGACGGCCCGACAATAATTATATTTTTCATAGCACACCTCAGAGCAGATAATTTGAAAAAAGCGGAAAAGTTCACACTGAACTTCTCCGCTTTTTGGCGCGCTTGACTGGATTCGAACCAGCGGCCCTCAGAGTCGGAGTTATCAGGCAGTAAAGGGAGAAAGCCCATGATAGCGGACTTTTTGTCAGGCGCGCACAAAATAGCAAGGTGTTTCCAAGAGCTTGGGAGCCTTAGAAACGCCTTGATTTATGCGGATTTTTGAGTTTCCCGAAAATAGTAGTCTGGTAGTAGTCAGAGGGTTCGGAGTTCCTCCAAAAAACCAGGCAACTCGTCAAAAAGAACAGCACAAATCAACGACCAGTTTGTATTATCATAGTCATGAACCAGCCGATGCCGGAGGCCGGATATTTTCGC
Source organism: Acutalibacter intestini (assembly GCF_034334985.1). NCBI lineage: Bacteria > Bacillati > Bacillota > Clostridia > Eubacteriales > Acutalibacteraceae > Acutalibacter > Acutalibacter intestini. The sequence continues at coordinate 67,777 of NZ_JAWXXL010000013.1, read as the reverse complement.
CCAGGGAATTTGGCCATGCCTCTGCTTGAAATCATCTGGGAGGTTGTAGATCTGTTCGCCAATATTGTATAGCGGAGTTGTTATCGTCCAACGGATCGTTTCCTCTGCCATAACTTTTTCGGCGGTGATAGATTCATCACGCAGATAAGCCATCAGCTTTTCGGTCGTGGTGCATATCTTCTCAAGCCGCTACTTGTCTGTATACTTCACGCAATCTGCACTCCTTCCGCAAAAATAGTGTTGTAAAAGTCCGAGCCAGCGTTAATCTCGCACAACTCATATACGTCCACATTTTTTGCAAGAATGTGGTAAAGATCATCTGCGATACAAAAGACATCCGTAGGCACGAAATGCTCGCCGCCGATGATAAGGAGATCTATGTCCGACTTGCTATCGGCCTCGTTTCTGGCGTATGAGCCAAACAGGATAGCTTTCTCGGCCCGATACTTTTTGAGCAAAGGAAGAATTGCTGAGCGTATCTCTTCGCCTGTTAGAATTTTGTCAGACATTAGTTCCACCTCCACTTCCAGTAGCTCGTCCAGCGTTCATTCCACATTCCCACGTTTATCTCTATAATTCTTTCTGACAAGGTTTGCTTTCTATTTTTCATATGTTGTGTATCCACTTCATCCTTTCGGAGCCAGCTAACTGTGTCACATTTTCATTTGCGCTATTAATTTATACATTTTTCAAAATGGCGAATCGTCCTCATCTTCACAGATAGATTGCTCCAACTCATCTATCGAAACAGGCCAATCATTATATTCACATATATCGTCTATCTGATGCTTTTTCAGGAACTCGCAACGATCAGATAACAAGTAATATAGATACTCAATATCTTCTTTGCGCAACGATGCAGTGTCTTGTACCACGTCAGGTTGGCATGAGTAAAATTTATTTTCATTATAAGCATTTACCAGTTCTGGGAAAGAGGATATTTTTTCGACCAGTCTAGAGATATATTTCTTGATGCTTTCTCTGTAATTAAAATCGCATTCTCTCTCAATATAATCTACGTAGGCTATTTCACCCAAAATATGGCGCCTTTTAGTATAATCACCAGAGAAAATGCAATTATGTATCTCTGCTCTAATCTTGCGCTTTAATTCTCTAGGGGCTTTTAATTCGGATTTGTAATCATCTTGAACGACTGTAATACCCGTAATAAGCTTTTTCCCTGATGGCGTTTGGTAGTGTGTTTTGTGCTCGTTGATTTCAAAACCAAAGGATTCAATTATTTCTCGGATCTGAATAGATGCTTTTTTCAAAAGATCCTTATTGTCGCAAGAGAAATACATATCATCTGCATACCGTGAATAACGAATGCCGCGCTTATCACATAAACCTATCAGAGCTTTATCAAACTGTATACATACAGTATTAGAAAGTGCCGGAGAAGTTGATGCTCCTTGCGGAAGTTGATTATTTACGGTACATAAACGTGATAGAATTGTGGCAGCAAAGTCATTATACCCTATGGAGGAAAAGAAGGAAAAGATACGTTTCCTGGTAATACTAGGAAAGAAGTCCTTTAAATCGATGGAAAGGCCGTATAATGTATTCATGTGACCTGCCGCATTTTGCTTTTGCCCAAATGAAGTCCCTATACGGAAAGCCATTGCCCGATTAGATGGGGGAATTTTATTTAGGATTTCTGTGAGTATCCAGTGCTGTACAATGGAAAGCGTGTAGGATGGCACGGACAAAACCCGAACGCCGCCCCGACGTTTTGGAATTTCTTTACCCGTATAATACTTTTCGGTTTTCATGGATAGACAGTAGAGTAAGCGCTTACTTAATCTAATTATCTCTGATAATTCATCCAAAGTTTTGAAACGGGGCAGTCCAAGTGAATCCATAAGCAGTACGTTTGTACTATTTTGGGGCATGAAAAAGCCACTCCTTTTACCAAAGTCTTTCGTTGAGGTTCGGTGAGGGTTCCACTCAAATGTGGAAACATCGCCGAAGCTCGAGGAATCCATAAGTAGCTGATATACCAGAGAAGGCGAATCGCCTTCCTATAGGTCTCTAGACTAAAAAGAGTGGCTTATTCATTTTTGCCTCCTCATTATAGCACATCTGATTTGATCATGCAAGATGGTTTTTTCTCGTGCAGTTGAAGTCTGCAGTATTGCGCTAGTAATATGATATCCCTTTTGTGAGAGAGATAGTATTTCTTTATATTGTGGGGATTTCTTACTCTTTTCCGTTTCGCTTTGATTGATTGCGCGATAGGTCGTTTCAATAACGTTTGAGTTGAGCAGGTATTTTATGGATGCATTGAAAATATCATTATACTCTTTTGGAAGGTTGCCATTCATTTTAATCATATTTTTAATGCCATTAAATACTGCATTCCGGTTAATGCTGCGATAAAAGAACAAAGCAAGAGGAATAAAGCTAATGTAAAAAGAAAGGCTTGAAAATGAGGGTGTTTCTTTTACCCAATGTTGTCTTTTCATCCTTTTAGCTTGCTTAACAATTGCACTGACTAGATCGTCTAGTGCGTCCTTACGGTACTCTATGACCGCATCCTTCCGCTCTTTTTGAATATGTTTTATTGGGCCCAACATGATAAAGCTTCTGTCACGCGCATAACGCTTTTCAATACCTACTATCATTTTATCTCGAATCGCATCAACTTGGCAAAATGCTCCTAACTCTACAGCAGATCCGAAACTCTCGCATAATACACATATTATGTCGGCGTTCTGTGCTAGCAGGTTCTCGTATTCCAGCAAATCCGCATACTTATTCCGATTGAGAAGTTCCATAAAAAGGTCTTCGGGATAAAAAATGCGGAGGTCCTCCTTTTCTAAAAGGGAACGCACCTTGTTCCGTACATTATCTTTACCTGCACCTCCGCAGAGAAATAAGTATATTGATTTAGCGTAGACTTTCAAAAATACATCATCATATATTTGTTTGAATATATCAAGGCAATCCATATATTTTCCCCTTACAATTTCTTGTTTCAAGCCTTTAATGATATTATACTATAAGCTGGTCAAATAATCAACTGTTCGCTGGGATGTCGACTCTCGCAGTGTAGTGTATTTCCTCAGTCAGCACATTGAAAAAAAGGAAAAATTTCTCTGGACTTTTGCAAAAAAATGTGGTAGTGTCGTGTTGAAAGGCAGGGAAAGAAAATGAAAATTTTAGAAGAATTCTGGTACGGCAACATACAACCCAACGAGCGGGACATTATACCTAACAGTCGGTTTGCTAAGCTGCTTAAACTAGTCGCTAAGAATGAGGAGAACTTGGCCCCCATGCTATCAGAAGACGCAAAAGTGGTGTTTGAAAAATTGAAAGACACTCAGGATGAATTGTCCAGTATAAGCGAGCGTGATTCGTTTGTACTGGGTTTTCGTTTGGGTGCAAGGTTTATGCTAGAGGTTATGGAGGATATGGATGTGCCGTTTATTGATAGATAAGGCTGGCCTAAGTTGAGTTTCCTATTTCCTCTGGCATTAGCCTGTAGTAATCGGGTTGTAATTCCATCTTGAAAACTTTCACATCAGTCCCACGATAATGCGCACAGATTTTTTCGCAATCCTTTTCTGAGGCTTTTGCACCAAGATATACGGCAGTTATGTAATTGTGTACATCAAAGTAATAACGAGATATGTCGAATGGGAATGGATTAAGGTTTTGACGGTGAAACACGCAACGCCACTCTTCTTCATACTTCCATCCCTCGAATTTATGCAAAGCTGCCTCATAAATAATATGGTTTGCCATTGCTCCATCTGAGTTAGCAAAGGTTCCAGGAATAAATTTTCGTTCTTTAGTGTATTGCACAGGGTGGAGATGTTGCTTCAAAGGGGAGTGACTAAAATCATACTCAATACAAAATCCTGTATGATTTTCAGCGTAGTGGCTCCACATTAAGATGGAGTTCTTCACCTGCGAGAAACAAGCCACTCTGAAGTCTCTTTTGAGTTCCTGGAAGGAATTATTTATACAATTCATTAGGTCAGTTTACAAGGAACTACACGCAGACCGTGAAACGGGCTGCTGACAACAAACGGCGCTATGCTCCCGGTAAGGGGCATAGCGCCTGTTTATTGTGGGGGTATCCAAAGGGGGCAGCGCCCCATTTGGCACACGACTTTGCGAAGCAAAGTGTAGTGTGTTATACGCTCTGTCGGCGTTGCCGTGAAAATGCCGTTGCCGCCGGGGAGGGCAAGGGCATTTGAAGCGGCAGGAAAACAGGGCTTTGTTTGGGGCTGGGAAGCCGGAAACAAAGGGCTGGTTTCAGCAGCAGACAGGGCGTATATGAAAGCCCTCGTCCACCGTCCTCAGCCTATGGGACAAAATGTGCCAAACCTTTAGACACCGTGACTATATGTGTGGCCACACTCATTTATTTTAGTGGTCGTTCTTTTCTCAAAATTGAAATGGGCGGGAAGCCATTTTAGGGCTTTCCCGCCTTGATTGCCCATCAGCAAAGGCAGGCGGGGCTGTCAACGGCGGCGCATTTGTGCGCCGTTCATCTTGACCGTTGACTGGCTCGGCTGCCTTTGCTATCTCCCCCGATAAACTGAAAGTTTTAGATTAGTCCCACACGATTTCCAAACAATCGAAGTTATCTGGAATTGGTGGTACGCACGAATAAGTATTTAATTCAAATGCCTCTATTGTAATTACTCCATCAGAGCATAGCCATTCGCAATTTACTAATTTTTCTAATTCCGCAGGCAAAATGGTTGTGCAAATCACGATTGTATCTCCTGCAAGAACTAATTCTTCTTTCCCATTGTTTTCTACGATTTCTGTATCATCGTGGAGAGCAACACGCACCCATGCTATGTCAGGCATTAACTCAATCTTTTGTAGCATATTTCGTATTTCAGAAAGCGTTGGACGGCCAAATTCCCATTAGTTCGGAGCAATGGAATCCTCCTCTGTGTTTCCATCGAAAAATTCATCAAGCGTTAGTAATGGCAAGCGTTCTTCATTTTCTTCCAATATTTTTTTGAATGTATTCAACTCTATCATAGTCACAATTCTCCTCGCAAATCAGAATTAGTTGATTTTATCCTCTCCCCGGATTTTCTTGTTTTTCCGTTCTTCTAACTCCGCAATTTGGTTCATCAAGCAATCTGAAAAAGTCCCCTCAATCGGTGTAGCTTCTCCTGTTGTGTAGTAGTCAAGAAGGACTATGTTATTATTCTTGTCAAAACAAAATATTTCATCACCATTCCCTATAATGGACAAGAATGGGATAAAATCAGTAAAACCTTCATCGTGTAGTTCTTTCGTTTTTTCACGAATATCCAAAAAATCGGGTATTCCATTGGCAATTCCATAGACTATAATTCCTCGACAGAACGACCAAAATGGGCCTATGTCATATTGTTTCGCTTGTGGCCATATTTCTTCTCGAACCTCCATATAAAGCCCACCTAATGGGGACATAGTGAACTCTCTAAAATCAGCAGGAAGATTTATCCCATACTGATTTTCAAAATCCTTTATATCCTGCTCCGATGGCTCATTTCCCATACAAGCTACAACCTGATAAGTCTGCTTATCATAATTATGGAAATAATCATAAACTTTTTCCAATGACATAATATACCTCCTACAAAATGCGATTTTTTATTTTCTTACTTCCGTCCCCGCTGTGGGGTTGGTTTTTTCAGCAAGTCCGACTTCTGTGCAATCTTTTTCAGCCACTTCTTTTCTTCCCCGGACAGCTTCTTAAAGTTCAGCCGCAGCCGTTTGCAGATAAACGCCAAAGACGCTTGCTCCGGGTCACTGTCTGGGTTGGTAATTTCGGTAGCGGCTTCCAATAATCCTTTCAGCGGGTTATCCTCCGGGACGCTGAAAAAATCCTCCCTGTGGGCTTCCCGCAGGCCGGCGGCTATCTCGTCTATGTCCTGCTGGATTATGTAACGGCAAAAGCTGTCATCATCAATATGGGCAGCGATAAGCTGTCTTAACTGCGGGTCGGTCAAGCCGGGATTGTGCTGTTTCATAATCATTGCGCTCATAGCGTCCACAATGGCGTTTGCGCTCTGTACCTGCTTCACCGCCGTTCCGTTCACATAGATTTCAAGGTCGGCCATCAGCTTGATAAAATCCGGGTGCGCCGCCAATTCGCACAGCAGAGCATTATCCACCCGCCCGCTTTTCAACAGGTCAATCATTTCGTCACTCAAACGCAGGCCTGCAAGATCAGCGTTTGGGTGACGCTTCATTTCAGACAGCCCCAGCAGATAGTCGGTGGTCACGCCGTAAAACTTCGCCAGCTTGATAAGAGCATAGTGGCTGATGTCCTTAAAATCGTCCGCTTCATAACTGCCCAACGCAGACTTGGAGAGGTTCGTCTGCTCTGCAAGCTGTTCCAGCGTCAAGCCATGCTGCACACGCAGGTCTTTCAAGCGTTCTTGAATGGATAAAGACATTTTCTCGCCCTCCTTGTCTGTTCGATAAATCGGAAGTTAGTGAATCGGTAATAATTCCATATTTTTTGCCCGCTTTAGATTTATTTTAAGGTCGTCATATCCAAACGGCTTGCCATGTCCCGGATATATTAGATTTGGTCTAAGTGCGATGATTGTTTCCCAAGATTTTAGGAAATCCGTTTTATCCTCCGCCCAAATAGTTATTCTGTGTAAACTTGGCAATCCGTTCATAGCAGCGTCGCCGCAGAATAGAGAACCGTCATTAGTTAAAAGAGATATGGAATCGGCGGTGTGACCGGGAGTATCAATGATTTTTCCTTGCAATAAAAGTTCCACTTGCTTACGGTTTTGTTCGGTCACTTGAATACATCTACATGAATATTCTTGCGTTATTGGAGGAAACAAATGCTTGCCCTTGCCAACAAATTTCATTAAGAAACAAAAGAGCAAGGCAATCTTGGTTGTGCAACCGCCATGAAAAGAGTTTTGCCCTTTATATAATCTTTCTAACGCCTTGTCACTCATAACGATTTGAATGTCAGAGCATTCCGAGAGTATTTCATTCAAATAGCCTGCATGGTCATCGTGAGCGTGTGTCAGAAAAATATATCGTATCTGTTGAGGGGCTATTTGCATCTTTGCCAGTTGCTTTTTGAAATGTGCAAATCCTCTTTCATACCCTGTATCAATCAGTACATAGCCGTTGTCAATAGGATATATCCAATTATTTACTATCCTGCTTCCTGCATTGAGCATAGATGTTCTCTCTTTTCATTTATTTTCATCGGCGTCAACTTTCAATTTACTGTTCTGTATTTTCCCATTATACCACAATTCCGAGAGCGTGGAAATAGCGAGTTTTCCGGGCTGATTTCCTACCTCTTGGATATACGGCACAGGCAATCAAAAAAGTATACACTTGAGATAGTTCATCGATGGACAAGCCTCTTGAAAACTAAATGACCGTCTGAAAAGGAATACCCCGGCTGGGGAAGTGTGCTGTGACCCCGCTTCTGGACACCGTGACCAGAGAGGGTGAGCGTACCAACGCCGGAACACGCCGCAGGAATGGGGCAGGAAGCCTTTTCGGGGAAAACGGCAGCAAGAAGAACAACGGAGGGAGTGCATGAAAGAAAGACCCTATCAACATTTGCCACCGCTGGAACACAGGCCGGACAGCTTCCCCTACCGCATGACCCCGGCGCAGAGGAAGCGGGCCAGCAGCCTGATCCGCCGGGAGTGCTGCAACTGTGGTGGTGGAAACTGCTTTGCGCTGGACGATGGCGACACCTGCACCTGTCCGCAGATGATTACATTCTCCGTCTGCTGCAAGTGGTTCCGCTGGGCAGTCTTACCGCTGGACGGGACGCTGGAAGCGGAGATTTACCGTGACAGTGCTTTGAAACGCTGCTCGGTCTGCGGAAAGCCCTATGTGCCAAAATCCAACCGGGGCAAATACTGCCCGGACTGCGCCGCCAGAGTTCACAGGCGGCAGAAAACAGAAAGTGAACGGAAAAGGAGGTCTGCTGTGGACAGTTAAGGCGGGAAAAAGCCTTGATTTGCAAGGCTCCGCAAGTCCCAAACCGGGGCGGGCGGTATGTTTTATCGCCCACCCCGGAAAACGGGCTTCTAACCGTCCACAAAACACGCTATGACAAACACGATTTACATTCACCAGCCGGAGAAAGTCATCAGCTTCACCCGGCTCCCCAATTTCCTTTTTGAAGCCCCATCATTCAAGCCCCTGTCCAACGAAGCGAAGGTGCTGTACGCCTTTATCCTGCGGCGGGCGGAGTTATCCCGGAAAAACGGGTGGGCGGACGAATATGGGCGGATTTACCTGTATTACCCCATCTGCGAGGTGGTCGCCCTGCTCCACTGTGGGCGGCAGAAGGCGGTGAATACCCTGCGGGAGTTGCAGTATGCGGGGCTGGTGGAAATACAGAAACAGGGCTGTGGAAAACCCAACCGCATTTACCCAAAATCCTATGAAGCGGTTCCAAACACCGACTTCAAGAAGTCCGGCTGCGGTACGCCGGAGGGATGAAAACCGTACCCTACAAGTACGAAAATCAATCCTCTTGGAGTACGGAAACCGGACGATATATAGAAATACAGAGATTAAAACCATCTATTTATATCGATTCCATTCCAATCCTATCAGAGATATTTTCGGCGGGAAAACCCGCCGGAAAGGAATGGAATGGGGAAAGGAGTTCAATGGCGCAACACGCAATTTTGCGATTTGAGAAACACAAGGGCAACCCGGCAAGACCGCTGGAAGCCCACCACGAACGGAAAAAGGAGCAGTACGCCAGCAACCCGGACATTGACACCAGCCGGAGCAAGTACAATTTCCATATCGTCAAGCCGGAGGGGCGCTACTACCATTTCATTCAGAGCCGCATTGAACAGTCTGGGTGCAGAACGAGGAAAGACAGTACACGCTTTGTCGATACGCTGATAACCGCCAGCCCGGAGTTTTTCAAGAAGAAATCCCCGGAGGAAATACAGGCGTTTTTCAAAAGAGCGGCGGACTTCCTCATTGACCGGGTAGGCCGGGAAAATATCGTGTCGGCGATAGTACACATGGACGAGAAAACGCCCCACCTGCATTTGACCTTTGTTCCGCTGACGAAAGACAACCGCCTGTGCGCCAAAGAAATCATAGGCAACCGGGCCAATCTGACAAAGTGGCAGGACGATTTTCACGCCTATATGTTGGAGAAGTACCCCAGCTTGGAGCGTGGGGAGAGCGCAAGCAAAACGGGAAGAAAGCATATCCCCACCCGGCTTTTCAAACAGGCGGTTTCCCTCTCCAAACAGGCGAGGGCGATTGAAGCCACGCTGGACGGTATCAATCCAATTAACGCCGGAAAGAAGAAAGAGGAAGCCCTCTCTATGCTCAAAAAGTGGTTTCCGCAGATGGAGAACTTCTCCGGGCAGTTGAAGAAATACAAGGTCACGATAAATGACCTCTTGGCAGAAAATGAAAAACTGGAGGCAAGGGCAAAGGCCAGCGAAAAGGACAAGATGAAAGGCGTTATGGAACGGGCAAAGCTGGAAAGCGAGTTACACAACATTCAACGGCTGGTTGACCGTATCCCGCCGGAAGTGCTGGCAGAGTTGAAGCGGCAACCGAACTATGGAAAGGAAAGGTGATTTTATAACGAATATCAGATACAAAAAGGAAACAGAAATCGTGACTTTTCAAGGAAAGGAAATCACGCTGGAAAATCTCTCCCCGGTATTTACACCGGAGCAGGAAGCGGCCAAACGCCGGGAACTGGAACAGCAGCTTTATGAGGTGTTCCGCAAGTACGCCGACAAGCGGCAGAAAGAGGAAGCCGGGGCGTAAGTTTTTCCAGCCACATCATTGATTTACGGGGCTGTTGGCGGTATAATAAGACTGTCAGCAGCTCCGTTTCTTTTTTAAGAAAAGGAGCGACAATATGAATAATCGGATAGACGCAATCTATGCAAGACAATCGGTAGACAAAAAGGACAGCATTTCCATTGAAAGCCAGATTGAGTTTTGCAAATACGAATTGAAAGGCGGTAGTTGCAGGGAATACACAGATAAAGGATACAGCGGCAAAAACACAGACCGCCCGAAATTTCAAGAGTTGGTGCGGGATATTAAAAAGGGCCTGATAGCAAAAGTCATTGTCTACAAACTTGACCGTATCAGCCGTTCCATTCTGGATTTCGCAACCATGATGGAGCTGTTCCAGCAGTACAATGTGGAGTTTGTTTCTTCCACGGAAAAGTTTGATACTTCAACCCCGATGGGCCGGGCCATGCTGAATATTTGTATCGTGTTCGCACAGTTGGAACGGGAAACGATACAGAAGCGGGTGACGGACGCTTACTATTCCCGCAGTCAGCGGGGCTTCAAGATGGGCGGGAAAGCCCCCTATGGCTTCCATACGGAGCCTATCAAGATGGACGGTATCAATACAAAGCGGCTGGTAGTGAAGCCGGAGGAAGCGGCAAATATCCGGCTGATGTTTGAAATGTACGCCGAGCCGACAACTTCCTATGGGGACATTACCCGGCACTTTGCGGAACAGGGCATTTTATTTAATGGCCGGGAACTGATACGCCCCACGCTGGCGCAGATGTTACGCAACCCCGTCTATGTGCAGGCGGACTTGGATGTGTACGAGTTTTTCAAGAGCCAGGGGACGGTGCTTGTCAATGACGTCGCCGACTTCACGGGCATGAACGGGTGTTATCTCTATCAAGGCCGGGATGTGAAGCCGGGCAAGGCCCAAAGCCTGAAAGACCAAATGCTGGTGCTTGCGCCCCATGAGGGGATTGTCCCCTCGGATATATGGCTGACCTGCCGCAAGAAGCTGATGAACAACATGAAAATCCAGTCCGCCCGGAAAGCCACCCATACATGGCTGGCGGGGAAAATCAAGTGCGGGAACTGCGGGTACGCCCTTATGAGTATCTTCAATCCCTCCGGCAGACAGTACCTCCGCTGTACGAAACGGCTGGACAACAAAAGCTGTCCCGGCTGTGGGAAAATCATCACGGCGGAACTGGAAGCGGTGGTGTATCGGCAGATGGTGAAAAAGCTGGACAGCTACAAGACACTGACGGGCAGGAAGAAAGCGGCAAAGGCCAATCCCAAAATCACCGCCCTGCAAGTGGAACTTGCCCATGTGGATAGCGAGATTGAAAAGTTGCTGGACAGTCTGACAGGCGCAAATAATGTGCTGCTCTCCTATGTGAATGTGAAGATAGCCGAACTGGACGGACGCAAGCAGGAACTTCTGGCGAAGATGGCGGAGTTGACCGTGGAAGCCATCAGCCCGGAACAGGTCAGCCAGATTTCCGGCTACCTCGACACTTGGAAGAACGTATCCTTTGACGACAAGCGGCGGGTGGTGGATTTGATGATTACCACCATTGCCGCCACAAGCGACAGCTTAAACATCACATGGAAAATCTGACGGGCATATCAGCGCCCGTCAGACCGTTACCTTGTGTAGTCCCTTGTAAACTGTACTTTAGGTTTGTCGCAAGACTGCCCGATAACGACATTTGCAGAATAGATTCCAATGCGGTTTTCCAATCTTCCGTAGTTCGTAACAGCTGTTTCTCTTGCTCCGTTAAGGCTTTCCACTGTTCGACCGTTTCGATGTATAGCTCTCTGGCTGCTTTCTCATGTAAAAAGCTACCCTCAATGACTAAATCACAATCATAAGGATCGTTAAAGACTGTGGGTGGAACAGGAGATATCATACCATCAAAGAGTTCATGCTGCCATTTAGGTTTCTGCTCTCCGCTGGGTGTATTTATCCTATCGCGAATAAAGCATCTATATTTATAAAGCTTGGGTATCTCCGTGTCAGTCTCTCCTATGTGAGTTTGTATAAGTTCGCATTATTCAGCACAAATGAGTTTCAGCGCGTCCTCTTCTTTCATTTTGCCCGCCAGATAACTGTCCCTGGCCTGCATCGCTCTGTCCAGCCACGCGTAATAGTCAGCATAGCTCAAATTTTTATTCGCTGGATTTGCTCCCATATTGTCCGTTCTCTCATACCGTTTGTACATCCTGCGCTTGGCCCGGTCGAACTCCTCAATGACCTTTTTGCTTTGGGCCTGCAGTTTATGTTTCAAGAATGGAGCCAATTCCTTGCAGGTCTTTCCGTCTTTCAGCACCCTGTCGCAATACAGGGTGCGCTTTTTTGTTTTGGGAATGAAATAGCGGCCACAGCATTCGCACAGAGAAATAGTGGGGTTGAACTCGATAAAATGAACCAGCAAAAAGTAATAGTAATCTTTCAGAGAGCGAAACCTGTAGCGAGAGGTCCATCCCTCTCCAAACTCAAAAATCTGAGTAAAAGCCAGCATTTGTAAATAGCTATGTTTCTTTTTAATATCAGGCGGCAGCCCCTTCCTCATGTCGCTTAGGATCTCGTTCATCCTCATCTGGAGAATCATCGCCTCACTACAAACAGCAAAATCCTATCAGCCGCCCGATAGATGTACAAGCCGGTTCCGTTATCCTCCGGCACTTGATCTTCCAGAGAGGTTCGGGTCAGAGTACCGTGCAGGGGATGCTCAGACTCCAGTGAAGTTACTAAATCATTTGCGGTGTCCACCAAAAACTGGAACTCCTCTACATCAACTTCTTCCATGCACCTTTCTGCAGATAAATTGGATGCAGAGTAGGCAAGAAGATCAACGATTGCCGCATATGGGCCGAATTCCAGTTCAGAAAAAGTGATAATCTCCTGTTCAACAGTAGTGCTTTCCAAGCAGATTTTTCCGTTTATAGTGGCAAGTTCTCTTTCAATTTTTCCGTCCGGGAGAACTTCTACATACAGTGCACAGTCCTTTTTCATGGGTATCTCCTCTGTCTGAAAGTGAACTTTGCCATTTAAGCAAAAGATCACTTGTGGATTTCAAAGTGAAATCTTTTCTTGTATTATAGCATAAGAGCAGGAAAACGGAAAGTCCTTTTGAAATATGGCGATTGGTAACATGAATACTGCTCCCACTTTTCACAGAGCGGCAAACTGAAAGGAGGGTTTCAATGACTCAAAATCAAACCAAACTTCGCCTGATCCGAATGTCCGAAGTGGAAACCCAGGAGGTACACTGGCTCTGGCATCCCTACATACCAGAGGGCAAGCTGACCATCATCCAAGGCAACCCCGGCGAGGGAAAGACCACACTTGCACTATGGATCGCCGCCATGTGCAGTCAAGGGTTAGCGCTACCTGACATGGACCCGACCTCACCCATTAACATTCTCTATCAGACCGCTGAGGACGGCCTGGGTGACACAATCAAGCCCCGACTCATGACCGCCGGTACTGACCTCAACCGCATCATCTGCATCGACGAAACTGAGCACTCCCTTTCCCTGCTGGATGAGCGCATTGAGAAAGCGGTCAAAGAAACCAATGCCAAGCTGATGATCCTCGACCCGCTCCAAGGCTACCTGGGCCGGAACGTGGATATGAATCGCGCCAACGAGATTCGGGATGTGCTCAAGCGTCTCACCACCATTGCCGAGCAGAATGGCTGCGCAATCGTTTTGATTGGCCACCTTAACAAAGCTGTCGGGGCAAACAGCGCCTACCGCGGGCTGGGGTCCATGGACTTCCGTGCGGCGGCTCGGAGCGTCTGCTGGTAGGCAGAATGAAAAAAGAACCGCACATCAGAGTAATCGTCCACGACAAATCCTCTCTTGCGCCAGAGGGAAAGTCGATTGCTTTCTCCATCGAAGATGGCGTCCTGCATTGGGTAGATGGCTACGACAAAATCACCGCAGAGGATTTGCTGAACGGCGGGCCAGCAAATTCCAAGGTCGAGCAGACCGAAAAATTAGTAAGGGAGCAACTGGCAAAGGGGCCTACACCAGTTAAGGAAATTCAAAAACTCGTCAAGCAGGCGGGGATTTCATCAAGAACACTGGACATCGCAAAGAAAAATATGCGCGATGTGGTTTCAAGGAAGGAGGGTGGACATTGGAAATGGGTGTTGATAAGTTGAAGGGCGTAAGAGCGCAAAGGCACTTAAGGTGTGTTCTTCTATTTTGTGTCCTTGATATTATGGTTGCATATATCTTGTGTGCGGCAAGAACACAGATAAACAAGGTTTGCGTCCTTGCGTTCTTCCATGCCTCGGGTCAGCCAAGTGACAGCCACCCGCTGTTTCGCCCGTGTCGGCCCCGTGGGGCGCATTTATGGGCCAGGTGGGGTAGGAACCGCAGCCCGCCAGTACAGGCCCGTGTGGGGCCGCACAGGGGCGATTCTGAGAGCGCAAAGGGTTGACGCGCAGATATTTTTCTTTTCTGCAAATGCCCTAAACTTGAAAATCCGCAACCGATTGTGTCCTACAAAAAACCTCCCCTTTGGGGAGGGCAAGCAGAGCGCTCGTCCGACGTTGTCGGACGGCACATAAGCGGGCAGTAGCCCGCACCCACTTCGGTGAAAGACCGCTATACGATTGGAGGAATCACATGAGTAATAAAAAGGACAGGGCTTTTACAGTCCGATTCACGGAAGAACAATTCCAGCACATTTTGGAGCAGGCAGAATTGGCTATGATGTCACCCAGCAACTACCTCCGCGCAGCGGCGATGCGCGGCAAGGTAAACGTCATTCTTGACGGTAAGTTGGTGGCGCGAGAGTTGAAAGCCATCGGCAATAACCTCAACCAGCTGACGGTGCTGGCGAACGTGGGCCACATCAATACGGTGCATTTGGAGCAGGCACATGAGGATTTGAGCAAGCTCTACGATACATTTTTCGCACTGACCGACAAGGAGGCGCGCCAATAGCTACCGTCAATTTTATCCGATACCAAAAGCAATCTACCACAGCGCTAAGCAAGGTTGCAGCCTATATTTCTCAAGAGCAGAAGACCCAAGACGATTTTTCCGGTCAGAAATTCGTCAGCGGAACCAACTGCTCTCCGCAGTTCGCGGCGCAAGAGTTCAGAGCAACCCGCGCGGCCTGCCACAAAGATAGTCCTGTGTGGTTCTATCATTATACGCAATCATTCTCGCCGGACGAGTCTATTACCGGGGAACAGGCTCACAAATTGGCGATGGAGTTTGCGGAAAAGTCTTGGCCTGACAGCCAGATTCTGGTGGCAACCCACATTGATAGGGAGCACATTCACTCGCATTTTCTGGTCAATGCAGTGTGCTACGAGAGCGGCTATATGCTCCGCCAGGGGCCGACTACGCTCACAAAGTTACGAAAGCTCTCCGATGAAATCTGCTTGGCTCATGGGTTCTCGGTGCTATCTCCTGATCTTCCCAAGCACAGTAAGCAGCTTAGTGCCCGCGAGTACCGTTCCATGGAGAAGAACCAGAGCTGGAAGATGCAGCTGGTGATTGCCATCGAGGACGCCATGGCGCTGGCGCGATCCAAGAATCATTTCATCAAGCTGTTAAGGGAAAAGGGCTATCAGGTCAAGTGGACAGACGAGCGAAAGAGCATCACGTATACCACACCTAGCGGTATGAAGTGCCGTGATGTTAAGTTATATGAATCAAAATTTCTGAAGGAGATGATGGAGAATGAGTTCGAACTTCGAGCGAAAATCCTTGGGGGAATTGAAAGACCAGGCTCGCAGGCTGGCGCAGGCGGCATCAGAGATGGAGCCTTGCCTGACAGTAACAGAGAAAAGCTGGAAGGCTTTGATTGGCCTGCAAGATACGCTAGTTCAGTTGCTAGTGGAGGTGCAAACAGCGGAAGCGCGGCTGGCAACCAAAGAGGAACTGGTGGAGTACCTCGACCAGCGAGTGCAGGAGTTGGAGAATTGCACTCTGAAAATGCAGTCCTCAGCGCAGAGGTTCCAGCGGGAGATGGAACGGTCTGCCTCAGAGATAGCGAAGAACTTGTCGTTACAGGCTGGGAGAATGAGCGAAGATTTTTCGAGGAATCTCTACTTGGAGCAGGAGAGAATGAGGAAACACACGGACAGACTGTTCTGGACAGCGCTGATTCCATCGGTGGCGCTGGTGATTTTGGAACTGATCTCGCATATCTTTCCGCTGATATTGCCGGGATAATTGATGACCG
This sequence comes from Acutalibacter intestini, assembly GCF_034334985.1. Taxonomy (NCBI): domain Bacteria; kingdom Bacillati; phylum Bacillota; class Clostridia; order Eubacteriales; family Acutalibacteraceae; genus Acutalibacter; species Acutalibacter intestini. The sequence goes on along the minus strand of NZ_JAWXXL010000013.1, from coordinate 51,798 downwards.
TCGTCCGCAGGACAGCGCGACCTTGAAGAAACAGAAGAATAAAAAGCGCGCGCTGGGTCAGAAACCTGACGAGCGTGACTTTGAACAGAAGATGTAAGGGGGAATTTATTTGGCAAGTATCAAGCAGTTAGATGAACGTAAATTCAAGATTACTGTCAGCAATGGCTACCGTCCGGATGGCAGGAAAATTTCAAAGGCTAAGACGATTACTGTGCCGGAAAGGGTGGGCAAACGCGGTATCCGGCAGTACGTTTCTCATGCCGCTGAGGAAATGGAGCGTACCATTAAGCAGGGCTTCTGTGAGGATGGGGAGATGACCTTTGAGGAATACTCCTTGCGCTGGCTGGACAGGCAGGTAAAGTATGCAGCGGGTACTATCGCCAGCTACCGGCGAATGTTGAAAGTAACCTACCCTTTCATCGGAGCCATCAAGCTGAATAAGTTGCGGCCCATTGCTCTGGAGAATATGCTGGTGGAGCTTCGCAAGCGCAGTAATCACGGCAAGCCTGTGCAGGAGGCCACAGTGCAGAAATATTTGACGGTGGTATCAGCGGTGCTCAGTGATGCCAAGCGGAACGAAATCATCCAGAAGAACCCGGCACGGATGATTGACTTGCCCGGCACTGAAAAGCGCGAGCAGTTTATTCCCAGCGAGGAAGATGCAAACCGTTTCCTCAATGCTCTCCTTGACGAGCCGCAGGAGTACAAAATTTTCTATGTGCTGGCACTCTACACCGGGTGCCGCCGGGGTGAACTCTGCGCTCTGAGGTGGCACGACTTTATCATGACCGACAAATACCGTTGCGTACTTACGGTCAGCCGTTCCAGGAGTAATGTGCCTGGTTTGGGTGTGCAGGAGGGGCCGACCAAGAACGGCCGCAGCCGTACTATTGTTATCGAGGAAGATATCATGTCGTTGCTACAAGGATACTGCTGTTACAAGACGGCCCAGGCAGAAAAGATTGGGCGCGAGGTTAGCCCATATCTGTTCGCTGACGAGTACGGTAACTTTATCCACCCGGACACATTCACAAAGCATCTGCGGAAGATTTTTAGGGAGAACGATTTTCCTGAATCTTTCCATCTACACACCCTGCGCCATTATGTGATCTCATCTTTACTGCATCATGGCGTGGACAAGCAGACGGTTGCTGAACTGGCAGGCCATGCCGATACTTCTTTCTTGGAGCGTACCTACTGTCACCCGCAGATGGAGTTGAAGAAACAGGCCGCAAGCGTCATGACAGATGTGCTCCTGCACAGTGCATAACAGCAGGGTGATGGACATACAGACCATCATAGCAAGAGCATTTTGTTGGGTAGGTAGAAAGTGAAAACGCCCATGGACTTCCGACAGACGGTGTGGTATTGTGAGGTTGCCTCAACAGGGCAAATCACAACAGGAAAGAGGTTATTATAGTGGCGAGCATCCGTAAACGAGGGAACAGCTACTTGCTGGTCGTATCCATGGGCTATGATTTCTATGGCAAACGCCGCAAGCCCCAGCAGAAAACCGTACATCCGCCCGATGGTCTAACGCCGAAGGCCAAGGAAAAGTGGCTCGAAGAAGAAGCCGCACTCTTCGAGCGACAGTGCCGTAATGAGCCACTCAAGGCGGTGGATAAAACCATCACTCTCGCAGCTTATACCGAGATGTGGCTGCGGGAAATTGCTCCAAATAAGCTGGCAAAATCCACCTTGGCCCGCGACAAGCAAGATATTGACCGCTTCATGCCGCGCCTGGGCGGCTACAAGCTGACCGACCTCAAGCCCGAACATTTCCGAAACCTTTACGCTGAACTTCGTAAGCAAAAGAATTCTGTGACCGGAAAGCCGCTCTCCGAATGCACCATTGAAGGTGTCTATGCTTGCTTGTGTGGTATCCTCTCTGATGCGATGGAGGGCGGCTTTTTGTCGCATAACCCTGCTTGGCGCACCTACAAGTACGCTGGCAAAAAGAAGAAAAAGCAGAATGTGGCCGACGAGGAAACTACGCAGAAACTCATTGCCGCGCTGGAGGAAGAAAGCATCAAATACGAAACTTACTTCAAACTAATCATTGCCACTGGTATGCGCCGAGGCGAGTGCTGTGGGCTGAAGTGGTGCGATGTAAACTTCAAGGAGAAGTCCATCCACATCTGCCGGAACGTGGTTAAAGTTACAGGCGAGGATATTATCGTCAAGGAACCGAAGACTGCTTCGGGTGACCGTTACGTTTATTTCTCGGCTGAGATGGCGAGTCTTCTCAAAGAGTACCGCAAGTTCTGTGAGCAGGAAACGGAAACCTATGATGAACGCGAACTGACTCCCGATGACTACATTTTCCGTAGACATGGAATGGAGCTTCCTATGACCCCCAGCAGCTTTACGTGGCGGTTCAAGCTGATTCTCAAGAAACATGGCCTACCGTCAAATCTTAATGTCCACAGCCTCAGACACACTGCGGCGAGCCTTATGATTGCAGGCGGGGCCGATGTAGCTACGGTGTCTGGTTTACTCGGACACTCTCAGGTGTCCACTACGCTGGACATCTACACCCACGCCTTCGATGACAAGAAGAAAGCAGCCAGCGCGGTTTTGCAGGAGAGTCTTGACATCTGACAGAAGAAAAAGAGTTCAAGTCCTCATAAAGAGGGCTTACTCTTTCTCTGTGTTGGCATCCAGTAGTCGCTGGATGCCTTCGTCAGTGTACGAGAGCAGCTTGCCATATTGATGGGCAATATTTTCGCGGCACTCTGCATAAGTACCAGTAGAGATAGCCTTTTCTTTTTCTGCCTTCAAATCAAGATATTCCTTCAACGCCGATTCATCCTGATAAAAAATCACGTTGAACTTGCCCTGATTCAGCGACAGGGGAAAGAGGTCGGTAAGAAATGCTGCATTTTCAACGTAGTAATGAACGCCGTACTTATCACACAGCTTATCGAACTCCGGCAGAAAGCTATCACGCTCATCTTTTGAATCGCAAGGGTGTGACAGCGCAATGCGTTTTACACCTGCGTGAACCATCTCGCAAAAGCAATCGGCAGCGCCTAAGCGGTAGGATAATTTATCGATTTTCATGAAATCAACTCTTATTAGCAATCATGATATCTTCAATAATCTTATCAAAAACACGCTCTCGATCTGACGATGTATCGTAAATTGTGAATCTATATTTTGCCAGATAATCCATCATAACCCGGTTAAATGGAATAGCGTCTCGTGTAACATAATCTGTCAATTCGTCCTTACTCAAATTATATGTCCAGTCGTCTTCTGTATCGTACTTTTTGAAGTCGCTTACATACTCATCAACCGTCTTTTGGCCCTGCACCAATCCGATCAAAATAAAGCGGTCTTTCAATTCATTCACTCCATATTCTTTCAGGATAGAGGTGATTTTTTCAAAATCAAAATACCCGCCTTCCAGCACAAAATGATTCCCTTCAACATGATGTGCGCGGAGGTTCAAGTCATCTTTGATTCCGTCATCTGAGGAAAATAGCCCCAGGAAATGCCCAATAAACGGCGCTATATTTTCCGTTGTCTTATCCCTATTCCAGTTGAGCCGGATGTCAAGCTGGGGATAGGCCGCTTGGAATGTAGCGACCAGCTTATCAAGGCTGATGACAAAATAATTGAACTTTTCGTGGAGTCGTTTTGCCAAAGTTGTCTTCCCGGCCCTGGACGGCCCGACAATAATTATATTTTTCATAGCACACCTCATGCCAGATAATTTGAAAAAAGCGGAAAAGTTCACACTGAACTTTTCCGCTCTCTGGCGCGCTTGACTGGATTCGAACCAGCGGCCCTCAGAGTCGGAGTCTGATACTCTATCCAACTGAGCTACAAGCGCATATTTCGTCTTTACAAAACGAAAAGACATTTTACCAACGAAACTTAGTATATCACAGCCAAAAGAAAACCCGTGTCGAATTGTGTCGAATCCTTTAATAAGTTTTAGGAATATCCGGCATACTATAAAAACGCTCTAACAGTTCAATGATTTTTTCTGAAGAAAGATTTCGGTCACGAATAAACGCAATAATCGTTTTTTCGTCCACACTCAGGTCTCCCACCTTCACTGGGTCCGCTTTCACCTTTTTAGGCGGCCGGCGCGCTCCGGAATCATATAAAATTAATTGGGAATCCAAACTACTATCCGACTCTGGGAAAAACTCCTCAATCGGCACTCCAAAAATCCGAGAGATCCGGGTTAAAGTAGCCGGATCCGGCGTGGTCTTGCCTGTTTCATAATACGTATATGTGGAACGGCTGATGTTCAGAATGTCCGCAACATTTTTCTGCGAAAAGCCCGCCTCTATCCGCAGTTTTCGCAGTTTTTCAGCAAATGAAAGAATTATATTTTCCTCTTGCGCAAAATATCCCGAGTTTGTATTCATTAATTATTTCCTTTTCCTTAAAAATTCCCCATAATATCCCTTGCATACCGCGCGTAAAAGTGATACGATAGTAATAATTTGCAAACTATGGTTCATTATATGCGAAACAATTTTAGAAATCCAGTAGGTTTGCAATATCTGTTTGATAGGGTGAATTATTATCACGAAATATATGCCTAAAAAGAAAAGGCAGCCGCGTTTTTTTAGCGACTGCTTTTTCTTTTATATATCATGAGTTATAATGTGTAAAAACTATCCTTTCAAATAGCGCAAGCAAGTAAAATATATAGCAAGATTTACGCGAATCTCCTTGGCACAAAAAGCATATGCCGGTCTACTTTTAATACGAACAATTCCACCTTAATTTGTTTCAAAAATAGACTTTAGAGCACACTAACTTGCTCCAGTTTTTCTCCACATTCATCCACCTGCCGCTGAGCCCCCAGCACGCACACCGAGCCCTCTTCTGTCAACCGCTCCAAGTCCCCGGCCAGCTTAGGCAGGTCCCCGGGCATGGTCTGAAGCATCTCCCGCCGGACGCGTGCCAGCTCCTCTCGGGTAATTCCACGCCAATACCTGGCGTCCGCTGTCTTACCCTTCAACCGGGGGGAAAGCAGTGGGTCCGACTCTGCCACAGCCCCGATGATCATACCGGTCAAATCCATTTCCTGTGTCTGGCGCAGATATTCCCCAGCCTTTTGGTAGCAGTCCAACGTACGGCTCGCGCTGGGGTCCCGGTAGGAGTAGAATCCGCCAAAACCCGTATCTCTTAGCCCAAGCCCCACGCCGTAGGCGCCGCCCTGCACCCGCACCGCGTTCCATAGATAGCCAAGGGACACCGCCCGGGCCGCCACTCGGGACTGGCCCTGCTTGGCGGCGGGAAAAAGTCCTCCTGCCGCAGCGTAGGATACGTCCGCCGGAATGACAATGCCCTCCCGCCGGGGCCCCCAGGGTTTCACAGCGGGTCCCCCCGGCAGGGAAAGGCTGCCTTCTGGCAAGCGCGTGGCCAGCAGCCGGGCCGCCTCTTCCACCGCGGTTTCCTTTGTGCCGGTTACGCTAAGGGTCAGCGGCTTTTGGGTAAAGATCGTCCCGCTCATCTCCGCCAGCTCTTTTGCCAGGTCAGGGAAGCGGCTGTCAAACCGCTCTTCCAAGTCTTTCAGCCAGCGCAGGTATTCGATACCGCCGCAATATTCCTGAACCATGCCCTCGGCCGTAAAGCCCGCCTGCACCCGGGTCATGGCGGCCTGGTGGCCCGCCATGGAGATCTGCTCGGCAAAAGCCCCCCGGTGCTGAAGCAAAAATTCTCGCACCCGCCGGGGATCATCCAGCTGGGTCTGAGTCAATATTTCAGCCAATAGGGACAGGGCGTCCTCCAGTTTGCTGTCCAAAACACTGCATCCTGCGCAGAGAAAGGCTTTGCACTGGGCCGGGCTGCCCTGTTTGCCATAGGACTCCACCCCAAAGCTTACCTGCCCAAAGAGAGCGCGCAGTTTTCTTTGCAGTTCTTCCAGTTCCGTGGATTCTGTCGCTAACTGTCCCAGCAGCTTAGCCAAAAAGCTGGCGCGGCTTAGCCCGGGACCGTCTAGGCCATCCAGCGCGAAATATAGGTTCAGATAGGTGATGCCCCCGGTAGGCAGCCGGTGGCTGAACACCCGCAGCCCATGGGACTCCTCCATGCTCATGGGCAAGGCCTCCGGATGCGAGGAAATCTGGTCCAGACGCAGCATGGGGATGGCGGCCACGGCCTCCGGGGCATCCGGCGCAGCCTGCCAGGCCTCTATATTGGCCTGATACCGGCGCAGCTCCTGCTCCTGCACAGGGGTCCACTGGGCCCGGGCCGCCTGTAGGCGGGCGTCTTCCCTCTGCTGGCGCTCCTGCCCCAGGGTATGAGAAGGGCGCGCCAGCACCCGGCAGCGGTGGGCGTTTTGCAAAAAGACCCGCCGGGCCAGCTCTTCAAAATAGCCCTTTTCGCACTTCTCCCGCAGCCGCTGGAACAGGTCCCCCACACTTAAAAAGGCCCCGGGCTCTCCCCCGTACAGCCAGCTCTGCAACACCTGTAGCCCCAGCCCCAGACCCTGGGGCATCCGGCCAAAGTCCCGCTCCCGCTCGTTAAACTCCAGGTTATCCAGGGTGGCTAAAATACGTTTGTGGTCCAGGCCTTCCTGAGCCAGCCGGGCCAGCTCCCCATACAGCGCGTCGGAAACCTCTTGAAAACGCTCTTCCTCCACGTCCCTGGCCTCTACCGTGACAAAGGTCTGCAAAATATGGCCGCCGTTTACATCCATCATCAGGTCCCGGGCCAGGCCCTTTTCCAGCAGGCAGCGCTTTAAGGGCGCCTGGTTGTCCCCGCACAGGGCGTCGGCCAGGGCGTGCAGGGCCATGAGCTCTTCCCGGTCCGCAAAGCTTCCGGCCACAAAGCCGTCCACCAGCCGGGCCCGGCCCGCCAGCTCCTCCCCGGCAGAGAGCTCATAGCTGATCTCACTGACGCCGCCGTCTACGGGCTGCTGATAGGGGATAGGCCCTGGGGCCTCTGCCCGCTGGAAACGGCATAGGTACTCCTGGTCCAAAAGCCGTAGAAGCTTCTCAATATCCATCTGACCGTCCAGGAAAATATAGGCGTTAGAGGGGTGGTACAGCCGCCGGTGGGCCTCGCAAAACTGCTCATAGGTCAGCTCGGGGATATGCTCCGGGTCGCCGCCGGAGACAAAGCGGTAGCAGGTGTCTGGAAACAGCCGGCGGGCCACCTCATAGGCCGCGATGGTGTCTGGGGAGGAGAAGGCCCCCTTCATCTCGTTAAACACCACACCCTTATAGCTGGGAGCACCCTGCTGGTCCAGCTCATAGTGCCAGCCCTCCTGGCCGAATATTTCAGGTTTTTGGTGGATAACAGGGAACAGCACAGCGTCCATATACACCCGGATCAGATTGATAAAGTCCTGGTCGTTGCGGCTGGAAACCGGGTAGACCGTCTTGTCCCAAAAGGTCATGGCGTTCAAAAAGGTGTTCATAGAGCTCTTCATCAGCTCCACAAAGGGTTCTTTCACCGGATACTTCTCCGAGCCACAGAGCACAGAATGCTCTAAAATATGAAAAAACCCTGTGTCATCCCAGGGCTGGGTCTGAAAGGCAATGCCAAAGGTTTTGTTTTCGTCGGGTCTGTCCAGCCACACCAGCCGCGCCCCAGAGCGCCCGTGCTCCATCTCATAAAGAGTGGCCTCCAGCTCCTCCACAGGCTGAATGGCAGTTACCGTAAAATTTCCGATCATTTGGTTCTGTTTCATTGAGAAACCTCCTTTATTTATAGTGTCTAATCTTACCATGAATGGAAAACGAAATACAGGCGCCCGGTCCATTATCGTAAACGCACTTGAAAATCGGTACATACCGATTTTCAAACAGAGCGCGCGGGCATACCCGTGCCGCCAGGTTCAAAAAAGGTGATACTTCTTTTGGACCGCGTTAACTATAAGAGTAAAAGTTTGCGGGGAGAAGCGGAGAGCTCCCTTTCGGCCAGCGGCCAAAACACGCAATAGAAACACAGCTTTAGCGTAATACCAAGCAGCCTCTTGGGCATCCGCCCAACCCCACCAATGCTTTTCCAGGACCCGTAAGGAGCCTGCCGCGCCTTGACCGCATCTCTGGTTAAGCCCATCTACGATTTACGCCAGCCTGCCAGGGTCCACAAGCCCCAAGTTACCGGTCCATACCAGCGCCGCCGGCAGGCCAGGGCCATGCCCCGCATTCCCCACCGCCAGGCCAAAGAGCGGACCTCCCCCACATACTTGCCCTGGCTTAGCGCCTCGATTGTTTGGGCCGCCAGGGGAATTTGCGCCTGCCTGCCAAAAGCCTTTGCCACCGCCCCCAGCCCCTGGCGGCGGAACGCTCTCTCGTGAAACACAAAAGAGACCAGGCCAAAAAACACTTGAAAGGCCACCAGAGCGGCGAATTCCTCCTCCAACCCCCGACTTATCAGAAAGGCCTTTAGGTCCTCCGCCACGCCAAACCAAGCCCCGGCCATATCTGGGGTATAACGGGCTGTGGCAGAGCTTTTATTGTCCCGGTACAGGTAGACCGTTTCCTGGGTAAAAGCGTACGCTGGCCCACAGGCGCAGCAGCATAGATTAAAAAATTTGTCCTCCATCAGCCGCCGGCCCCCACAGGCCAAGCGGTTCTTCTCCACAAACTCCCGTCTATAAAGCTTGCCGCACAGAGACACCATAAAAGCCTGGGAGAAAAAGGCCCGGAAGAGAAAATCCACCTGCCGGCGTACCCCGGCAGGCTCGGCCCCGGGGGCCACCCGGCCAAAAAATCCCCCTTCCGGTCCTTGCCTGCACACCCCGCCCAGGACTACGTCCGCCCCCTCCCGCCGGGCCAGCTCCGCCAAAAGACCTACCGCGCCGGGACCGGCCAGCAGGTCGTCGGAATCCATAAACATCAAGTATTCCCCCCGGGCCAGGGCCATGCCGGTGTTTCGGGCTGGTCCCGCCCCCTGGTTTTCTGTATGAAGCGCCCGCCAGTCCTTGTGTTCCTGGACATACCGCTCACAAATGGCGGGGGAAGCGTCCGTGGAACCATCGTCCACCAAAACCACCTCCAGGGCTGAATAGTCCTGGGCCAAAATACTTTCCAGACAGGCAGGCAAATATGTCTCCGCGTTGTAAACCGGAATGATTACACTAATAAAAGGATTGCTCATAAAAACCCCCTTGTCAAAAAAAGCGCCCAAAACCACACCCAAAACCAGGAAGGGTTGGCGGGTCATCTTTATTGGGGCGGATAAGGGCCTCCGCGTTTCTCCGCGCCTTGCGGGTCATCGTAAATGGGTCTCTCCACCCCGTGGACAATATATACATTATTATAGTCCATCCCTCCCCACTTTTCAATGTAAAATACCTCTTTCTTTTTTCGTCATTTTATGATAAAATGTGAGGTGTAAATTATAGTAATAAGGAGGTTCCTTATGAGCGAAAAAGTGCAGGCTCAAAACCGGATGGGCACAGAAAAGATGCTGCCCCTCATTTTTTCCATGGCCCTGCCCGCCATGTTTTCCATGCTGGTGCAGGCCCTTTACAACATTGTGGACACGTACTATGTCTCAAAGGTCAGCGAAAAGGCCATGTCCGCCGTATCCCTGGCCTTTCCCCTGCAAAACCTGCAAATCGCCTTTGCGGTAGGCACCGCGGTGGGCGTTACATCCCTGATCTCCCGCAGGCTGGGGCAGGGATGCCGGGAAGAGGCCGGCACCGCGGCGGTGCACGGCATTTTGCTGGGGCTCGTCACCTGGCTGGCTTTTGCGGTGTACGGCGCGTTTTTTACCACACCCTTTTTTGAAATGTTCGAGTCCGACCCGGAAATTGTCCTCATGGGCGACCAATACATTTCTATCTGCTGTATCTTTTCCTTTGGCAGTTTTGTGGTGGTCATGCTGGAAAAGATCCTACAGGCCACAGGCAACATGTTTTGGCCCATGATTTTCCAGCTGGTGGGCGCTGTGGCCAATATCTTGCTGGACCCCATCTTTATTTTTGGCTATTTCGGCCTTCCGGCTATGGGAGTCACCGGCGCGGCGGTGGCCACCGTAAGCGGACAGATTCTCTCAATGCTGTTGGCCATTCTGGTTATATCCCACCAGGAGCACGCCATTGACATTCGTTTCAAAGGCTTCCGACTAGACTGGAAAACCGTAAAAGACATCTATGCCGTGGGGCTGCCCGCCATTGTCATGCAGGCCATTGGTACTGTAATGAATATGGCCATGAACGGCATTCTCTCCGGTTTTTCCACCGCGGCCTATACTGTGTTTGGACTATACTTCAAGCTACAGTCCTTTGTGTTTATGCCCGTGTTCGGCCTTACCCAGGGGCTGCTGCCCATTATGGGCTATAACTACGGTGCGCGCAACAAGAAGCGCCTAAATGCCGCTCTGCGCCAGGGCTGCGTCATTGCCCTGGTGATCATGACCGCTGGTATGCTGGCATTTCTGCTTTTACCAAAGTATTTGCTGGGGATCTTCAACGCCTCCCCAGAACTTCTGGCCATTGGTGTGCCGGCCCTGCGCATCATCTGCACCTGCTTTTTGTTTGCCGCCCTGGGCATTGTATCCTCCACCCTATTTCAAGCCACAGGCCGGGGTACCTACAGCCTGGTGGTCTCCCTTATGCGCCAGCTGGTGGTTTTGGTACCGGCCGCGTGGCTGCTGGCCCAAACCATTGGGCAGGTCTCAGCCGTGTGGTGGGCCTTCCCCATTGCGGAAACCTTCTCTTTATTAGTAAGTATTATTTTTTATATCCGATTGAACAAAAAGGAAATCAGTAAAATGGACATTATAGAATAATTTACAAATCACTTTTGTCGAAATATGCAGAAAAAGGGCGCATTCTATAAATGCGCCCTTTTTTGACACGTAGTTACAGTTTATTCATACTCTTTTTTCTCATTTAGGCCTTGCGAGAAAACTCAAATTATGGTAAGATTTATTCACATCAAAAAGCCACTAGGAGGTTTGGCATGGAAAAACAAATAAAAATACTCATTTGTACGGAAGAAGACGAATGGACCCAAGAAGCCCTGGAACTCATCCAGCAGCGGGGGGGCACCGCCATCCTGGTAGAAAAGCACGGAGGCACCGCGCTGGAGCGTATTGCCCACGAAAAGCCCCAGATCGTTCTAATGGATCTGTTCATGCCTGGCAGAGACGCCATTGGAGTGATGCGCGAGGCGGCGAAGCTGCCGGACCTGGACCGTCCGGTTTACATTATCGCCGCCCCTTACACCACACCGATGCTAGAGCGTGAAGTAATGGCCGCAGGCGCCGCCTACTTCGCCCTTTCTCCCTACAAGAAAGAGGAAATGGTGGAGCGCATGTTTTCCATTTACGCTACCAGGGGCAAGCATTTCAGCACAGAGCCCGCGGACCCGGGCCTGAAGCTGCAAATTACCGAGATCCTCCATCAAATCGGTGTGCCCGCGCACATCAAAGGCTACTACTACCTTCGGGACTCTATCTTAATGGCCATAGCGGACCCAGAGATTATCAATTCCGTTACCAAACGGCTGTACCCCAGTGTGGCAAAAATCTATAATACCACCAGTTCTCGGGTAGAGCGGGCCATCCGCCATGCTATCGAAGTGGCCTGGGACCGGGGAGACGTAGAGGTGCTTACCTCTTACTTTGGCTACACCATACATACTTCCCGGGGAAAGCCCACCAATAGCGAATTTATCGCTCTGATCTCGGACCGGCTGTGCCTGCGGGCGGCAGGGACCTCGTAAGCCAAGGGGGCAGTGCCGCTGCCCTAGCTTTCGCCTACCACTGACAGTACTATATCATAGTATATGTGGAAAAATTGTCGAAACTTGGGGTGAAATCGGGTTTGTTGTAAAAAAAATTTGAACAAAGGCTATATCCTGTGATTTTTTGGAAGAATTTGGGGGTGAAAGCTCATTATGTGGGGGACCGGCTACCGGGTCCCCCTCTTCTTTTTCAGACGTTCCGCAGCTATTCCTCCACGAGTTGTCAACCACTTTTCCCCTTCCACCGCAACCAGGGGGAACAGCGAAAGCCCTGCCACCAGCAGCCACTGCACAGGGTTCAGGGCAGCGGTTTTAAAGATGGCGGAAAGGGGCGGAAACACCAGCACGCTTACCATCAAAAAGGCGCAAACCCCACAGGCTAAGTTCAGCTTTTTGTTGGAAAAGAGGCCTACCTCCAGCACCGAGTGGGAAGAGCGCATGTTAAAGCTGTGGACCAGTTGGGAGAGACTGAGCACCCCAAAAGCCATGGTGCGGCCAATGGCCGGCTGGGCGGGGTCCAGATCAAACCAAGCCCGGCCCATGGTATATGCCAAAAGTGCCAGGGCCCCCACCAGGCAGCCCTCTAGGGCCACGGAAAGACCCATGCCGCCGGAAAACACGCTTTCGTCCCGGGGGTGGGGGGGCTCCTCCATCACGTCCCGGGGGATAGGCTCTGCCCCCAGGGCCAGGGCGGGCAGGGAGTCGGTGACCAGATTGACCCACAGCAGCTGAATGGCCAAAAGGGGCGCCGGAGCCCCCAGCAAAAAGGCGGCAAACACCACTAGGATCTCGCCAATATTGCAGGAAAGTAAAAAATGGATCGTCTTGCGGATGTTCTGGTAAATCCCCCTGCCCTCCCGGACAGCGGAGACAATGGTGGAAAAGTTGTCGTCGGTCAGCACCATATCTGCGGCGGACTTGGCCACCTCTGTGCCATTTTTGCCCATGGCGCAGCCAATGTCCGCGGCCTTTAGGGCTGGGGCGTCGTTTACCCCGTCGCCGGTCATGGCCACCACCAGGCCCCGGCGCTGGCAGGCCTTGACCAGCTTCACCTTATGCTGGGGCGAAACCCGGGCAAACACCCGGCAGCTGTCCAGCTTCTGGGCCAGTTCCCCATCAGTAAGCCGGTCCAGGTCCGCGCCTGTCAGCGCCTGGTCTCCCTCTTTGGCAATGCCTACCCGTTTGGCCACTGCCAGGGCCGTGGCGGCGTGGTCCCCTGTAATCATCACTGGAACAATGCCCGCCTGCCTGCACTGTAATACCGCCGCCCGCACGCCCTTGCGGGGTGGGTCCTCCATGCCAATGAGCCCGCAAAAGGTCAGGCCGGTTTCCATCTGCTTGTCGTCTCCGGGCAGGCGGTCTACGTCCTTATACGCTACGGCCAGCACCCGCAGGGCCCCCTGGGCCAGCCGGCCGTTGTCTGCCAGCAGCTTTGCTTTGTCTGAGCCAGAAAGGGCGCCCTCACTGTGCCCCCGCAGCTGGTGGGTACACCGGGGAATGAGCACATCCGGCGCGCCTTTGGCAATGATCCGCCAGCCGGTGGAGGTCTTGTGCACAGTGGTCATCATTTTTCGGGATGAGGTAAAGGGAATCTCCCCCACCCGGGGAAAGTCCTGCTCCAGCCGGGCCTTGGGGGTAGGACAAGCCAGCAGAAACGCGGCCTCGGTGGAGTCCCCTGTCACCACCTCCCCCTCTTGTTCCGAGTTATTGCACAGGGTTGCCAGCTCCAGGGCAAACCGGGCATTTGGGCTCTCCAGCGGTTCGCTGCCAAAGGCTCCACAAAAAGCTGTGACCGTCATTTTGTTTTGGGTTAGGGTGCCTGTTTTGTCCGAGCAGATGACCTGGGTGCTGCCCAGGGTCTCTACTGCCGGCAGGTGCCGGACAATGGCCCGCTTGGCCGCCATGCGCTTTACACCCATGGCCAGCACAATGGTGACCACTGCCGTAAGGCCCTCGGGAATAGCGGCTACCCCCAGGCTAATGGCAATCATAAACATTTCCAGGGGCTGAATCCTTTGCAGCAGTCCCAAAAGGAAAATGAACCCGCAAATGGCCACCACCCCCAGGCCCAGCACCTTGCCAGTTTGTTTCAGCTTGCGCTGCAAGGGGGTCTGGGGAGACTTCTCCTGGTCCAGCATTCCGGCGATCTTGCCCATGGCCGTGTCCATGCCTGTGGCAGCCACCAGCCCCACCCCTGCCCCCGAGGCCACCCCAGTGGACGCAAAGGCCATATTTTTTCTCTCCGCCAAGGGGGCCTCTCCCCCGCATACAGCGGCCGCGTCCTTTTCTACTGGGAGAGACTCCCCAGTGAGAGCGGATTCCTCTGTTCGCAGCTCTACAGACTTGATCAGCCGCAGGTCGGCGGGCACCAGGTCTCCGGCCTTTAAGATCACCACGTCCCCAGGCACCAGCTGGGCGCTTTCCAGGGTCAAGCGTTTCCCGCCCCGCAGCACCCGGGCATGGGGAGAGGAGAGCTTCTTCAAGGCGTCGATGGCCTTGTCTGCCCGCAGCTCCTGGACCGTTCCAATTATGGCGTTGCAAATCACAATGGCAAGGATTATAATAGAGTCAAAGTACTCCGCGTCCCCCCGCAGGTGTGAGGCCCAAAAGGAGACCCCGGCGCTGACCAAGAGAATCAGCACCATAAAGTCTTTGAACTGCCCCAGGAACCGGGCCAGAATGCTCTGCCGCCCAGACTCCTTAATCTCGTTGGGCCCGTACTGGGCATAGCGCTTGGCGGCCTCGGCGGGGCTTAGGCCCCGGGCGGGATCCACGCCCAGCTTTTCAGCGGCCTGCTGCCAGCCGGTTTGATGGAGCTCCATAGATAACTTCCCCCTAAAACTTGATTGGGAAATATATATGAGCGGCGGAGGGCGATTATGTTCCCAGGGCAGCGCGGCCCTCTGGGACGGCGGCCATCCTAATCCCCAAGAAAGGACTCAACCCATGGAAATGCCAAACCCCTTCGACAACGCAGTGATGTCTTTTGTGCAGAACCACTGCCACAACCCCTTTACCGACACGGTGTTCCCCTCCATCACTTATTTGGGCGAAAGCGGCATCGTCTGGATCGCCCTAGCGGTTCTGCTGCTGTATTTCGGCAAAAAGAGCGGCTGGCGCACCCAGGGGCTGCTCATCCTTGTCGCCATGCTGGCTGGGCTGCTCATTGGCGAAGTGACGATTAAGAACTTAGTATGCCGGCCCCGTCCCTTCCAGCTCATTTCAGGGGACATCCGCCTGCTGATCCCGCCGCCTTCTGGCTGGTCCTTTCCCTCTGGGCACAGCTGCTCTTCCTTTGCGGCGGCCACAGTGGTATTCTTCCGAGACAAGCGCTGGGGTGCGGCGGCCTTGGTTTTGGCGGCGCTGATCGCCTTTTCTCGGGTGTTCTTATTGGTCCACTATCCTACCGACGTGTTGGCCGGAGCGGCGCTGGGGGTACTATGCGGTACAGGGACCGTGCTGGTTTACCGAAAAATCCAGGCGGCGAAAAAGGAGAAAGCGGGAGAGAAGCAAAAATAAAACTTCTGTCCTCTGCCGGTTCGGTAGGCGCTGGTCCCCAGTGGGGGGCCAGCGTCTTTTTTAGCGGCCGGGTCCTTCGGGTTCGCGATATGTCCGGTGGCACACGGCCAGCCAACCGGTAAAACACCCCCACGCCGCTGAACACCGTCCCGCCGTAAAACAAAAAGGGCATTTTCTATAAAGAAAATGCCCTTTCGTTCTGGCGGCTTCCTATTGAAATGCCTCTGTACAAGAACCTGCCGCCAGCCACGATTTTTTACCCTTAGGGCCAGGAGCCCCCCCAGATCCCCTGCGCGCCGCTTTTTAAGGCCAAGGAGGCCTTGGGGCCCGGCCTCGCGTCAGGTCAGAGCCCTCTCTGCCAGGGCGCTTCCCAGCCCGGCCGGTTCGCGGCTTGCTGGCAGGCGCTCACCAAAAACCCCGCCAGGAACTTAGCGGCTCCCGCAATGTGCCCCACACAAGGCCCCTTCGGTTTATTCCATGCCCTCTTTTTTCAGCTGCCGGTTCATGGCGCAGATAATGCCCTTTACCGAGGCAATGCTGATATTACTGTCTGTGCCCACACCAAAGATAATCTGCCCGTTATGCTTCAGCTGGATATAGGACACGGCCTTAGAGTCCGCTCCCGCTGAAATGGCGTGTTCGCTATATGAGACGAACTCAAAATTGGTCAGGCCCACTCCCTGTAGAGCGTTGAAGAAAGCGTCTATGGGCCCGTTGCCCTTGCCAGACACGGCCTTGGTCACGTCGTGGTGGCGCACCGTGCCTTCAAAGTCTACCACCACCTGGCCGCTGCCTCCGTCCTCCTCAAAAATCTTGTAGGTCAACAGCTCATAGGGGGCTTTTACGTCCAAGTATTCCTCCTTAAAGATGGCAAACACCTCCTCAGGGCTGATCTCTTTCCCCTTCTGGTCGCAGGCTTTCTTCACCAGGGCGCCGAACTCGGGGTGCATAGCCTTGGGCAAAATATAACCAAAGCTCTGATGCATTACAAAGGCCGCGCCGCCTTTGCCGGACTGGCTGTTGATGCGAATAATAGGCTCGTACTGGCGGCCCAGGTCCGCGGGGTCTATGGGCAGGTAGGGCACCTCCCAGTAGGGGGACTGCTCCTTTTCCATAAAGTTCACGCCCTTGTTAATGGCATCCTGGTGGGACCCGGAAAAGGCGGTGAACACCAGGGCCCCCGCATAGGGGTGGCGGGGATGCACCTTCATCTCTGTACAGCGCTCGTACACTTCCCGGATGGCGGTCATGTGGCTGAAGTCCAGCCGGGGGTCCACGCCCTGGGAATACAGGTTCATCGCCAGGTTCATAATATCGCTGTTGCCGGTGCGCTCGCCGTTGCCAAACAGGGTGCCCTCCACCCGGTCGGCCCCGGCCATCATCCCCAGCTCAGTAGCGGCGGTGGCGGTGCCCCGGTCGTTGTGGGGATGCAGGCTGATAATGGCGCTGTCCCGGTGCTTCATGTTCCGGCAGCAATACTCAATCTGGTCCGCGTAGGTGTTGGGGGTGGACATCTCCACTGTGTTGGGCAGGTTGATGATCACCGGGTTCTCTGGGGTGGCGCCCAGCTCCTCCAGTACCTGGTCGCAGATAAGCACCGCGTTTTCCATCTCCGTGCCGGAGAAGCTCTCGGGAGAATACTCGTAGCGGATGTTGATATCGCTGCTTGCGGTGATCTCGTCCGTCAGCTTGCGGATAAGCCGGGCCCCCTCTACAGCAATGTCAATGACCCCCTGCATGTCGGTGTTAAACACCACCTTCCGCTGAAGGGTGGATGTGGAGTTATAGAAGTGGACAATCACATTCTTTGCTCCATCAATGGCCTCAAAGGTCTTGCGGATAAGGTGCTCCCGGGCCTGGACCAGTACTTGGATGGTGACGTCGTCTGGAATTAGGTCCTGGTCGATGAGGGCCCGGAGGATCTCATACTCGGTCTCGGAAGCGGAGGGGAATCCCACCTCGATCTCCTTAAAGCCGATGTCGCACAGCAGCCGGAAAAACTCCAGCTTCTGGTCCAGGTTCATGGGGTTCACCAGGGCCTGGTTGCCGTCCCGCAGGTCCACGCTGCACCAGACAGGAGCCTGGGTAATGACCTTATCCGGCCAGGTACGGTTAGGAAGGGCAATGGGCTGGAAGGGCTTGTACTTTTTGTAACCTACATTCATGGGAATCGTTCCTTTCAAATAAATATAAAATGAAGATAAACATAGCGAAAACTAATTACGCCGGGCAGAACCCCAGCGGGCGCGCCACGGCCTTGCCGTAGCCGGCGGGGAAGGTCTCCATTGGAGACCGTTCTGACCCGACCGAGGCAGGAGCCGAGACCCTGGCCCGGCGAAAGCATATTCAGTTGGTATTGATGGCGGTTATCATTGCTCCTATTCTTAGGGCAACCCCGCACCATTCGCGGCTGGCGCCTTAAGCACCGTCTTGCTTGCACATTTTCCGTGATAGCGCACAGCTTTCGCTGGTCAATGGTGAGATGGACGGCGCTCAACCTGTACCCTCTCACGAAAAATCTGACTGCCCAATACGGTACTTAGAATTCTGCGGTATTGCCTTAGCTTTCATTTCCTAAACCCGCCTTATTTTCCTATTGTCCCTCCGCTTTCGCAAGAAAGAACAACCTGGGAAACCGGAAAATAATCTCTCCGTTGGCCCGCAAGGGGTAGGCCTCCCGCACCTGCCGGAACACCTCCTGATAGAAGCCCTCCCGGGCCTCCTCGTTCACCGCCGCGTCCAGGTAGGGCCGCAGCCCTGTGGAGCTGTACCAGTCCATAATGGCCTGATGCGAAGGCATTCGGTGCATGTAGACCGTCTCCCACATGGTGAAGTCTCCAGAATGTTCCGCCAGCAAATCAAAGTATTCCTCCGGCTTCAGGGTGTAAAAGCTTCTGTGATAAGGAATTCTCTCCCGCCATTCCGGCCTCTCCACTGTGCGGGTGATGATCTGGTGGATGGGCTCTTCAAAATTCACCGGCACCTGTACTGCCAATAGTCCACCGGGGGCCAGCAGGCTCATCAGCCGGGGCAGCAGGGTGCGGTGGTCTGGCACCCACTGGATACAGGCGTTGGAAAACACCAGGCCATAGCCGCCGCCCAGGCCGTCCAGTGGGCCGCTGACATCATACCGCGCAAACTTCAAGTTCGGGTGCTCCTTCTGGGCCGCCTGGATCATGGCGGCAGAGGAGTCCACCCCGGTTAAATCTGTGTAGGGAAAGAAATTTTTCACCACCTGGGTGCTGTTGCCGGGGCCGCAGCCGATATCCAGGGCCCGGACCCCGGCACTTTTAATGCGCGACGCTAGGTCAATGGCGGGCTGGGTGCGTTCCTTTTTAAACTTTAGGTACTGCTCTGGGTTCCACTCCGACATATCAGCCGTCCTTTCCTGTTTTTTGCCCTGCTGGCTTCTTCGGGAGGGCACGTAAAAAAAACCCCGGGCGCATTGCTGCACCCGGGGCGAAAATCTATTGATTTACGCGGTACCACCCGTGTTTTACAGAGAGTTGCCCCTCTGTTCTCAAAAGCCTCTGACAAGGCCCGGCGGGTAACGCCGCCACGCGTCCCGGCTTAATAGGGGCCCCGCATAGCCCAAGAGATAGACTCTGGGACCAGCCAGCCGCCGTTCAGCAAGGAGACTCGGGGATCAGTATACGCCATACGCCGCCTGTCCGCTCACACCACCCGCGAACTCTCTGAAAAGTCAGACCGTATAGCCTTCTTCCCGTCACAGTCTTTCATTTATTTTGCTATTATACACAGTTTTGTTGCTTTTGTCAAGACTTTGGTAAAAAAAGAGTTGATGATGACATTTTGGAGTCTTGCCCACCAATGAAATCCACCGAGTTTGGGCGTTGCATCTCGGTGGAACGCGAGGCCAAAAGCAGTCCGGATTCAAAGCCCCCTCCCTGCTAAAGGCCATTCAGTCCTTCATCGCAAAACTTGTTCCATAAATATTCAGCCCGGCCGTTCCGCCAAAAAAGAACTTACACCGGACTTTTTACGCGAAACCCGTGACTTTCCTCTGCTCTTTCTGTATAATGAGAAAAATACCACAATGCCGCCCCAAAAACTCTCTGTAAGGAGGAAACCGCGTGTTTTATTATACCATTTACCCATCTCCTCTGGGCGAACTCACCCTGGCCTGTACAGAGAATGGCCAGGCCCTGGTGGGCCTCTGGATTGCGGGACAAAAATATTTTCTGGCCCCTTTGCCGGAGCCCCCAGAACGGGGAGACCATCTGCCGGTCTTTACTCAGGCGCGGGCTTGGCTGGGCCAGTATTTTGCCGGAGAACGGCCAAGCCTTAGCAAACTAAGTCTGGCCCCTGCCGGCGGGGCTTTCCGGCAGCGGGTGTGGCAGCTCCTGCGTCAAATTCCCTATGGCCAGGTGACCACCTATGGGAACATCGCCCGGCAGCTAGCCGTCAAGCAGGGGCTGGCCAGCATGTCCAGCCAGGCCGTGGGGGGCGCGGTGGGGCATAATCCCCTGTCTATTATCATCCCCTGCCACCGGGTGGTGGGCACAGGCGGCAGCCTCACCGGCTATGCAGGAGGCATCGACAAAAAAATTTGGCTGCTGGAACACGAGGGCGTGGACACAAAGGGGCTGACCATCCCCAAAAAGGGCGCGGCGCTATAAGCAGACTCTCTGAATTTCATCGCTTTTGGGTTTGGCCATAACGTTCGCCGCCCAGGCCCCTGTCCTCTCTCCCTTTTTTTACCCGAAACTGGATTACGTCGCGGCATTATTGTTGAAAACTCTGTGAAATTCGTGGATAACCCCTTGTCCACTGTGGCTTTTCCTTGGTTTAAAGTTTTTTTCAGTCAAAACATTATGTAAACTGACGTGCGTTTATACGCCAGGAAAAACAAAGGAGGCGCTTTAAAAGCACCTCCCCGTCTGCTTTATCCCTTGTCTCTATCCTGATCCAATGCCGCCTGAATGGCGTGGTTAATCCTTTCGCGCAGGGCCAGCAGCTGCACTTCGTCCAGCAGGCAGTTGTGAAAGCTCAGGTCTTTGTTAATGCAGGCCAGGGCTTTTTCCCGTCCCGCCAGCTGTTCCAGAACCGTCAGCGCGCAGTAGTCACTCATGGCTTGGTCCATGAGCATTAGCCGCTGGGATTCCTCCGGCCTGCCGTCCTTGCCCGGGTACACCAAAAAGGGGTCCCCGCTGGGGAACGCGCCCCCGGCGTCTGTGCAGCGGTAGGGGTCAATGGGGTATAGGGAATGCTGGGCATTGTAGAAGTTGTAGCCCCAGTGCAAAAACCCGTCCAGCCGGTATTTGTACAGCAGCGCGCCCAGCACCCGGGTTCGTCCCCCGGCCTGGGCAATAAAGCGGTTGGGGACGTCCACGCATTGGCAGGTGCAGTAATAGCCCCATAGGTAGGGCGGGCGCTGCTCCAGAAACGGCCCAATATGGTCCAAGGAGCACACTGGCTGCTGCACCAGCCCCTCTTGATAAAAGGCATGGTCCGAAAGAGCATCCATCATGGCGTAACCTTGCAGTTCCTTCCGCACCGCCTCCCAGGCCCTTCGGTAAGAGTCCAGCTGGGTCTGGTTGGGCTCGTCGGAAATATGGAAATAAGTCCTTTGGCCCATCCCCAGCCGCTCCAGCTCGGGCTTTAGGGCCCGCAAAAACTGTCCCAGAAAGTCCGCATATTCCTGGCCTCCCGCGTCGGTATCCCAGCCAAAAATCTTCTGAAGGCGTCCTTCTTTCATGGCCATAATTTTCGGCGCCGCCTTGGCCCCCCACTGAGTGAACAGGTGGCTGATCTCAATATATTCCATGCCGCAGTTTCGGGCCATTTGCACCCAGCGGCGGAACTTCTCAAAGCCAAAGGAATACCCTTGGCCCTGAACCTCCACGTCCACCAGCTGCACGGTACGGCGTTCGCCCCCCACGGCAGTGTCCAAGGGCGGGGTAAACACAGGGGTCAGCAGCATATTGCAGTGACGGCGGGCCGCGGTTTTCACAAATTCCTCCACGATCTCCCACCAGCGGGGCGAAAACACCTCCACCTGGTAATAGTCGGCCAAGCAATCGCTATGAAACCACTCGGTGTGGGGAATGGGCAGTTTGGGCAAAACCTGGTCCAGCACCTGGCAGCGGGCCTCTACCTGGCAGAGCTCCTGGTCCTGTGCAGAAAGAGTAATCCCCACCGGGTACTCCCCAGGGACAGTGGTTTTCTCCAGCTCCACATCCACCCACAGGCTCCGCCACTGGCCGGAAACCAGCGGAACGCCCCAAGGGGACAGGTCCTGGAGTAAGTCGGGATACAGGCCAGGGGTAGTGGCCAGGTATCCCTGGTCGTGGGTTTGGTGGCAGGGATATTCGCAGGGGGACAGCTCCACGGTACGCACCCGTACCGGCAGAGGCGACTCCACAGTAACAGCACCCCAGGCCCGGTCGGGCTCGTCCCAGCAGTAGGCAATCTGAAACGACAAAATCTCGCCCTGAAGGCCTGTAAGAGCAAGGCAGCGGGGCGCGGAAGCAGGCTGAACCGCGGGAAAGACCTTGTGCAGGGAAGAAACCGGTAGATAGGAGAAGTTCATCATATTCCTCACTTTCAAACATTATTGTAACCGCCAATTGGTATATGCCGGTTGTCAAGCAAGAGGCCTTGCCACCAATTCAAAAAGATATTAGGGCCTGTTTGAAACATTGAAAACGCCGTCTTTTTGCCCAGAGGCGGCCAACCTCCTGTGTCGAACCTCCTCGCCGTACAGGCGGGGCACAGCCTGCGGCTTTCTCCTTGAAATTCACCGCTTCTGCACAAAAAGACCTTATTCCCTCTATTTTCAAACAGGCCCTAAATCTCTTTTTAAATTATGTGAACGATTATTGCTTTGGACTTTTGAAACAGACGTTAGACCTCCACCTGGAAGCCGAACTTAGCGTTTTCCCCATACCACAAGGGGAAGTTGGTCCCCCAGCGGTTATTGCACAGCAGGTAATACATGCCCTGGGCCGCGTCGCCATACTCTTCGTTTTCGTCGTACAGGTGCCGTCCGCCTACAGATACCAGGGGCGCGTGCAGGCTGTGCACAGCGCCCTGCCCGCCCTGTACCACAGCGGAGCAGTGCAGCTTCCGGTTGCCGCCCTCCCGTACCTGGTAGGGGTCAATGGACAGGCCCAGTTTCTCCAGGGTAATCTTCTCCCCAGTCTGATAGCCCAGGTTAAAGCCAAAGAATAGCCCCTCTGGAATGCGGCTCTCGTCCTTCTGGAACCATTGCAAATCCACGTCCACCCGCTGGCCAAAGGTATAGGTGACCACAGCCAGCCGGGGGGCGCCATACTTCTCCGCGGCACGCTCTGGGGCGGCCAGCCACAGCCGCAGCTGGTTCCCACTGTGCTGGACCTTCTCCACGGAATAAGAGAAGCTCTCGTCTTGCAGATCCTTCACGGTATCCAGGCCCGGCTTACAGAAGTCTCCCTCTGCCCAGACCCGGGTGTGCTCCAGGTCCCGGTTATAGGCTTCCAGGTTATCAAACACCGTCTTGGCGCTGTACACCTCATACACCAGCCGGCCCAGCCAAACATTGTCAAAAGTCCGGCCCTCATGCTCCGCCAAACCTAGGCTGCCATCCTCCAGAATCTCTACTTTATAGCTGCCAATCTCAAAGCTCCGCTGGTCTGTGGGCTCCTGGCAGGGGGCGGGTTCCTGGGGCCTTAGCAGGGCCAAACGCTCCTTGGCCTTCTGCTGCCAGGGGGCGGGCAGGGCGGCCACGGCGTTTTCCACATATTCCCTCTGCTCGTCCCATGAATCCTCCATCTTCTGGTAGCTGCACAGCCCGGCCACAAAGGTGGGCTCGTGCTGGAGGGTAAACTCCCGCAGCTCTTTCCCGGCGGGCATCACGTCCTCTGGGGTGATATGGTCCCGCTTCCGGGCCGCATAAAAGTCCGCCTTTTCCCAGTTGCGCCAGTCCGAGAGCCAGCGTTTTACATCACGGCCCCAGCTATGCTCGCATACCATCAGCAGCCCCCGGCAAAACTCCCGCCAGGCGGGGGAGTCTACGACGGCGGGGTCCTGCTGCTCCCACTGGTCCCGCAGGCGCAGCAGCTCATAGTAGGCGGCGGTCTTGTAGGGGTCGGTGGAAACCCCGTGTATCCAGGTGTCTCCCAGCTCTTCGGTAACCACAGGCAGCTCTTCCTTGTGTGCCAAAACGATTTCCGCGAACTCATCCATGGTACCGGAGACAATCTCGGCCCCAGGGTACTTTTTGTGCAGGCGTTCCATCTCAGCAGCCACGCTTTCAGGAGAGGGCGGCCCGCTGTTGTCTGGCGTGTGGGCAAACTCCATAGCATACTCCCCAAAAGAGCTGGAGGCCCCGTACAGGGCGGCGTAATCCAGCACCACCTCGTCCTCGCCATAGCGCAGGCGGCACAGGGGCGGCAGCTTCACCATCTTGGAAGAGCCATTAATGCCAATGTGCAGGTACTTAATCCCCGCTTTTACCAGATGGGGCACCATGGCATGGGTGTGGCTGGGAACATCGGTCATTTTGGCGGCAATGGTATGCCGGCCAAAGCGCTGGTCCAGGCGCTGGGAGATGCTTAGGCCGTAGTCGAACAGCTTGCCGTCCATCAGCTCGGTGTGGGTGGTCACGGGCAGGCCGTGCCAGGCAATAACTCCATCCTCAATGGCTTTCACCAGCAGGTCCGGGTCTTGGCCCCGCTCCAGGTACAGCTCAATAAGAAAAGAGCCCACGGTCCAGACAAAATTTTTCTGGCCGTCCTGGTTACAGGCCCGGGCCGTGGCTATGGCCCCGGGGATGAAGGTTTCCAGATAGCGGTGGAGGACATTGGCGGCGGAATCGGTAAAGCCAATGTCCAGGTGGGTCTTGTGGATGACGAAAACTTTTTTGATGTCCATGGCGGTAACTCTCCTGGAAATAATAATACAGCCCAGCCGACCCGCAGCGTAAAAAGTTTTAGAACAGGGGCTTGGGCTTTTCCCAGATTATAGCCTGTGGGGCGGGGGTTGTCAAGAAGAAAAGAAGGGAATTTCCGGCAGGCGGCTTTTTAGAAAAATATTGCAAAATTATGAACAATATGTTAAGATGAAAATGGTATCTTCATTTGGAATCGATTTCTCCTTTTTAAAAGGAAGTTCCGCGTGAAGAAGGCTAAATTTTTTATTAGGGGGACCATTTATGAAGAAACGAGTTCTATCCATTTTGCTGGCCCTGGCGCTGGTTTTCACCCTGGCGCCCATGGGGCTGGCGGCCCACGCCGAGACCTACGAGGGGCTGCTGGGCCGGAACATCCACTACAGCATTAACGCCACCAACGGCGTGATGACTGTCAGCGGCAGCGGGCCTATGGAGGACTACAACCAGTGCCCTGTAAGCAGCTACAGCAGATATATTAAGAAAATTATTGTCGAGCCCGGCGTTACCCGTATCGGCAATAGCGTCTTTGAAAAGCTATACGATTTGGTGGGTGTTTCTCTGCCGGATACGGTAACGGAAATCGGCGAAAACGCTTTTTATGCCTGTTATGACTTAAAAAGCTGCCCCCTGCCTTCTAAGCTAAAAAAAATTGGATATTATGCTTTCGGCAGCTGTATGGAACTAGTTGGAATGACCCTGCCCAATACCTTAAAGGAGTTAGACAAAGGTGCTTTCAACTCTTGCGAAAAAATTTCTTCTATTAACATTCCTGACGGCGTAAAGGAGATCCCCTATGCTGCCTTTGCCAATTGCCGTGGCCTAAAGAAAATCACGATTGGAAAGGGCGTTAAAAAAATAGGCGGGCAGGCTTTTGATGGAGCTGGCCTCACGTCTGTGGTTCTTCCCGCCAACGTGACGGAACTAGAGCATGCCTGCTTTTCATCCTGCAAGGATTTAAAGTATGCTTCCGTTGAAGGAAAACTCAAAGAAATCCCAAAAGATGCTTTTGCCCACTGCAAATCTTTGGAATATGTAAAACTGCCCAAAACCATTGAGACTGTGGATTCCTATGCTTTTTGGAACTGCCCCTCGCTGCTTTATGTGGATTTAAGTTCAGTCCAAAAAATTAACGGCAGCGCTTTGGGCGCGACCAAGTCTTTAAAGACCGTCATTATCGGCGATAAAAACTGCAAGATTCGCGACTCTTCTGATACAATTGGCAAGGCCGGCATCACCACCATCTACGGCAGGTCCAACTCCACCGCCCTGGACTACGCCCTCAAGTACGGTCTGAACTTTAAGGACCTCAGCGCCGCCCCCGCCGCGCCTGTGATTCCTGGCACCTCCGGTGCCGGCTTTACCGACGTAAAAGAGGGCCAGTGGTACACCGAGGCCGTGAAGTTTGTCACCTCCATCGGCCTGATGAAGGGAAAGGGCGACGACTACTTTGACCTGAACAGCACCACCACCCGGGCGGAGATTGTCACCATGCTCTACCGCTACGAGGGTGAGCCCGCCGTTTCCGGCGGCGGCTTCTCCGACGTGACCGCCAACTGGGCTAAGGCCCCCACCAAGTGGGCCGCTTCTAAAAAAGTGGTGAACGGCGTGGGCAACAATAAGTTTAACCCCAACGGGAAAATTAGCTGCCAGGACTTCGCCACCATGCTGTATAACTACGCCAAGTTCAAGGGCTGCGACCTTTCCGCCAACGTGGACCTGAACCAGTACAGCGACGGCAAAAACGTGAGCAAATACGCCCAGACCCCCATGAAGTGGGCCATTGCCAAGGGCGTCATTGTGCCCAGCGGCAGCAAGCTGAACCCGAAAAGCCAAACCAGCCGGGCCCAGGCCGCAGTGTACCTGAAGAACTTCTGCGACTTCGCGGGGTAAGACCGCCGGAAGCACGCCATGCACACAAAAAGGCCGCCGGAAAAACCGGCGGTCCTTTTTTATTTTATGTGAAAAACGCGCTTAGAAATTAGCAAACACCATATCTTAAACTGGGCGGCCTTTGCCGCTTGGCTCAAAGGGGCTTCCTCTCAAAGAGGGCTTCCCCCTTTATGAGCCGCCTTAACGATATGAGAGATTACTTATTCTCCTGGTCTCCCAGCGGATAGGGGTACTTGCGCATATAGTCCAGCAGCTCGTCCACTGTGGTAAAGGCCAGGCCGGTTACGGTATCCGCCGCGCCATAGTAAATGGTGATGCGGCCGGTCTCCGGGTCGGTAAGGGTGGCGCAGGGGAAGGTGACGTTGGGCACGTCGCCGGTCAGCTCGTAGTCCTCTTCGGGCCCGAACACATAGAAGCGGCTGCGGCCCTTGACAATCCAGGGGCGGTCAATGTCCAGCAGGGCCACGCCGAAGCGGTACACAAAGCCGTTGCAGCTGTTCAGCACGCCGTGGTAAATCATCAGCCAGCCCTCATCCGTCTCAATGGGGGTGGGGCCAGGGCCTACCTTTTTGCTCTGCCAGCCGTTGGCAGTGCCAAATACCCAGCGGTGCTTGCCCCAGTAGCAAAGGTCTGGGCTCTCGCTGTAGAAAATATCGCCAAAGGGGGTGTGGCCGGTGTCGCTGGGGCGGCTGACCATGGCGAACTTGCCGCCGATCTTCCGGGGGAACAGCACGCCGTTGCGGTTATAGGGCAAGAACGCATTTTCCAGCTGATGGAAGGTCTTAAAGTCCTCAGTCCAGCCAATGCCAATAGTGGGTCCATGGTAGCCATTGCACCAGGTGATATAGTACTTGCCATCAATCAGGCACACCCGGGGGTCATAGCGGTACTCTTTGCGAATCACGTCCTTCTCGCCCTCAAAGACAATGGGGTCGTGGTTGATGTCCCAATGGATGCCATCTTTAGAAAAGCCAGCGAAGATGTCCATCTCCACGCCCCGGTTGTCGCAGCGGAACACCCCGGCGTAGCTGTCGCCAAAGGGTACCACGGCGGAGTTAAAGATACTGTTGGAGGTAGGGATAGCGTCCCGGGGGATGATGGGGTTCTGGTCATAACGCCAGACAGGCTTGTCGCAGCCAGCGGGCTTGTCCTGCCAGGGCATGTTGGGAAGGGCGGGCCGGCCGATGATCTTTGCCATGATAAAGCACTCCTTGTTTTATACGATTTGAGTAAAGCGGCATAGAGAGAATTTTTTGCTTGTTCTAAAGAGTTAAGTGCCGCTTGTTATTGATACTATAGCACAGAAAAGGTAAAATTGGAAGGGGTTTTTGCGAAAATTTCACAAAAATTTGAGGTGCGGCAGGGGGTCCGCCTTGCCCCCTCCCGGATAAACTCGCCGCAGTTGTCCACGCCGACTCCCCTGATGCCAAAAGCCTCGTGCCACACTTTCCGCATTTCTCCATAGCCGCAGCACAGGTCCAGGACCGTAGAGCCGCTGGCCATGCCCGCGCTGTAGCCAATTTCTACCATGCGCTCTATGGGCGTCATGCTGATAAGATATTTGGCCTCTTCCAGTTTTTCAACCAGCTCTTTATAGGAGTCCATTGATCCATCCTTTCTGAAAAGGCCCCTCCCGGCTGGGAGGGGCCTTTGTTCTGTTTTAGAAGTCCTCGTAGTGGTGGGCTTCTTTTAGTACCATGTCTTTCACCTTCATCAGGCGAATCTGGGTGGAACGCTCGTTCTCGTCCAGCTTCATGGAGATGTACTTGATGTTCGCCTGTAGCTCCGGAATCATCACATGCTCCAGGGCGTTTACCCGGCGGCGGGTTTTTTCGATCTCCGCGGCCATCAGCTGGCAGGCCTTTTCGCACTGGGCCAGCTCCAGCATATCTGGGAAGATGTCCGCCAAAGACTGCACCGCGCCGTCCAGGTCACTGGAGGTAAAGGCAAAGCCATAAGAGAAGATGTCGTTCTGGTCCGGGGACCGGGTCTTAAAGCTGAAAGTGGGAATGTCCACGCTCATCACGTTTTCCACGCCGCTCTCCACGCTCACCCGCTGCTTTGGGGCCAGCATGGCGGTGTTCAGCACCTGGTCCTGCATCCCCGCCCGGGCCAGCAGGAAGTTCTTGTTGGCGGCCATAATGCCCGCCTCCACTTTTTCCCGCAGGCTGCGGTTTTCCCGCACCTTCTCCAGAAACTGCCGCATCAGCTCGTCGCGCTTGTCTTTCAGCAGCTTATGGCCCCGGGTGGCGGTGGCCAGCTTCTTCTTCAAGCGGGTCAGCTCCATGCGGGTGGGAGTTATTTGTTTACTCGCCAAGGTGCATCACACCTTTCCGTAATACTGATCCAGGAACTTGTCGTTAATACGCTTCAGCTCGCTTCTGGGCAGGATGGAAAGCAGTTTCCAGCCAATGTCCAGGGTCTCCTCAATGTCCCGGTTGGCGTTGTAGCCCTGGGACACGTACTCGCTTTCAAAGGCGTCGGCAAACTTGGCGTACAGCTTGTCAATCTCCGTCAGGGCAGCCTCGCCCAGCACCACCATCAGCTCCTTGGACTCCTTGCCGCGGGCATAGGCGGCGAACAGCTGGTTCATGGTAGCGGCATGGTCTGCCCGGGTGCGGCCCTCGCCAATCCCCTTATCCTTCAAACGGCTTAGAGAGGGCAGCACGTCAATGGGCGGCGCCACGTTCTTGCGGTACAGCTCATTGCTTAGAATAATCTGTCCCTCGGTGATGTAGCCGGTCAGGTCGGGGATGGGGTGGGTCTTATCGCCTTCAGGCATGGTCAGAATGGGAATCATGGTGATAGAGCCATTCTTTCCCTTCTGCCGGCCAGCGCGCTCGTACATGGTGGCCAGGTCGGTGTACATGTAGCCAGGGTATCCCCGGCGGCCAGGCACCTCTTTCCGGGCGGCGGAGACCTCCCGCAGGGCGTCGGCATAGTTGGTAATATCCGTCAGGATGACCAGCACGTGCATGTTCTTCTCAAAGGCCAGGTACTCGGCGGCGGTCAGGGCCATCTTGGGGGTGGCAATGCGCTCTACGGCCGGGTCGTTGGCCAGATTCACAAACATAACGGTGCGGTCAATGGCCCCGGTCTCCTTAAAGCTCTGCACAAAGAAGTTGGACTCTTCAAAGGTAATGCCCATAGCCGCGAACACCACCACAAAGGGGTCGTTGGTGCCGCGCACTTTGGCCTGGCGGGCGATCTGGGCCGCCAGCTGGGCGTGGGGCAGACCGGAGGCAGAGAAGATGGGCAGCTTCTGCCCGCGCACCAGGGTGTTCAGGCCGTCAATGGCGGAAACGCCGGTCTGGATGAACTCCTGGGGATAGTTGCGGGCGGCGGGGTTCATGGGCAGGCCGTTAATGTCCACCCTGCGGTCGGGCAGGATCTCCGGGCCGCCGTCAATAGGCCGGCCCAGGCCGTCGAATACCCGGCCCAGCATATCCTCGCTAACCCCCAGCTCCATGCTGTGGCCCAGAAAACGGACCTTGGAGTTAGAAAGGTTAATACCTGTGGAGTTTTCAAACAGCTGCACCAAGGCGTTGCCCTCGTTAATTTCCAGCACTTTACAGCGGCGGCGCTCGCCATTGGCCAGCTCAATCTCCGCCAGCTCGTCGTAAGAAACGTTCTCCACGTCCCGCACCAGCATCAGAGGGCCTGCCACTTCCTGAATGGTTCTATATTCCTTTGGCATTAGAAGTCCTCCTTTGCTTCTTTGGCTTCGTTCAGTTCTTTATCCAGCTGGGCCATCACCTGGTCGAAATTCTGTTTCAGGTTGGCCGGCTCGGTATACTTGAAGCGGCCGATCTGCTCGCGCACGGGCAGGTCGATGAGCTTCTGAATATCCACCCCGCCGTTTAGGGCGGCCAGGGCTTTCTCGTAGTAGCCGGTAATCAGCAGCATCATGTCGTG
Source organism: Acutalibacter intestini (assembly GCF_034334985.1). Classification (NCBI taxonomy): domain Bacteria; kingdom Bacillati; phylum Bacillota; class Clostridia; order Eubacteriales; family Acutalibacteraceae; genus Acutalibacter; species Acutalibacter intestini. The sequence goes on along the minus strand of NZ_JAWXXL010000013.1, from coordinate 21,903 downwards.
CTGCTTCTCCAGGGAGGTGTAGGTGTCAATATCGTCAAACGCGTTCTGATGCAGGAAGTCCTCGCGGATAGACCGGGCGGCCTCCAGCTTCAGCCGGTCCGGGGCCGAGAGGGCGTCCATACCTACCAGCTGCACAATTTCCTGCAGCTCGGCCTCGTCTTGCAGCAGACCCATAATCTTGGTGCGCTGGGCGGTCCAGTCCTCAGCCACATTGCTGTTGAACCAGTTTTCCATGTTGTCCAGATACAGGGAGTAGCTGGTCAACCAGTTAATGGCCGGGAAGTGCCGCTGCTGGGCCAGGGAGGAGTCCAGTCCCCAGAACACCTTGACAATACGAAGGGTGGCCTGGGAGACAGGCTCGGAGATGTCGCCGCCGGGAGGGGATACCGCGCCAATCACGGACAGGGCGCCTTCCCGGTCCCCAGAGCACAGGGTCTTAACAGAACCAGCACGCTCGTAGAACTGGGCCAAACGGCTGCCCAGGTAGGCGGGGTAGCCTTCTTCGCCGGGCATCTCTTCCAGACGGCCGGACATCTCGCGCAGGGCCTCGGCCCAGCGAGAGGTGGAGTCCGCCATCAGGGCCACCGAGTAGCCCATGTCCCGGAAGTACTCGGCAATGGTAATGCCCGTGTAAATAGAGGCCTCACGGGCGGCCACGGGCATGTCTGAGGTGTTGGCGATCAGAACGGTACGCTCCATCAGGGACTTGCCGGTTTTGGGGTCCACCAGCTCGGGGAACTCGTTCAAAACGTCGGTCATCTCGTTGCCGCGTTCGCCGCAGCCGATGTAAACCACAATGTCGGCTTCGGCCCACTTGGCCAGCTGGTGCTGCACCACGGTCTTGCCGCTACCAAAGGGGCCCGGAACTGCCGCCACGCCGCCCTTGGCAATGGGGAACATGGTGTCCACCACCCGCTGGCCGGTGATGAGGGGCATGTCGGGAGAGAGCTTCTGCTTATAGGGGCGGCCCTGGCGCACAGGCCAGCTCTGCATCAGGCCAATGGCCTTGGGGCCTTCCTGGGTCTCCACAGTGGCCACTGTGTCCGTCACCTTAAACTTGCCGGCCTTGATGTCCGTTAATTTGCCAGAGACCCCGGGGGGAATCATAATTTTGTGGGATACCACCACGGTCTCCTGCACAGAGCCGATAATGTCGCCGCCGGTCACCTCCTGGCCCACTTTAGCGCTGGGCACAAAGTCCCACTCCAGGTCCCGCTTCAAAGAGGGAACCTCCACGCCGCGCTCCAGGTTGTTGCCGGAGATCTTCATAATATCATCCAGCGGACGCTGGATGCCGTCGTAAATACTTGTGATAAGGCCTGGGCCCAGCTCCACGCTAAGGGGCGCGCCGGTAGATTCCACCGGAGCCCCAGGCCCCAAGCCGGAGGTCTCTTCATAAACCTGAATAGAGGCCTCGTCGCCGTGTATCTCTATGATTTCGCCAATCAGGCGGCGCTCGCTGACACGTACCACGTCAAACATGTTTGCGTCACGCATACCCTTGGCGATAACAAGAGGACCGGCCACTTTTTTGATGGTGCCATTGCTCATGTTTACCGATCACCCATTTCTAAAAATAGTTTCGTGTGGCGATTGTACTGTAATAGACTAAGCCTTTTCCATAGGGCAAAAGGGGCAAAGATGCCAGCTCCCTTTTGGGTGCGCCCTTCCTTAGTCGCCATTAAAGATAATATCCGAGCCCACCGCCTGCTCTACGGAATGCTTTACCATGTTAATGCCCATGCCGGTATTGCCGTGCACCCCGGGAATGGGGATTACCGCTGGCAAAAGCCCTTCACGGTAGCGGTCCAGCTCTGAGACTAGCCCCTGAGCCAGGGCCTCGGTAATGTAGATCACCGCATACTCCTGCTCCGCCAGGCGGCGCAGGGTCTTGGCGCCGGTTTCGCTATCAGCCACTGGGAAAACCTCCAGCCCCAGGGCCGCAAAGCCGTAGATGCTGTCGCGGTCGCCCAAAACTGCTATTTTATACATACATTTCCCTCAGTCTTTCCCGAATCATCCCGTCGTCCAGCTCGTTGAGCTTTCCGGAAAGGATAATCCGCACAGTGCTGATCTCATTGCGCCGGGCGATAACATAGGCGAACAGCGGACCGATGCCAAAGGGGTTCATTTTCTGCTCCTTCACCAGGTCCATCACCTTGTCGTCACACCATTTTTCAAAAGCGGAGTAGGAGTCTTTCAGCCGCTCGGCAGCCTCGCCATAGGGCGTTACCGCCAGATAGGCAAATAATTCGTCCAAACCCTTGCAGGCCGCCACAGCCAGGCCGGCCACGTCCAAGCTGCCGCAGGGAGCCAGGGCCATGTCCAAAAAGGCGCGGCTTTTGCCTGTCTTGCAGGCCCGCACCGCCACCTTGATGTTACTGGTGGCTGCCAGCATTTCGGCGTATGCTTCTAAAATATCGCTTTCGCTGTTTCTGCCGCAGTCCAGCACGTCCGCCAGACACGCCTGGTCCAAAATCACGTCGCACAGCTGGCCGTCCTCTGTTTGCAGCAGGGTATGGTAAGCGTCGTCCGCCGCCTGGGCCATACGGCCAGGCAGCTCGGTGAAGTCGCCCTCCCGTACGCAGCGCAGCATCAGCTGGGGGTCTACGGCTCCTCCAGGCAGGAACACATCCTGGGGCTGGACGCTGGTAACCACGGCCTTGATAGCGGCCTTCAGATTATTGTAGTCGGTGGGGAACAGGAGCACCTGGAAAGGCGTGAGATCGTCTGTGAGCTCGTGGATGAACGCCCAGGTTTTCTCCTCTTCCGCGGCCAAAACAGCCTCTGAAGAAGCGCCCTCTCCCGCGCCCCAGCCCTTGTCACTTAGCACCCGCAGGCACTCGTCATAGCTGCGGCAGGCCATCAGCTGGTCCACGTCCTGGCGGCCCAGCAGGCCCAGCTCTCGGGAGCGCACCCGTGCCACCGCATAGATGTAATTGTCACTCATAGAAGATGGCTTCCTTTCTTCGGGCGGGGTTTACGCCACTGGGAACAGCAGCCTGCCGGCCGCGTCCCGCAGCTCTTCGTACGCGTCCTCGAACACAGCCTTGAAGGTGCAATTAATGTCCACGCCGCCGTAAACCAACAGGAACCCGTTGTCTACTGGGTGGGACTTAGGGCTGATGGTGACCTCCGCCTTGGGAACGGCTGCGCGCATTTTGGCCAGAAAATCATCGGGCAGCCGGGCAAGGTCCCGGGCTCCCAGCCGCATCTCGCCCCGGCCTTCCAGGGCAAAGCGCTTATAAAGATCCAAAAGCATGTCGAAATATTCCCCGTCCGGGGCATTCTCCATGGCGTCCCGGGCGGCGTCCACGGTCTCGCGGATGAGTTCCTGCTTGAAAAGCAGCATCTGGTTGCGCTGCTCCAGCTCGGCAGAGGACTTCGCCCTGTCGCGGATGTCCTGGGCCTGGCGCTCGGCGTCTTTCAGCACAGCGGCGCTCTTTTCGGCAGCCTGGGCCTTGGCCTTTTCCATTGCCTCGGCGGTCTGGGCTTTGGCCTGATCCAGAATTTCCTGGGCCTCTTTTTGCCCGTCACCGGTAATTTGGTTGATAATAGCTTCCAGTCCGGTCATGGAACTACCTCCTCTCTCTCAGGGTTCAGCGGGCGCCTCATACGTTAATGCCGGCAATGCTGGTGATGGAGAGGATGGAGATCAAAAGGGCCAGAACCGCGTAGGTCTCTACCATGGCGGGGAAGATCATGGACTTACCGAACTGGTCGGGCTTCTTGGCCACCAGGCTGATGGAAGAAACCGCGGCCTTGGCCTGCCACTTGGCGGAAACCATGCCCACAATGGCCATGGGCAGGCAGGCGGCCAGGTACAGCAGGCCCTTGGAGAGGCTCATCTCGGCGCTGCCGCCCAGCACGCCGATCTGGGTGAGGGTGACAAAGCCGATGAGCAGGCCGTAAATGCCCTGGGTGCCGGGCAGCAGCTGAAGGATCAGAACTTTACCGAACTTGCTGGGGTCCTCGGTAACAACCCCGGCGGCGGCCTGGCCGGTCATACCTACGCCGATGGCGGAACCAATACCGCCCATGAGAGCTGCCAGAACTGCGCCGATTAGCGCGAAAACAATACCCATCTGGCTCCAATCAAAGTTTTCCATTTCTTATTCCTCCGTAAATTTGAAATATTTTGTCTTGGCGGCAAAAGGCTCAAATTTGCGTCCGCCGCCCTCATAGAACTTGCCAAAGAACTCTACGTACTGCAAACGGTTGGTATGTACGTAAGCGCCCAGCAGATTGATAAGCAGGTTAAGAACATGGCCGATCAAGAACACCACAATGAACAGCACCACACCCACAGGGCCGCCGCCCGCCATGGTGCCCAGCAGGTTAAACACCTGGGCAATGACGCCGGTGGCCAGGCCCAAGGCCAGCAGGCGGGAATAGGACAGAATGTCCGAAAGCCAGCTGGAAACCCCATACAGGCCGTATAAACCCTTTAGCAGGCGCTTAAAGCCCCGGCTCTCCCGGCCGCTGGTGGCAATGATGCCCACCGCGCCAATGCCCGCGAATACCAGGGCAATGGTGGTAACCACTGGGGGAATATTTAGCGAAAGGCTCATCATGTCCTGGAACATACTGGTGGAAACCAAGGCAATGATCAGCCCCCCCACCAACATGTACCAGAAGCCGCTGTCGTACAAAGCGTCCAGATACTTGCCCCGCCGGCACAGCTGGTAGATCTGCATGCCGAGGCCCGCGAACAGGTGGATGATGCCCAGCAGAAAGCTGAATAACATCAGCCGCATGGGCTCGGCCAAGGGGGCAAACCACAGGGGCGGGGTCAGGCTGGGGATCTGGTCTGCGGGCAGGCCCGCGCCATAGCCAAAGAATGTCTTTGCCACCACGTCCACTACGTCGCCAAAGTAACTGCCGAACATTACGCCCCAGAACACGGTAGAAAGGCCGCAGAAGAAGAACATTTTCATGGTCTTGCGCAGGCCGGCCTCAATGTTTTTGAACTTTAAGAGCACAATGCCTGTGCCCAGGGCAATCAAAAAGCCGTAGCCCGCGTCGGAGAGCATCATACCGAATAAAACATAGTAGAACACACACATAACCTTCGAGGGGTCTACCTCATGCTTGCCAGGCAGGCTGTAACCCTCCAGTACGCCCTCTACCGGGGCGGAGAAGAAACCGTTTTTCAGCTTAATGGGCAGGTCTTCCTCTGGCCCTGGGGTCTCTACCTCTACAAAGGCTTGGTACTTCTCCTCCAGCTCCTGCTGAAGCCAGGGGGCTGCGGCCGCGTCAACATAGCCAGAAAGATAGAACACATGGGGGCTCTGCCACAGGTCCCCCAGCACCTGGTACTTGCTGGCGCGCATGGAATAGTAGTCGGAAGTGAAAAGCAGCTCCCGCCGTTTTCCGGCGTAGGAGGCGATTTCTTTTTCGGCAGAGTCAATCTCCGCCTGGGCCGCTTTAATCCTGCCCTTTAGGTCCTCCAGCCTTTCAGCCGGCGGCTTTTTCGAGGGCGCGGCCGGATAGGTGAAGCCCATGCCCCGCAGGGCCGCCTCCACCTTTATGCCCACCCGGCCCAGACACACCACAAAGGCGCAGGTCTGCTGGGGCTGGGCGCTAATAATTTCCACCTCTATCCCGGGCACGTCGGGCAGGGCCTGGGCCAGGCGGGTGCGGATCTCCCCTTCGGTAAGCTCCTCGGGGAACGAACCGATAAATACGCTAGAGCTGTTGGTGCCCACGGTCCGCATGGAAATGTCTAAGGGCAGCCAGGGCTTTAGGGCGTCCATTTGGGCTTCCAGCCGGGCTATTTCCGCCTGCTGGTCCGTAATCTGTTTGCCCAGGGCATTGATGCGGGAGGCCGCTTTGTTCAGCTCTGGGGCGGCTTTGGCCGTCTCTTCATACTGGGCGGCGGTAATACCCGTGCGCCCCTCCAGCATAGAGAGCATGGACTTTTGGGGTGGAGCATAGTGGTCCAAGGTCTCCACAGCGTTTAGGATAAGCTGGGAGTTTTTTTCGAACGTGAGTCGCGCGGAAGCAGTGTCCGTTTTCGAGAAGGGGCCCCCCTCCAGTTCTTGGCTGGCCTCTTCCGGGTCGTTGACCTCCAGGACGGCTTTGCGCTGCAGCATTTCCAGAATCTTTTTGCGGTTGTTCTTCAGCGCGTACACATGGATGCGCTTTATTTCCACTACCGCCATCTGCATCGAACCTCCTTGTCAGGTCTTGCCCAAAACGATTTTCCGGATCTCTTCCACGACCCTGCCGCGGCTTTCCTCCGCGCTGTGGCGCAGGCGTTCCTGCTGGGCCTGGGTCTCTTCCTTCACCCGGGCGCCCAGCTTTTCCGCGTCCGCACGAGCCACGCCGCAGAGGACGCCGGCCTTTTTCCCGGCCTCCTTCACGGCGGCCTGTACAGCCTGCTGGCCCTGGGCTTGGGCCTCGGCTTCCAGCCTGTGGGCTTCCTCTTTGGCATTCAGCACGGTCTCGCGAGCTTTCTGCTCCGCATTGCTGATGGCCTGCATGGTCTCTTTCGCCAAACTATTTCACCTCCTGCACGCATAATCCTCATTGTTTCCACTCCAGGGCCCAAAAGCAGGTCCTTTGGCGGAACGCCGCACTATTTTTTTATAGCTGCTCCCCCTACCGGCAAAGGACCGGCGGGGGCCTGTTAGTATGCGACATCACCATTATACCTCGCGGCTTTGTAAAAGTCAAAACATAAATGTAAAACTATGGAGGGTATTCGATAAAAAAAGCCGCAGATGAAACCTCTTTTCATCCACAGCTTTTTCCTACGAAACATTCTGTCCGAAATGATATAAAAAACTTCTAACCCGTTGGTTCAGAAACACGATTGCTGGCAAGCCAAGCCTTCCGTTTTAGAAGCAGCGCTCCCGCGCTCCGCTATCTATCGTCCTTACTCTTCAGAAGAAGACTCCCCCGAGGATTCCACCGCGGAACTCTGCTCCTCAGAGGATTCCGAACTGCTCTCGGCAGAAGAACTGCTCTCGGCAGAAGAACTGCTCTCTGTAGAAGAACTGCTCTCTGTAGAAGAACTGCTCTCGGCAGAGGAGCCGCTCTCTGTAGAAGAACTGCTCTCGGCAGAGGAGCTGCTCTCTGTAGAAGAACTGCTCTCAGAAGAGGCGGAAGAGGAACCATCCTTACCCATCGCGTCCGCAATGGCAGAAACCTTTACCCGGTCAATAGCCTTCTGATTCACCTGGAAGTCCACAGAAGCGCCCTGCTCAATGGTATAGTCCGTGAATTCTGTAATCTTAATGCCCTGAAGCAGGGAATCATACCGGTTCTGGTCCTCCAGAAGGGCCTTGAAATCCTCCTCAATATCTAGCTTCTGCATAACATAGCAGCCAGAAGAGGCGTCCACAAAGGCGGCCTCGTTCACATCCAAATCCTTCAAAGCGTCAGAGAACAGGGTGCCCATATTGGAAACCGGGCTGGCCACTGGGTCGTTGTGGCTGGTTTCCACGCCAGTGGTGGTAGAGAAGTTTGCCTCGGCCACCCCAAACTCCTGGTCGCCGGAATTAATCTTCTCCACATATTCCTTCAGCTTGTCTTTCAGCTCTTCCTTTTCCTCGTCGCTGCGGTCAGAAGAGGTGCCGTCCTCATTTTTCGTGGACATAGACACATAGAAGTACTGGTAGTAGGTGTAGTTATCAATATAATAGGTATGAAGCTCTTCCTCCGGCACTTCCAGTTCGCCGCCCTTGCCATACATAGCGGCCAAAACTTTGGTCAGCTTCATATTATACTGGGCATAGGCCTGGTTAAAAGAGGCCTCGGCACAGCCCAGCTTTTCCATGGGGGTCTTAAAGCCATACACGCTCCACATGGTGGTGGCCGTACTCCGGATAGTCTCTTGGTCCTCCTCGGTAAGGCTAAGGCCCAGCTCGTCGAACTTTTTGCTTACATAATAATAGGAACGCATATAGTCCTGGGCCCGGCCGCTAATCCAGCTCTCTGCGTTTTCGCCTTCCACCTGACCCTTCAGCACCTGGGCGCTGGTATCAATCTGGGCCTTGGCTTCGTTGTAGGCGCTGGTAAGATAGTAGATATAGCCCCCAATGGGCAGTACATCGTCCCCCATTTTAGCGGCCCATGTGTTCTCTTCACTATAGCAGGCGGTTAAACTGGCGCACATAGCCAGGCTAAGAATGCCGGCAGCGGCGCGCTTTAAAATTTTTTGAATCATGATGGCAACATTCCTTTCTATACGCTCACGCAAGTAGTCTTGCCCATAAAGCGGCTTCTTCCCGTTGAACCCATCTATTATAACGTATATTTTGAGAAATGTCTACTATAATTTTCAAAAAAGGCTGATTATCTCTTGGCCGCGATCGTCCAATCTGAATGATCCGCCCCTCTCCTTTTTCGCCTCTCACAATATCCCCGCCAGCAAAGCCCCTAAAACCAAAAGGCCGCGCCCAAAAGGGCACAGCCTCTGATGTATGATACAAAATCATGTTATAAAGTTGTTTGGGTTTAAGAACCTTCCTCTCACCCCGCCGCTTCATCTGCGGCTTTAGGCGCCGGCGGCAGCTTAACCCGAATCTCCTCGGCGCGGTTCCCCGCAGATTTGGTCACCAAAAAGCTGATGCCCCGGTACGCAAAGCTGTCTCCCGCCTGAGGAATGCGGTCCATCTGCTGGGCCGCCCAGCCGTTCACCGTGGTGGCGTCTGTCTCGCAGTCAATGTGCAAGAATTCGAACAGGTCGCCCGTGGCCACAGAGCCGTACACCCGGTATAGCCCCTCGCCCAAAGGCAGAATGCCCTCTTGCACCACGTCGTCGTGCTCGTCCCAGATCTCCCCCACCAGCTCTTCAATCACGTCCTCTAGGGTGACAATGCCCTCTGTGCCGCCGAACTCATCCACAATAACGGCAATATGCAGCTTCTTCTGCTGCAAAAGCTTCAAAAGGTCTGAAATCTTCATAGAGGGAGGAATATATTCGGCCGGTTTTAAAAGCTCGTTCAGTCCGCCTGGCCCCCAGCCTGTTCCATAAAAGTCCTTCTCGTGGACAATTCCCACAATACTGTCAATGGTCTCGTCATACACCGGCAGCCGGGAGTAGCCGGTCTCTTGAAAGACGATCGCAATCTCCTCTCGGGTCGCCTCTTTGGGCACAGCCTCCACGTCCACTCGGGGGGTCATAATTTCGATGGCCTGAATGTCGTCAAATTCAATAACGTTGCGCAGCATAGCGCCCTCGTTTTTGTCAATGCCGCCGTCCTGCTCGGCCTCTTCCACAATCGTCAGCAGCTCGCTGCCCGTCACCGAATGCTTGGGGCCCGAGCGCACCAGCTTGCCCAATGCGTGTTTAAGCTGGGAGAACAAAAAGTTCACCGGCTTCAGCACCACAATAAGCACCCGGATAAAGGACGCGGACATCATGGCAAAGGACTCTGCGTTCTCTTTGGCCAGGCTTTTTGGGGAGACCTCTCCAAAAACCAGCACCACAATGGTCATGACAATGGTGGAAACCGTGGGCCCCGCGCTGTCTCCCAAGGCCGAAACAAACAGCACTGTGGAAATAGTGGTAGAGGCAATGTTCACCAGGTTGTTGCCCACCAGAATGGTAGAGAGCAGCTCGTCGTAGTTTTCCGAAAGGGTATAGGCCAGCTGGGCCCGCTTGTTGCCCCCAGCGGCCAAATTTTTTAGGCGAATGCGGTTCAAAGAGGAAAAGGCGGTCTCGGTGGCGGAAAAATAAGCGGAAAGGGCCACCAGAACAATAAGAATAAGAACGAGGGCCGTACTGTGACTGTCCATAAGGGAAAAACCAACACCTTTGTTTCTATGTTTAAAGATTACGGCGCGAAAAAGCCGCGCGGCTAAATAGTGGGAACATTATAGCATATACAGCAAAAAAAAGCAAGGGGCAGGACAGAGAGGGATATAACCCCCACAAATCACGGCTTTACCAGGGGGCCGCGCTTTTTGGCCCGCTGCCGCTTTTACCATTATAATATGAAGTCCGTCTGGTTTTGTCCCCGTTGGGCAGGGAATATTTTCCCGTAGCTGGCGCGAAAGGCCCCAGGGGGCTTCCGGCTTTCCGGGGATTGCAAGACCGCCGTTTTTGTGGTAGAATACAGGCAGTACCACTTCTCAGCGCCTTTATTGCAATGGAGGGTTTCATTTATGGTTACCAGAGTTTTTGTGGAAAAAAGAAAAGGCTTTCACGTGGAGGCCCAGGGCCTTTTGGCCGACCTGCGCCAAAACCTGGGCCTTGCCGGCCTGGAGGATGTGCGCATCCTCAACCGCTACGATGTGTCCGGCCTAACCCCGGACCAGTTCGCCGCCGCCCAGCAGGCGGTACTTTCCGAGCCAAACATGGATAACGTCTATCCCGAGGACTATGCCCTTCCTTCCGAGTACCAGGTGTTCGCCATGGAGTATCTGCCTGGTCAGTACGACCAGCGGGCAGACTCTGCCGCCCAGTGCGTCCAGCTGTTGACCCAGGGCGAGCGCCCCGCTGTGCTTACCGCCAAAGTGATTGGACTGAAAGGACAGCTGGCAGAGGAAGATCTTGCCCGGGTAAAGGGCTATCTGATCAACCCTGTGGAAAGCCGGGAGGCCTCTATGGACAAGCCCCAGTCCCTAGAGCTGAACGCCCCCGTTCCGGCGGACGTGGCCCGGGTACAGGGCTTTACCGGATGGGGCCGGGAAGAAATGAAATCCTATTTTGACCAGATGAGCTTTGCCATGACCCTGGACGACCTGCTCTTTTGCCGGGACTATTTCCGGGACCAGGAGCACAGGGACCCCAGCGTCACCGAGCTGCGGGTCATCGACACCTATTGGAGCGACCACTGCCGCCACACCACTTTCCTCACCCGGCTGAACCATATTGAGGTGGAGCCCGGGCCCTTCTCAGCCGCGGTGGAGCAGGCCCTGAAGGACTATCTCTCTCTGCGCCAGGAGCTGTACGGCGATACGGACCGCCCAGTCTCTTTGATGGACATGGCCACCATTGGCGGCAAATATCTGCGCAAAAAGGGCTTGGTGCCGGACTTGGACGTAAGTGACGAGATCAACGCCTGCTCCATTGAGGCCCCCATTACCATTGACGGAAAAACCGAGACCTGGCTGATCCAGTTTAAAAACGAGACCCACAACCACCCCACCGAGATCGAGCCCTTTGGCGGCGCAGCCACCTGCCTGGGCGGGGCCATTCGGGACCCTCTCTCGGGCCGGGCCTATGTGTACCAGGCCATGCGGGTTACCGGCAGCGGCGACCCCAACGTGCCCTTTGAAAAGACCCTGCACGGCAAGCTGCCCACCCGGAAAATCACCACCGGGGCGGCGGCTGGCTATTCCAGCTACGGCAACCAGGTGGGCCTGGCCACCGGCCAGGTGACAGAGCTGTACGACCCCGGCTATGTGGCCAAGCGCCTGGAGATCGGCGCGGTGGTGGGGGCCTCCCCCAAAGAGAACGTCCGCCGGGAAGAGCCTGCCCCCGGAGATGTGATTGTGCTGCTGGGCGGAGCCACCGGCCGGGATGGCATTGGCGGGGCCACCGGCTCCAGCAAAGCCCACACGGAAAAGTCCGTGGAGGTGTGCGGGGCCCAGGTGCAAAAGGGCAACCCCCCCACCGAGCGAAAAATCCAGCGGCTGTTCCGAACCCCGGAGGCCGCCCGGCTCATCAAGCGCTGCAACGACTTCGGCGCGGGGGGCGTCTGCGTGGCCATTGGCGAACTGGCCCCGGGCCTTTCCATCGACCTGGACCAGGTGCCCAAGAAGTATGAGGGCCTGGACGGCACCGAGCTGGCCATCTCCGAGAGCCAGGAACGTATGGCCGTGGTGCTGGCTCCAGAGGATGCAGCGCACTTCTGCGCCCTGGCCGCCGGGGAGAACCTGGACGCCCAGCGGGTGGCCACAGTGACAGAGGATCCCCGGCTGAAAATGACCTGGCGGGGAGACCGCATTGTGGACATTTCCCGGGCCTTTCTGGACACCAACGGCGTGACCCAGAATGCGGACGCCAAGATCAGCGCTCCTAAGGGCCCCAACTACCGGGAAAGCGTTCCCGCCGCTCTTGGGGACAAGGAGGGGACCGAGGCCCTTTTGGCCAACATGGCCCGGCTGGAGGTCTGCGGGCAGAAGGGACTTTTGGAGCGGTTCGACTCCAGCATTGGCGCGGCCACGGTGCTCATGCCCCTGGCGGGAACCTACCAGCTGACCCCCGAAGAGGCCATGGTAGCCAAGGTGCCCGTGCGCAATGACCAGACCGACGACGCCACGGCCATGAGCTACGGGTATATTCCCGGGGTGGCCAAGTATTCGCCCTTTATGGGCGCTGCCTACGCGGTGGTGGAGAGCCTCTCAAAGCTGGCGGCGGTGGGGGCCGACCCCCTAAAGGCCCGGCTCACCTTCCAGGAATACTTCCCCCGGCTGCATGAGGACCCGGCCCGCTGGGGCCAGCCCACGGCGGCCCTGCTGGGGGCCCTTGTGGCCCAAACAGGCATGGGCCTGCCGGCCATTGGCGGAAAGGACAGCATGTCCGGCTCCTTTGAGGACCTGGACGTGCCCCCCACCCTGGTGAGCTTTGCCCTGTCTATGACCAAGGCCACCCGCACCCTTTCTGCCTGTGTGCAGCACCCGGGAACCCGGCTGGTACTGCTCCCCGTGCCAGAGGATGGGGATGGAATGCCCTGCTGGCCAAGACTAAAAGAGTTGTATACCGCGGTACAGGGCCACATCCAGTGCGGAGACGTGGTGGCCGCCGGAGTGGTTCGGGAAGGCGGCGCCGCCGCCTGTGTGCTGCGCATGTGCTTTGGCAACAAACTGGGCTTTAAGTTTGAAAAGGGCCTGTCAAAAAAGACCCTCTTTGCCCCTGCCCAGGGCGCGCTGGTGGTGGCCCTTTCGGACGAGGCCCAGGTCACCGGCGGCACACTGCTGGGCAACACAAATGGATGCGGTCAGGTGGAGCTGGAGGGAGAGAAGATTTCTATAGACCGGCTTATTAACGCTTGGACCAGTACCTTGGAGGCCACCTTCCCCAGCCACGCCGCCCCGGTTCCAGTGGCTGTGGACGCGCCCCTTTATACCCAAAAGTACAGCGGCGGACCCGCCCCGCACATTGCCCGGCCTCGGGTGTTTATTCCCGCTTTCCCGGGCACCAACTGCGAGGTGGACTCTGCCCGGGCCTTTGAAAAAGTGGGGGCCCAGGCCCAGGTGCTGGTGGTAAAGAACTTGACCCCCCAAGATATTGAGGAAACGATTCAAGCCATGGAAAAGGCCATCCGCCAGAGCCAGATTATCATGATCCCGGGGGGCTTTTCTGGCGGCGACGAACCCGAGGGCTCGGGCAAATTTATTGCTACCACCTTCCGCAATCCCCGCATTGCCCAGGCGGTGACTGACCTGCTGGAGGCCCGGGACGGGCTGATTTTGGGCATCTGTAATGGCTTCCAGGCCCTGATCAAGCTGGGCCTGCTGCCCTACGGGAAGATCTGCGAAACACTAGACCCCAACTCGCCGGCTCTGACCTTCAACAGCCTGGGCCGCCATGTTTCCCGAATGGTATACACCCGGGTGACCAGCGTAAAATCCCCTTGGCTGGCAGGCGTGCGGGCCGGAGACGTGCACACCATTCCAGTATCCCATGGCGAGGGGCGCTTTGTGGCAGACGAGGCCACCGTGCGGCAGTTGGCCCAAAACGGACAGATCGCCACCCAGTATGTGGACCCGGATGGCGCGGTAAGCGGGGACATTTTGTGGAACCCCAACGGCTCGGTCTGCGGCATTGAGGGCATTACCAGCCCAGACGGCCGGGTGCTGGGCAAGATGGGACACTCGGAGCGCCGGGGCCGGGACCTGTATAAGAATGTACCCGGACATAAGGACCAACTGCTGTTCCAGTCCGGCGTAGAGTATTTCCGGTAATCAAAAGGCACGGAAAGGCGGTCTGCCGGCACCGTGCCGCCCCAGGAAGGGCCCGTATCCGCCGGAAGAGATCTTTTGGGCCATACGGGCTTTTTCCTTCTTCTCAATTCCCGCGAATTTTTATGCAGAAAGCGTGATACCAATGTCCATGTCTCTTAACCGCCAGCTGCCCCTGCCCGCTGACCTAAAGGCGCAGTATCCCCTCTCCCCCAAGGTCCAAGAAATCAAGGCTGCCCGAGACCAGGAGATCCGGGATATTTTCCTGGGGCGTTCCCAAAAATTCCTGGTTATTATAGGCCCCTGCTCCGCTGACAACCAGGATGCCGTACTGGACTACGTCCATCGTCTAGCCGAGGTCAACCAGGCTGTAAAGGACAAGCTGGTGCTCATCCCCCGGGTCTATACCAACAAACCCCGCACCACCGGCCAGGGCTACAAGGGAATGCTCCACCAGCCCAGTCCGGACAAGGACCCTGACCTTTTAGAAGGCATCATTGCCATCCGCCGGATGCACATGCGGGTCATGGAGGACTTCGGCCTCTCTGCTGCCGACGAGATGCTCTATCCGGAAAACCGCAGCTATTTGGACGACGTGCTCAGCTACGAGGCGGTGGGAGCCCGGTCTGTGGAAAACCAGCAGCACCGGCTGACAGCCAGCGGCATGGACATCCCTGTGGGTATGAAAAACCCTACCAGCGGCGACCTCTCGGTTATGCTGAACTCCATCCAGGCTGCCCAAAGCGCCCATAACTTCCTCTACCGGGGCTGGGACGCGTCCACCACCGGTAACCCTCTGGCCCATGCCATCCTCCGGGGCGGGGTGGACAAGTACGGCACCTGTGTGCCCAACTACCACTACGAGGACCTTATGCGCCTGTGTGAGCTATATATGGCCCGGGACCTGGAAAACCCGGCGGTGATTGTGGATGTGAACCACTCCAACTCCAACAAGCAGTACAAGGAGCAGGTGCGCATTGTCAGCGAAGTGCTTCACAGCCGAAACTATAACCCGGACCTCCACCGGCTGGTAAAAGGCGTGATGATTGAGAGCTATATTGAGGAGGGCTGCCAGCCTATTGAGGGCCAGCGGGTGTACGGCAAGTCCATTACCGACCCATGTCTGGGCTGGGCAGACACCCGGAACGTGATTTTTAGTATTGCGGAGAAGGCTTCTTAAGTCATTGGTATTCCCTTCTTAAAACACAAACACCAGAGAGCTTTTGAACAGAAAGGTCTTTGGTTGTTATGAATCATCCCGGACCCGCAAACATCCCCTTTATAAAGAGGGGCGGGGAAAATCCGCAAAGGCCTTTGGAGGCCTGCCGTTATACCCTTTGTTGATAGGCGGCTTCTTACGGCTGATTATAAGGCCCTAAAGGCTGCCTAGGGAGGAATACAATTTTGAAATCAGACATAATTCGAAACTCTGCAAAGGCCCTGTTCCTTCGAGAGGGCCTGCTTCTGTTAAACCAGCACCGGACCAGCCTGGGAGAGGTCTACTACGACCTGCCCGGTGGGGGCCAGCACCCATATGAAACAATGGAAGAGGCCGTGGTCCGGGAAGTTTTGGAGGAGACAGGCTTTACCGTGGAGCCCCTGCGCTTTGCGGCCCTGGCCGAGGAAATATTCACCAATGAGGATATGCGCCAGCGGTATCCCCAGTACTGCCACCGGACCATGCACATCTTTGTGGTGCGGCAGGCCCCGGGCACTGGCCAGGGGGCCCTCTGTGAGCTGGACTTTCAGCAGACCGGCAGTGTCTGGGTCACACCAGAGGAGGCCGGGCGGCTGCCTTTGGTGCCCCTTCAGCTGCGGGGGCGGGTGGCAGAGGTGCTAAAAGCCCCAGGCCCGATCTATTTGGGCTCTGTACGCCGGGATGAGGTGTGTATGTAGAGTCCGTGTATCCGGTACCGTGTGGGCCTACAGGTTGGAGTACATGAAACGCTTCTGCCCGCTTAGCGTTGGTTTTTTCCAACTCTTGGACTTAAGTCTCATCCGCCGCTAAAATTCGCTGGACAAGCCCTTTGTTCTTCCCAATCAGTACACAGTCCCCCCAAGAATTCCATAGCATTTAATCATAAAAAGAGATGCTAGCGTCTGTTCTAAAATCGGAGAAATGCTGGATTTATGCTCAGAAACAAGTAGGTCCCAGGAAAAAACCGCAAGAAATGCTGGCGCCTTTCCAGGATTTTTGACGCCAAAGCCACCCTTCCTGAGCAAAACAGACCGTGTTTCGGAGCTTTCAAACAGACTCTTGGGCTTGTTGGAACCTAGAGAGAAAGACGAATTTTGGAGCAGGGAGGTCTGTTGCAAGGAGAATTCCGCAAGTCAACCCAGCGGTGGACGAGGATTTCCCACGCGGAAAGGGGCCTCTTCTGGGCAAAAAGCCGGCGTTTTCGATGTTTCCAATAAACCCTAGTCCCTGGGAGGCGTTTTGTCCCAGTCTCATCCCGCCTTGGCTAGAACTGGTTTCTCCTATAAACGCATCCTGGGCTTTCCCAAATCTTCCCCCTCATCTGGACCGCTTCCTTCTTCCTCTTTGCTGCTCCGCCCCATTTTTTTCAACTTTCCTATAGCTTTTCCAATCAAGCCACGCTATAATAGACACAAACCAACCAAGAAAGGATGGAACAAAATGGAAAACAAACCGGTTCGGGTTGCCATGGTGGGCGTGGGAGCCATCAGCGGCATTTACCTGAAAAGTCTTACCCACACGTTTCAGGAAGTAGAGCTAATTGGCGTCTGCGACCTAATTCCTGAAAGAGCGGAAAAAGGCGCGGCCTATGTAAAGGAAGCCATAGAACAGGGAGCCAAGGTCCCAGAGCCAAAGATCTATAAAGATATGTACGCGGCCTTTGAGGACCCCCAGGTAGAGGTAGTCCTAAACCTGACCCGTCCCTATGAGCACTTTGAGGTGACAAAGCAGGCCCTGCTGCATGGCAAGCACGTGTACAGCGAAAAGCCCCTGGGGGTGGACATGGACGAGGCGGCGGAGCTGATTTCTTTGGCAGAGGAGAAGGGCCTGCGCCTGGGCGGCGCGCCGGACACTTTTATGGGCGCGGGCATTCAGACCGCCCGGCGGCTCATTGACAGTGGAATGATCGGCGATGTGGTGGGAGCCAGCTGCGCCATGGTCTGCCACGGCCACGAGACCTGGCACCCAGACCCGGAGTTCTACTACAAGCGTGGTGGCGGACCCATGCTGGACATGGGCCCCTATTACATCACGGCTCTGGTGCAGCTGCTGGGCGAAGCCAAAGGCCTGATGGGCCTGGCCAAGCGCAGCTTCCCCCAGCGGCTGATTACCTCCCAGCCCCACCAGGGAGAGACCATTGAAGTGGACGTGGACACCTGGCTTTCTGGAAATATCGAGTTCACCAGCGGGGCCATTGCCCAGGTGTTTACCACCTTTGACGTGCACTATACGGCCCAGTCCCGGTTTGAGGTGTACGGTACCAAAGGCAGCATGATGGTGCCAGACCCCAATACTTTCGGCGGACCGGTGCTGGTGCTAAGGCCCGAGGACGCGGCGGCGGCCCCAAAAGCCGACCCAGGCCTTGCCCGCCACGGGGTGCCGGACTTCTACCGGGGCTGGAAGGAGATGCCCCTGCTCTATGACTACCCTGAGAACAGCCGGGGCCTGGGCCTGGCAGATATGTGCAAGGGCATCCGCACGGGCCGGGACCACCGGGCCAACTACCAGCAGCAAAGGCACGTACTGGAGATTATGACTGGGTTCAGCAGGTCTGGGGAGAGCAGGGCCTATGTTCCCATGACCACCAAGTACACCCGCACCGCGCCTATGGAGAACAACCCCATGCACGGGGTGCTGGACGACTGAGAGGGATAGAGAAACGCGGAGCTTCGCGGCCCGGATGACAGTAAAAGTTTCGTCCACCTTTTCAAAGGTGGCAGGGGACGGGGGGCAGCGCCCCCAGCCGCCGGAGGCTTTCTGGTGCTTTCAGCACAATAAATGGGCATTTTCATAGAAAATGCCCATACCCCTTCGGAAAAATACCGGGACTGGGAGATGGTCCACCACGGACACGCCTAAGAGCGTATTATTACCAAGAAATCAACATAAAAAGCGTCTATGAAAGGAAGTTATCATTATGAAAGCAGCATATACTGGCTGGACATGGATTCACGGAGACCAGGACACCGCCAAAAAACAACTGGAGCAGAGCTTTAAGGAGTGCAAATTCCTGGGCTATGACACAGTAGAAAACTTCGCCTTTATCCGGGACTATTACAAGGACGACCCCAGCGAGCTGAAAAAGCTGGCCGAAACCTGCGGCGTGGAGCTGGTGAATCTATACGGCCACTTTGACTTTGATGTAGAGGCCTCTCTGCAAAAGGGGATGGAACAGGTAGACTTTCTGGCAGAGATCGGCGGTAAATGGTATAACTGCCAGAACGGCGGCTTTGGGGACGACGGCCCCATTGAACGGCCCACCAACCCCGAAATGCTGGATAAAACTTGTGAGATTGCCAACCGCCTGGGCCAATATGCCAAAGAAAAGGGCGTTACTGTGTGCTTCCACCCCCATTATGGCACCTGTGTGTTCAGCCAGAGCGACATTGACTACTTTGCGGCCCACACCAACCCGGAATATGTATCCTTCTGCTTGGATACCGCCCATACCACCCTGGCGGGCATAGATCCGGTGGCGCTAATCCGCCAGTATGGAGACCGTATTGCCTATATGCACCTAAAGGACGTGGATACCTATGCCTTGTCTAAAGCGGAGGGCCGGGCCAAAATGGCCACCTTCCGGGCCCTTGGCCACGGCACTGTGAATTTTCCCGCTGTAAAGGCCGCCCTGGAAGAGGTGGGCTATGACGGCGTGGTCTGCGTAGAGCTGGACCGGCCCGAGGTGTGCAACTTCCACTCCGCCGAGGTATCCCGTATCTATCTGCGGGATGTGCTGGGAATTTAACGCCGCGCTCTCTGCTTGAAACATTTCTAACGCAAAAAGATAACCCTGCGAAAACCTCGCGGGGTTATCTTTTTATTAGCTTCTCTCGACCAGGCGCTCTGCCGGTTTCACCCACACATTTATCATGGCCCACCGTTTCGATTCCATGCCCGGCCGCTGGCACTAATCCTTCCCCTCTACGGAAGGCAGGTTTTTGGTAAACGTGATCTTTTCCCCGTCGCTTTGGGCCAGCACCGTGCGATCTTGGTCGGTACGGAAAATCTCCACGTTTGCGGCGTTTAGTTTTTGCAGGGTTTCTCGATGAGGGTGACCATAACGGTTGTCCTGTGCACAGCTGATCACCGCGTACTGTGGGTGTACTTCCAAAAGGAAGGGGTCGCTGGTGGAAGAGCTGGAGCCATGATGTCCGCACTTAAGTACATCCGACTCCACTAGGTATCCGTCCTCTAGGATGATCTCCTCGCTCTCCTCTTCCGCGTCGCCGGTAAAGAGAAAACTCGTCTCCCCATAGACCAGGCGGACCACGGCGGAGTAGTTGTTGGCCCCCTCCCAGTCCGCGTCTACCGTGGGAGACATTACCTGGAACAGAGAGCCCGCCGGAGATTCTATGGCCGCGTCCTCATGTAAAGGGATAATGGCTAAGCCCTTTTCATAGGCCGCGTCCACCAGGGCCTCATAGGCAGCGGTGGTGGGGGTCTTATCGTCTGGCAGTCGGGGCATGTAAAGGGCGTCTACTTCAAAACGCTGGACGATGCGGGCCATACATCCCATGTGGTCCGTGTGGGGGTGGGAACAGACCAGGGCGTCAATCCGCTGGACTCCCAGATCTTTTAGATAATCCGTAAGGCCGTCAGCATACTGATACTCGCCGGTATCGATCAGTACGTTGAAATAGCCGCCCTCCCCAGGAATGCGGACCAGCTGGCTATCTCCCTGGCCCACATCCAGGTAATAGACCTCCAGCAGCTGGCCGTTTTGGGCGTCGGCAGGCAGGGGAACAGACTGCACCCCCTCTGGAGAGGTGCCGCCCAGAAGATTCAGACGGTTGGATAGAATCAGCGCAATAATGATAATGACCAGCCCGGCCACTGGACCCAGGGTGTAGGGCCTCCGGCCCCTGCGGGGAATAGGAAACGGGGATTTTGCCATTGGGGCTTCCTCCTATATTTTTACTCTGTTTATCCTAACACAATCCACGGCAGGTTGCAAGATATTTTTCGCGGCCGCCTCTGTTGGCCCTCCCATCAAAAAAAGAACCGGCCCCTGGGGGCCGGTCCACAGCAGAAAGTCTTGTACTCTATAGAATTACGCTTTCAAAATCTCCATCGCGCCAGAGGTAGTCTTAAAGCTGATGTCGGTATCGCCGCCGTCCTTGTACACCACCACCTTTTTGCCTTTTCCCTCTTTGGAGACATCCACTGGGAATTCGCACCGCAGGCGGCCGGACACGCTGCTGCATTTAGCGGTAAAGCCATTGTTTTCCGGCAGATACAGGGTGGCGCTGCCAGAGACTGAGGAGAAGCTGGCGCTCTCTGGGCACTGGTCCACCCGCAGCACGGCCTTACCTGAGGTAGTGCTCACCTGGAAGCTCTCCGCGTTGCCTTGGGCCTCAATAGAGCCGGAAACTGTGTGCAGGTGGGCGTTTTCCGCCTCAAATCCCAGGGCCGTCAGTTTTCCAGAGGTACACCCCAGGTCCAATGTCTCCACCGATGAGCCCTCCATGTTCAGAGCGCCGGAAACACTGCTGGCCTTCAGCGTTTCCCCGTGGATGCCTTGCAGCGAGATGGCGCCTGATACAGCCCCCAACTTGACGCTCTCTCCATGAACCTCTTGGAGGAAGATAGCCCCCGAGGTGGTATTGACCGAAAATCTCTCGCCAGAAAGCTCCTGGATATTCACCGGGGCGCTGACGGTATTCACCTTCAAGTTTTCAATCTCAGCGGCCAGCCGCCGGGGCAGGCTTACGGTCAGGTTCTTGCTCAGGCCCCCGAGGGGGCCAATCAGCTTGGAGACCAGGCCTTTTCGCTGGTCCGGCATATCTTTAATGAAGATTTTCTCCGCGTCGGTTACGCCCCACATCATGCGCTGGTCTGCCCTTAGCGGCTGCTTGCAGCGCTCGGAGACCTCTACATAGTCCTTGTCCCAGGGACGCAGCAGCACCTGGCCGTTGGACCACTGAATCTCCACCCGCTCCAGGGCGTTCATTCCCGCGTTGGCTGTGTAAACATACCAGTCCCCCTGCCGCTCTACCCCAGGAACATCCACCGCGTTTCCGCCGCCAAAGGGGAAGTCCTGGTCATACTCGTCCTCTTCTTCCTCTTCATCTTCTTCCAGCTGCTCTTCCCATGCCTCGAAGAGCTCGTCGCGCATCTCGCCCAGGCCCTCCGAAAGCTCCTGCATGGCCTCGCCAATGGTCTCGTCAATCTCGCTGCCCAGCCCGGACATAGCCTGGTCGATCTCCCGGCCCAGGCCGCTCAGGGCCTCGCCCAGGTAGTTCACCCAGCCCTCCCAGCCGCCTTTTTTTGGCTGGACAGCGTTCAGCTTTTCCACCCGGGCGTTTTCCACCGCCTGGTGGGCGGCGGCGTCGGCCTCTTCCGCAATGCGGCTGACCGTCAGGGGGTCCACTTGACCCCCCTGGGAATACAGGCGCTCATAGGCCGGGTCGTAACGCTCTTTATAGGCCCGGCTATAGATTTCGTGGTACTCCTGCTCTGTCAGGGGGGCATACCAGCCGGGGGCCTGGGGCGCGGGGCCCTCTATTGGCTCGCCCTCCATGCGGACGGTCTCTCGTATCTGCCGCTCATACTCGGCCAGCTGATCCTGGTAGTCCCGCAGCTCTTCCTCATACCGGCGGCGGCCCTCCTCCTGCTGGCGGCGGTAGTCCTCCAGCTGGGCCTGGTAGTCCAGGTTTCTCTGGGTGATCTCCTGCTGATATTGGGCCAAAGCCTCCTGGCGCCGGGCGTTCACTTGCTCCAGCTCCTCCTGGTAGCGGGCCATGGCCTCTTGGTCCCCGGGTGTGGGGGGCGTAGGAGGCGTGGGCGGGGTCGGCGGAGTCGGGGGTGTGGGCGGAGTCGGCGGCGTGGGCGGGGTCGGCGGCGTT
>NZ_JAWXXL010000012.1:0-90640 GCF_034334985.1 Acutalibacter intestini | reverse complement strand
ATTGTGGAAATGTGCATAACAGGCTATGGAATCATGGATAACTCTGTTCACAGCACATGGAAAAGCAAAGAGCAGCTTTCCCACGTCCTGCAAACAGAGTTACCCACAATTCCATAAGACAGCCAGTTATACACATTACCAGCAATGCCGACTACTACGGAATCCCTCTCATTCATACATCAATATTACCTACAATAATGCTGATGTAATTCGTATATCTTTTGTTTTATTAGCGCCACAAGTTCTGGTGGTTCTAAGACAGTTGCGTTGTTTCCAAATGACAGGAAGTAATTGGCAACCCAATCCAAAGTTGCATGACGTATTTTCATGTCGATTATACCACCGCCTGTTGGGAATGTTTTTAATCCCCTTGCCAGTAAAAATTCAGTTTCGCAGCGTTTAACACCTATATCTGTTAGCTTAATTTTTATGTGGTAATCATTTCCGATTTCTAACCTTTCGAGATATTCTTGAATGGACGCAGGAACAGGAAATTTCCCTTTAGGATATGGTTTTTCCTCTATTATTTCCTTTATACGGTCAATACGGAACTCTCTGATTTGATTAGCAACGGTGCAATATGCAGGGCAATACCAAAGCCCATTCATAGCATATAGCCCAATCGGTATAATTGTGCGTATACTTTCAGAATGTGTTGATGAATACTGTATTGTTGCTGAATGGTGATTAACGACAATATGAAACATTGGTTTAAGTAGTGGTGAATCGCAATGCCTGTCTGGAATCCAAAATACTACACTATTTTGAATTTGTGTAATACTGCTTTGTATATCTAAGGGCAGATAGTTCAAAAATTTTTTCAAAACAGATATTGTTTCCTGTTCAAAAGGTAAATCGTGATAGAATTTCAAGGCTTGACAGGCAAAGAATATAGCTTTGGCTTCATTCTCTGAAAAAGTGATAGGCGGCAAAATGCGCTCTTTCAAGATGTGATACCCGCCAGCAGCACCGACTTCGGAATAAAGGGGGAATCCAGCCTGTTCTAATTCTTGCAAATCACGGAGTATTGTTCGCTTTGACACAGAAAATTCTTTTGCTAATTCGCCTACTGTAAAATCCTTTTTGGCATTTATCGTTATCATCATTTCAATAAGCCGTTCTGCTTTTGACATTTTTAAAAACTCCTTTCCGAATGGTGACAGCCGTTGTCACTATTCCATGATAGACTATCTATGTACCAAATGCAATATGATACTCAAACGAAAGGACAAGATGTTATGAATAAAAACGTGATTGAAATGGTTATTTTTCAGACAAACCAAGAAGTGACCGAGGAACATTTTTTACGAATGTATCACAAATTGAATGAGGTGCTTGAAAAAGATATTGCCGGATTTGTAAAACGGTCATTAACAAAGGATTTAAAGCAGGATAAATGGGTTGAAATGATTTGGTGGGCATCAATGGAGGCAGCACAGGGTGCTTTGGAAAAGTTGCCGCAGGTTACGGAATTTCAGGAGTATTGTTCTGCTTTAGCAGACGAGGGAACAATGATGTTCCATTTGGAGGAAATGGCATGACACCAAACGATATTCTTTCCTACTGCCAGTCTAATTTGAAAGATGTTGTATTGGTAGAAAGTTGGGGAGAACGAGGGATTTTTTATAATCCAAACGGAGTTTTGAAACGGGGAGTATATGTTTTAACTGTTAAAGAAAAAGACGGTGATAATGATAAAGGCTCTATGTTGAACCGTGATAATGTATATCGTGTGAATGTCGGTTTAAGGAAACAGACCTTTATTAAAAAATTTGGGTATATTCCAGAGCGTCCGCCTGCTGGAAAAATCGTAAAAATGGATTATGATTTTACCATTTTAGATACCATTATTCCCCACCCTGTCTACGCATGGATGAGCTGGGCATGTGTTTTAAATCCCTCTGATAAGACCTTTGAGGATTTCAAGGCAATGATACAAGAATCTTATGATTTTGCAAAAGAAAAATTCAACAAAAGAAAAAAGTAAATAATGCAACAGAAGTGGCGACAGTTCAATGCTGCCGCCCTCTGATTTATAAATGCAACTGTAAACCATGCAGCACCCCATGTGGGAGAAAGGGGGAAATTTCTATGGATTGCACAGAAGCATACAAGGAACACATCATGTATTCTTTCAACGGTTTCTGCAAAGTCGTCATACGCTATGCCGCTATCAACGCATGGCGCGACAGGAACAGGCGGCGGCAAAGAGAAATATCCTTTGAATACCTCACAGAAGAAAAGTTCTACCCTCTAAGCACATCAGACGAATTTCTCAAATCACCTTACGAACAATACCCCGTTACGATATGCGGTGAGACAATTATCCTCACCAATGGGGAGCTTGCCGCCGCCCTGTTATCATTGCCGGAGAAAAAGAGGGAAATCATTTACCTTTACTTTTTCGGGAATTACACACAGCAGGAAATCGCGGATTTATACGGGCAATGCAAGAGTACGGCATGGCATTATATCCACAGCGCATTACAGATGTTGCAGGAGGAAATGGAGGTGCTTTTACATGGGGAATCCTAAACTTATACCGTATGAAACCATTATCCGGGCAACCAGCGGCGAGCCGGAAGCCGTGGACGAGGTTTTACGGCATTACAGCAAGAGAATCCGCTTTGCCGCCCTTGAAAACGGGTACATCAACAAAGACACCGAGGACAGCATAAAACGGCGGCTCATTACTGCCCTGTTCCAGTTCCGCTTTGACTGAAAAAGGCGGCATGACAGGAGGTGAGGTTTGTCGGGAAAATAGCCATGCTGATATTCAATGATACCGAGGAAAAAGCGGCTGAGAAAGCCATAGCTGCCCTTGCCGATATGATACCACTGGAAGCCATACAGCCGCCCCATTCCCCCACACTGGTTTTTCCGGGATTGGAAATCAGATTACACCAACGCCGGGTACTGAAAGACGGTGCAGACATCTATCTCACCCGTTTGGAATACGGCGCACTCTGCTACCTTGCCGCCAGTCCGGGGCGGGTATTTACAAAGGCGCAAATTTTTGAATCCGTGTGGAGTATGGAAAGCGAAAGCTGCCAGTCAAACGTGGCAAATGTGATATGCAATCTACGGAAAAAGATAGAGCCGGACAGCCGCCGCCCCACTTACATAAAGACCGTTTTAGGCATAGGCTACAAGTTTACTTCCGGGGAATAACAACAGGATAACCGCCGCTATTGGCGAAGGTACGAAACAGGAAATCAAGGAAAAAGGTTTCCTGTTTTTTTGCGCCCATTTTGCTTATTTCCGGCTTTACTGTATGGGAAAATACCGCCGCAAAATTGGCTCAATCCACGCCACGCAAGCCGGGGGAAAACGGCGAAAGCCAGCACAGCGGAATTCGTCAGTTACTAAGAGCAAGATTCTACCACAGTACCAAATTTCGCCTACCGGCTCATTTTGTCCTATGGGAATCTTGTTGGGGTTGCCACCCCAAAGCTGCCAGCGTCCAAGACATTACAAGCGGAGATTGAGCAGCTTATGAGGGAGAAGAACAGCCTTTACAACGAGTACCGGGAAAAGAGGGAGAAAACAAAAGAATTGTAGACTGTAAAGGGCAACATTGAACAGATTTTAAGACGCAAGCCGGAGCGTGGAAAGGGGCAGGAAAATGAACGGTAAACGCCCCTACATGGACTACCCACAGTACAGAGCCGCCCGCCGCCTTGTGCATGAGTGCTGCAACTACGATAACGGCAACTGCATTGTGCTGGACTGGGGCGGCTGCGTATGTGTGCAGAGTATCAGCTATTCGCTTCTCTGCCGCTGGTTTACCTCTGCCGTACTTCCCCTTGACTGGAAACTGGAAGCCGCCCTTTTGCACCGGGCAGAACTGAAACGCTGTACCGAGTGCGGCGGTCAGTTTCTCCCAAAATCCAATAGGGTGAAATACTGCCCGGATTGCGCCGGACGCATGAAAAGAATCCGAGCCGCACAGCGCAAGCGGAAACAGAGGGGGAAATGTCACGCTTTAGAAAATACAGAACCCCCGTAAATCAAGGCTTCCCGGCTACTGCTCAATGGGTATGCGGTACATTTATCCTTTAACCACGGAAGTCGTTTGGTCGGCTGTAACCGAACGACATGGTTAAATTTGCCTGTGCATCGGCATCAATCAGCAGGACTTTTTTACCCTGCTGTGCTAGACTGACACCCAGATTTACCGCCGTGGTGGTCTTTCCGACACCGCCTTTCTGGTTTGTCAGAGCGATTACTTTGCAATTTGACATAGGTGCGTCCTCCTTTCGCATAGATTTAGCCACTATGTCAAGGTGGCTATGTAACAGTACCAGAAAACGCAAAAAAGCCGCTTACTCTTAAAAGCAAATAAGAATAAGCGGCTTCATAATGATGTGCCTTAGACATATTCAATTTTCATTCTCTTAATCGGTGCGTTTACAACTTTAAAAATTAACTCGTCAACGCAGTCCGTATATCTGCCCTGCTGTATATGCTGATTTTTCAGCTCCACAAGACTATGTAAAAGCAATGTTCTTTCTTGGCTATCCACATACAAATGATTTTTCTTTTCTCTCATAGGACATCAACCTCCTTGCAGCTTTATTATAAGCACAAATCCACTCTTATACAAAACTATAAAGGGAACTTGATTTCTTAGTTTTATAAATATCTTCCATCTAAATACTCAATCGCTGTTGAAATTAACGTCAGACATCTTTTATAAAAATATTCAAAGTGCCTTTTATCTTGAATATCAACCTTTGTTGTTTCATGGTGTCTAATCCTAAAATCATTTCCAAGAGATGTAAGTTCATGAAATTCTCTATCAAACAATTCCATAAACGCCTGTTGGTCATTTCCCATATCCTTTACAATCCTATTTACAGATTTCTTCTTGTCTATGGTTGGAGAACAATAATACGTTTTTAATCTTTCAAACGCATCCCAAAGTTTTTCTACTGCAATTTGCATATTGTTTGCATCATAATATTTAGATGCCTCTTGCAACAATTCTTTCAATCCAGCTTCTTCCACTGTTCCCAATGAGCTATGAGTTATTTGAACATCAAATGAATTTGCTATTTTCCCATTGCTAAGCTGAAACGTAATATCATTCAATTTTAGTATTGTGTTAATTTGGGCTTCAAAGTCATCCAACATACTATGTCTGGCAAAAAGCTCTATTGCATCCAATACACAAAATGGTGAATTAGAGATTATAAAATCTTGCAAATTATCAGTTTCAACATATTCCTTTTGGCTATTAAAGCACTTTGGTACATAAAACTACTGTATGTCATAAAAAACATCTGCCGCTATATTTGTACTATAATTCCATCCTGTATCATCGGTTGCTTGATATTCAACATTACATCGCTCCAAAAATTGATAAATTTGATTTCTTGCTTTTCGGTTTATAGACAAAGCTATCCTTTTTTCTTTTATATCTTTAGCATTCCTTTGCGAATATGGAACGAACAATGCACATTCTCCTCGCTGATATATTCTCCACTTATAAACATCACGATTAGATATCTTTTCCGCAGGATAAAGCTCATATCCATCATTTTGCAGTAATTTATTGATTTCTGTTAGAAACTCTTTCCAGTAGCCTTTTTCATATCTGACAGCAGGATGGAACACCTCACATAGAAATTTCAAATATGTTTCATCATCACCATTTTGCAAATAAAATCTTTCATCTTCAAAAACCCAACAATCAGGATAATCATCGTTATTAACTGTATGTTGCCAAATATCCTGTTCTGCATTTTCATATCTTGAATCATTGCTTGGCATATCTTTCAACTTATATAACCTTTTAAGGAAGTCTAATTCTTCAAGCCTACCAAAATAGGGATACGGAACAGTTCTAGTTGCAAAAAAATCATCTATTTCCAATACATTTTTAAATAAATCCAAAATGTCACGTTTTGTTATTTCTGTGATGCGATTCACTTTCTTTTCCTCCTCCCAAATATATCTAAGTATTTTTATATTACTACTTCTAACAAATTCTTTCAAGAAAAGCGTACCACTATTTAGATAACCTCGCATAAAGAAGTACAGATTTCAGAGTTCCACATACCCGACAAAGTTGTAGTAGATTTTGATGTCCCGGTGGGTTTCCCCGGCGATTTCGTACTTCTCGCCCACCTCGATGCGTTTCACCAGCCGCAGAAGCGTAGGGCGGTCAAGTTCCTCAAGCTGGGCATAATCCCTGATGACGGCCAGCCATTCGTCGGTGGCCTGCTCATCCTCCTGCGTGGCCTCCAGTTGGGCGGTGAGCTGCGTCCGCTGTTCCAACTTGCTGCGGCGTTCGTCCTCATAGCGGTTCATCAGCTGGACGCACAGGGCCTCCGGCATAACGCCCTTTACCTTGTCCTCGTAGGCCGACACCACCAGCTTTTCCAGTTCCGCCAGTCGCTTGTCCACCGCTACCAGCGTTGCCCTGAGTGCCTTCGTCTGCTCCAGACTGGCGGCGTTCTTCTGGGCGAGGATTTTCTCCTTGAGGGCGGCAGGGCTGTTCTGCGCCAGCATCGCCTTGGCGTGGATGTCCAGCAGGAGCAGCTTCGTCAGCACCTTGCAGTTGATGATGTGAGACGAACAAGCCGCCCTGCCCCCGCATCCGTAGCGGTTGCACATATACGCCATGTAGCTGCCAAGATGTCCATCGGCGTGGCGTTTCCGGCTCTTGTAGTCCTTCAAAACCCTCATAGACGAACCGCAGTCCGCACAGTAGAGGACTCCAGCGAACAGGGAAATCACCCCATCGCTGCCGGAGCGCCCTTTGGAGGGGTGGTTGTCCAGCCTCTGAACGGCGTCCCAGACTTCCTGAGAGACAAGCGGTTCGTGGGTATGCTCCACCTTGATCCAGTCCTCTTTCGGCTTTCTGACCTGCTTGTGAACCTTGTAGGAGACTGTGCCGGTCTTGTTCTGCACCATGTGGCCGAGGTAGACCTCATTCCGCAGAATGGTCTTGACCGTCACATCGTTCCAGTAGGGCGTCTCGCCCCGCAGGTTCGGCCTGCCCTCCGCCATGTAGTAGAAGCCACGGGGGGAGGGTACGCCCTCCTCATTCAGTGTCCGGGCGATCTTCCGAAAGCTGTCCCCCTGCAAGCGCATATCGAAAATGCGGAGAACGACAGGGGCGGTCACCGGGTCGATTTCCAGGATGTACTTATCCTCTGCGGATTTTCGGTAGCCGATAGGAGCGTAGCAGCCGACATACTTTCCCGTCCGAAATGTGGACTGCTTGACGGCGCGGATTTTGCTGCTGGTGTCGCGTGCATAGAGGTCGTTCATGACATTTTTCAAAATCACCAGCATCTCGTTGTTCTTGTGAATGGTGTCCACGCCATCGTTGAGAGCGATAAACCGGCAGCCCATCGAAGGGAACACGATGTCCGTATATCGGCCAGCCTCGATGTAATCTCTGCCGAGACGACTGAGGTCTTTGCACAATACCAGATTGATTTTCCCCGCCCTGGCATCGGCAATCATCTGGTTGAACATAGGCCGGTCAAAGGTTGTCCCAGAGACCCCGTCATCGCAGTAGGCGGCGTAGAGGTTCCAGCCCTGCTCCTGCACATAGCGGCTGAGCATGATTTTCTGATTTTCGATGGACACGGACTCCCCGGTTCTCTCATCGTCCCGGCTGAGCCTGCAATAAATTCCGACATTGTATTTTTCCTGCATCTTGTTTTTTACCTCCTTGGACGCAGGAACATAGCATCTGTTACCTGCTCCCATTATAGCCGCTTTAGCACTGTAAAGCAATAGTTTTCTGACGGACATCAAAAGTTTTTACGCTGTCCGCCGCCCGTTCCGCTCAAGTTCTGTTGTGTCAATGACCTCGCCCATTTCCGCTTTTTCCGCAAAGCTGCTGGACAGGTGATAGGTCACTCCGTCCATTTCCACATCAAGCCCCAAGTTTAAAAATACGCCCCGACACTCGCCGTATTCAAAGCCGGGGAGTTCCCCCGCCACTGTGATTTCTACTGGCCGTTTTTCCGTTTTCATGCGACACCTCCCATCCTCCGCAGAATGTCCACGGTGTTGCCCAGCGCACAATAAAGTGCCTCATTGTCTGGATTTTTCATGCTGGACTTCGCCGCCATTCGGATTTCCCGCAGGGCAACCTCCACCTCCCGTGTGGTATATCCGGCTTGAACAGCGGCGATGGCGAGGTTGGCAAGATAGACGCAATCGGCACGACCCAGCTTGTCCTGCACGGCCATTCTGCCGAGCTGCTCCAGGATGCCGTCACGGGATTTCACAGTGACAGCTGTTCTGTCCTCCTGCCATAAAACCTCGCTGTTTTGAATTTCGGTAGCCGCTACTGATAACAGGTGGACGCCCTCGTACATATACATCTTGTTCAATGCTTGCCGCCTGCTGGGGGCGTATTCCTCGGTGATGTGGGCATCCAGCTTCGGCCTGCCCCGCCCACGCCTGACCGCTCCCGTTTTGATTTTCTCCATTGTCTGGCCTCCTTTCAAAAACAAAAAACGCAGATACAACAAAACCGCCCCCAGCGAAAACGCTGTGGTTCGGTCTATGTATCTGCGTGAAAAATATGTGCAGTATTCAGTTCCCCATTATGGTAGCACAAACGGATGTTCCCGTCAATGCCTTTGGGAAAATTTTGTCGAGGGTAGGCGAAAACAACAGCCATGCGCTATACTGGGCAAGCAAGGCGTTTGTATATACAAACGCTCAAAACCTGCGGTTCCTGGCGATGCCGGAAACCTCAGGTTTTGCTTGTTGGGAAGCATCCCAAACCCTTTGAACAGCGTTTCACGCTGGCTACGGCTCTGCGAGCCTGACGGATTTTTGAAAAAATGCCGTTTCCCTTTATGGGGCAGTTTGCGATCATGCTGGTAAGCCAGCCTCGCCGTTTTCAAAAAATCTCCGCCGGAGGCGGGAGTAAAAAGCGCCGGAACGGTGCGTAGCCGCAGAATGAAATTCTGCGAAAAGGGGTTTGGGGGCTGTGCCACCAACAAGCAAAAACGGACTTCCGGCGGCTACGCCAGAAGTCTGTTTTGAGTATTTGTGGGAACAAATACACTGCTTGCAAGGTAGCGGTCGTCTTTCAAATTTGACATAACTATGATGGTATGTATCCAATCCTATTTACACCAATCACTCCGCGCCGTAATACGGTAATATCTATAGTTTCGTATTCTGCTTTATCAATTGCTGTAATCGCTGTCTCCGACCTTAGAACATCTATTCTTTCGATTTGTGTCCGTGAAATCGGAGCAATTTCTACACCAAGATCATTTAAAACTTCATTTGGCAGTTCATAGTTTTGTTCAACAAGACCAAAGCAAGTAAAACCGGTATCAACGCAAAAGGAAATCAGTTTTTTCTTCCCAATATTGTAAATCACACAAAACGATGTGCCAAGTAGACTGCCAAGCAGATACCCAACAACAGGGAGTTCAAAGCCAAGAGACTGACCAATAATGCCACCGATATGTGCGCCAAGTAAATAACCGCTGGAGATAACCATGGTATCCACAAAAGCTGCTCCCATATGCTGTGTGCTTATCTTTCCGGCAGCAACAAGAATGCTGTTCTTTACAGTCTGCATGACCAAAGCAACAACTGTACCAAGAATAGTGGGATTGATACCTTTAAATGCCTCGCCAAGAGCTCCCTTTTCACACATTATCAGCAGAGAAGATGATATCGAGCCACGAAGAAAACCTTCTGCTCCAGCAGAGATTCCCTTTGTACCCACTCTTTTAATCTGCTGAATATCAATCTCCCCATGCTTGACGAGGAAATCTATGGCCTTATAAATTTCAGGGGCAAGCTGAACAGCAACAGTAATCGCCGCAGTAGTGTATCCGGCTTTCAATGCCTGTCTCAACAGATATTCTGTATTGACTGCACTATCCGTGGTTACACCATGTTCTTTCGCCCTAAACTTCTGCTCCTTGCTTTCATGGGCAATGTCCTCTAATTCTTTTCTTGATGCGCCTTTGGAACTTACACCCTCGGCGTTTTTTATTGTATCTGTCAGTTTGGATTCGGTTTCAGCATATGCATCAGAGATATCGGAGCGAATAGATTGATTTCTCAATGCTTCCCGATGGGCAGTCACTTTGGCGTCAGAAAGCTGATCAGAAGGAACGAACCTGCCTTGATCATGATAGCTTGCCTGACCGGACTCCGGGCTAAGTCTGGCCTGTGCCTTTGCAGTTTTTTCAGCTGTAACATAAGACTTTGCGCTATAAAGCTCACCTGAATCTAATTGGATATCAACAGAGTCTTTCAATGTGCTATGTAGCACAGCGGCTCGGTCTGCTGAATCAGCGGCAACCGCATCTACATTGAATGTTCCGGCTCCCCATTCCTCAAGCATATAACCTTGTAGTTGCCCGATTCCAAGATTTCTGTATTTGTGATTATTTATGTTTTCTTCAAGCTGCTTAATTGCCGCCTCAACTGCGCTTACATATTCCTGTCCCATACGGGCAGCAATATCTGCACCCATTATTTCTGTGGCAAATTCCCAGCCCTGCTGCATTTCAGTTTTTGACTGCATAGGCTATTACCTCACATATTCATAAACTTTTCGAGTCCATCATTGTAGAAACTGACCACACCATAAAAAAGCATCTGTCGCTTCATCAACGACTTGTTTCTGAAAACTTCCTCGGACTTAGACGTAACCTGTGTTCTCGCTTTTCCGATGACATCTGTTCCCGTTGAAATTGCTTTCTTGACACCTTTGAAGATATCGGCCTTTTTGTGGTTTTTCTCGTCAGCTTCAATAGCCTCGCTATCTGAATGCTCTGGAGCATCCTCAACTGGAGATTCAGATTCCACAACTGAAATACTTTCTTTTGTAGCTTTAAGCAAATCAGGGATACGTAGCGCAAAGAGTTTCTCCAAAAATGCATCGTAGTCCTTACGAGCGGTCAGCACTTTCGGATCAACATATACAACTGCTCGATTGCCTGCCCATCCAAATCTGACACCATATTCATCAAATTTAATATCAAGAACAGGAATCAAGTTATCTGTGCCCTTTATTTCTCCAAGGAAGAGAATCTTTCCCTGGATATTCCCAGCTTTCTCGTTTCCAAGCCATACCTTTTCCTTCCAAGAAACAATATTGATAGAAACCGCTTTGGTGTCAACAATCCTTTGTTCACTGTCATCGTGAGTTTCTACCATCTTTCTCAACTGATTCATCAGCAACTCATCCTTATAAACAACGATGAGAGTTTTCTTGGTTTCAAACATAATGTATTCTCCTCGGTTTGCTATTTTCCGCCTGCAACATTTATAATTCATGGGCCATACTCTCTTATCTATATAGCAGAGCATTTTCTTGGACTATCAAATGCCATCTCATCTTAGCAAACAATATCTACAAGGACACACCTACACAAATTAAATTATATATCAGCCATCTCTAAAAAACAATTACCCTTCCCAAAAACTCAAAGAATTTTTGTTGAAACCGACAGACGTGTTAAATTCAAGATGCTTTTTCTGGAGGAGGGAGTTCAATATTATAGTAGCATGGGGTGTCGATATTCAAAATATAAACAGAAGACAGCACCCTGTTTGCTTAATCACAAATCACCCCAATCAAATGTTCAGATCGGTGCATTTGCGGAGACTTTGAGCCTATTAAGCGTTAATCAGTTCACTTTTGATACTTTCTTCGGCGCGGCTCACGATGCTGTTCATTGCTCCGGCCCACTCCCACTGCGACTGACGCTTCAAATCCTCGGTTACGCCCTCATTCTCAGCCATCTGGCGGACGATGAGCAGATAGCGTTCTCTCGCCTGTTCGTCCAAATCAGCGAGGTAAGTGTGTAGCTTGTCCGTCAAAATCAGGTGATTGAACAAAAGCGGGTTTGTTTCTTCCAGATACGCCTTGTGCATCCGCCCCCACTTTCTGATGGGACGGCCATCGCTCTCCGGCAATTCAATAGCCGGAATGTAGTAGTCCCCGCCAAGGACATAATCAAGGCCATTTGCCTCGTCATGGATTCTCGGTTTCAATTCACTCATTGTGTTACCCTCCGTCATTTTTGGTAGCCGCTACCGTTAATATGGTATTCGGCACAAAACAGCTTTGTCGGAGATAACAGGGATGCTATGTCCTGCGTGTAGTGTCATTCTTTATGAGAGGGTGGTATTAAAAACATTCTTGAATACAGCAAAATCATTCTCGCCCTTGGCGCTGTCCACATCATCATTGATGGCAATAAAGCGGACATCATAAGCGGGAAAGATGAAATCCTGTAAACGTCCCATATAGGAATATTCCCTGCCCAGACGGGACAGGTCTTTGACGATCAGGGTGGAGACTGAATAGTCCTCCACATATTTCATCATTTCCAAAAACCCGGGCCTTTGAAAATTTGTCCCTGAGAATCCGTCGTCCACGAAAAACATAGTGTTTCTAAAGGCGTGTTCTGCCGCATATTTGGACAATAAAGCCTTTTGGTTAGTAATGGAATTGCTTTCTCCATCAAGCGCATCGTCCTGGCTCAGACGGCAGTATAAAGCTGTAATTTTATCTGGCTGCTGGTTCATAGTAGCTCCTTTCTTCCCGCAATCCGGGATAACAGCCAGGTAAACGGTTGCCTATATTATATCGCGTTGTTTCTTTTTTTCAGCAGGTTTCATTCTGTTTCCTCCAAATTCCCGGCCATGATGCGGCGCAGCTTATCCAGCACGCTTTCCGCCCCTTCCTCCGCATAATGGGGAATCGTATGGTAGACAGTGTTTCCTTCAATTTCAATTAGTTCTTCCCTGCTGAATTCAAACTCAAAGATGCCGTTCTTGAAATGCTCCGCCACCCGCTCGGCAATTTCCGGCTTCAAATATTTAGGAAGTTCGTTCATATCTGCAGGTTTACACAATCGCATCTCCCTCCTTCCTTGCAGGCAAAATATTCAGCGTAATGACCGCCGGACGGCCAAGCCCTTGTTTCCAGCGGACAATCAGGCCGCTGCGCTCCAGTTCCTGAAAAGCCCTTGTCACCACCTGGCGGCTACGGTGCAGTTTTTCCTTTGCTTCTTCCACCGTAAAATAAAGACGGATCCGGCCGTTCGGGTCTATGTAGCCGTTCTCCCTGGAAATGCCTGCCCGGTCAAAGAGCAGGGCGTACAGAACCTTTGCATCATTGGATAAATCCAATGGTATCAGAAAACGTGGAAAGGGCAGATAGGGCAGATAGGGCGGTACGCCGCTGTCCTCCTTGTAAGGTATCAAAAAATGTTTTTGCATAGCACACTCCCTTCCATCAATCCATCCCCTTAGATTGATTTGATTGATATTGACTATTTTGTTATTAACTTCTTTTCTTTTATTTCCGTCTAAATATGGGCTGCCAGAAAGGTCTGGAAATCCAGCGTCTGAAAGAGAGGGACAGGGGTGTCTGGAACGTCAGGTTTTCCAGTCTCTGAAAATCCAGTATTGGCAAATCCCATACAGGCAGGATATGTAATAAACCGATAAACCGGCAGAATAGAAACCGCACCTAAATGGGATTTTCCAATTTAGGTGAAAATCCTTCTGCGGACGGTTAAAAGCAGGTTTATGAGGGGCGCAGGAGATTTATCCCTCACGCCCATTGACAGCAGCTTAAAACAGCAGTAAATTCAATGCTTTTTCGACTCTAATTGTCCGCATGCCAGCCGCCTTTTCCGGTCGCTGTCCGTTTTCTGCCGGCGGTGAACCTTCGTCGCACAGGACTTGCAGTATTTGGCCCGGTTAGAACCGGGGCGGAACGGCTGCCCGCAGACGGAACAGCATTTTAACTCATCCCGGAATAAGAGCACCGTTTCCAGGGACTTGTCCAGCGGCAGGACAGCAGAGCGGAACCATTTGCAGAGAAGCGAATAGGATATACTCTGGACACATACACATTCCTCACCATTATCCAATGCGATACAGTTACCGTTGTCATAGTTACAGCATTCATGCACCAGTTTCCGCATCCGGCGGTACTGTCGATAGTCCATGACCGGAATCTTTTTATGGATAGTAACACCTCCTTCCATACGAAAAAATATCCCTCTACTATTCAGTACATTTTTAGGGCAAATTGTGGGGGGCAGCTTGAAAAATTCACAAAAAATTCACATTTGAAGCATATGAACACTCCCTACAGAACAAAATTCCCTCTATATATCCGTTCATTTTCTCCTCAAAAATTGCCGTCTGTGTTTAGTTATTTACAAAAAATCCGCCGCAGGTTTTCCTGCAACGGTTTTTATGGACTTGGCTGGTATTCAAATTTATATCCGACACCAGCAACGCTTTTGATATAATCGGACACATCCGGCGAGATTTTCAGTTTCTTCCGCATATTGCTGATATGGTTGTTGACAGCTTTTCGTGAGTAGTAAGAATAATCCTCATTCCACACAAAATCAATAATCATCTCATAGGTGAACACCCGCTTTGGATTTCGAATCAGCAATGCCAGTATATCAAACTCCTTAGTTGTCAGATTGACAGTCTGATCCTGAACTCGTACAAGCCTTTGCTCCAGGCATACGTACAGGTTGCCCTCCTGAAATTCAGTTAATGATGGATTGTTGCTACGAAGGTATGAAGGAAAATGTGGAACACAGTTTCCCTCATATTCCCGGACAAATTCAGTCAGTTCTTTTTTTCTTCCAGCATTAAGAACCACAAATAACTTCTCACCAATCTGTCTGCCGGATTCGGATATATCTAATACAACTAATTTCCCATGTTACCCCCCTCCTGTTCATTCTGAATATTTCGTTGCTTACCCTCTAATTTCCTGCGACCTGCAAGTCACCTTTCTTCAATCGAAAGATAACATCTGCTTGCTTTGCAAGCTCATTGGAGTGCGTGACGATAACCACGCATTTATTCATCTGATGGGCACATTCTTTCAAAATTGCCGTGATTTCTGCTGCTGTATCTTCATCAAGGTTGCCTGTCGGCTCATCGGCAAGGATGACCTTTGCATCAGAAGCTAACGCACGGGCAATCGCTACACGCTGTTGCTGACCGCCAGAAAGTTTCAGAACATTTCGTTTGCTTTCTTCTTCGGTCAGTCCCACCCGCTCTAAAATAGGCTGTGGCGGCAGTTTAGAAGTCAGAGCCACATTCTCTTTTGGTGTAAGATAATCAATCAGATTGTAGCTCTGGAAGATAAAGGCTACATTGTTTTTGCGGTGCGTGGCAAGACCTACGGTATCAATGTCTTGCCCTTCAAAAAGGATTTGCCCCTCAAGCGGACTGTCTAATCCACCAAGCAGGGAAAGCAGCGTTGTCTTTCCGCAGCCACTCGGTCCAAGTATGGCGTACATTTTCCCTGCGTCCAATTCAGCACTCACGCCTTTTAACACATTTCGCTTGTTATCATAGGAGTAGCGAACTCCTTTTATCTCCATAATATTCATCGCTTTCTACCTCCTTAGCTCATCTTTGAAAGAATATCTCTCGGCTTCAAACGGAACACCGTCCACGATGCAAGTACCACCGAGGCGGCAATAATGGCAATACCGATAAGGTATAGAGGCAATAGATACGCCGCTGAAATTTCAACATGAAGCGTTGCTGCACCTGTTGTTACTCTGGACACCAGAAATTCACTTGCTTTTCCTGCAATCAGACCGCCAAAGAAAACAGAAGTTGCAAAGGCGACAATCGCTACAGTCACCGTTTCCACAAAAAATTGTCCGATAATGCCCGTCTTGCTCTTACCAATAGACAGGTAAACGCCAATCTCTTTTTTACGCCCTCTAATCCAAAGAGTTAAAAGAAGTGTCAGCACAAGAGAGCTTACAACGATGATAATCACGAGGATAGTGCTTACTAAGCCCTGCAAGGTTTCAAGAGGTGCTTGTACGACCTCATATTCATCCGTATCAATGCTTAGTTTCAAGGATTTCCCACGAAGCTCTGGCAGGTCCTTTACTTTATCATAGACATTCTGGATGCTTACAGGGTCTTCCACATAAATATCAATCTGTGTATAACCGTCTATCTTACGACCAAAGTTTTCAAACATCGTCGTGTAGTCCACATAGCCGCAGTTTGCGGGTATATCCGATACAGAAAAACCGCCGTTCCCAGAAGTACCCTCCGTACCGTCAAAAATACCAATAATTTTAAGCTTCACATTACTGTCGGAGTCCAGACAGTACATTGTCATCACATCACCCACAGACAGCTTATTGTAATCCGCAAGCTCTTTTGAAATCATCACGACATACTTATCTTCGGGGGTGATGTGTCTGCCGTCCACAAGGCTGTACTTTCCGCTTTCAAAATCAGAGCTTTTTTCAGAGGAAAGAGCTGCCGTATACGCAGACGACTCTCCATAAGGGGTATAGCTCAAATTAAATGCCGCAGGTAAATATTGAAAGTCCACGCCTGCTCCCCAAAATCCTCTCGGATTGTCAGAATTATAATCTACAACGCCGTCCACCTTTGAAATGGCATCTAAAATCTCTGGGGTAATGTAATCGCCATTATAGGTATAGGTCATCCCGTATCCGTCTTGGCTCGAATCGTATTGGTTGGTAGGGTCAATTTCCAAAAATAATTTACCGCCGATAGCTGTCTGCACATCCGCAGTCGCACCCTCGGATGCATCACGGATTGCCAGACCTGTCAAAAAAAAGGTTGAAATAATCGCCAATACCAAGAACAAAATCAATGTCTTTGCTTTCTGCCGAAAGCAGTAAAGAAAAGCTCTCTTTACAAAATTCATTACGCATATCCTCCTTAGCTCATTTTTGTCAGTATCTCTCTTGGTTTCAGCTTCAAGATAGAAGCCGATGAGAGCAGTACGGAAAGCACAACTACGATAAGCTGGCATCCATATATCAGCAGGGTTTTTCCAATACCCAGAGTGAGATAGCTGTCCATACTCACTGCATCACTCATTCCATTCTGTAATGCCGCAGCGTTGATGAGATTAGGATGAAAATCCGCAAGCAGATGATTACCTAAGTTATGGCTTATTCCAAAGCTCGCAGCATAAGAAAACAGAAATGCGATGGCAGCTACACTCAATACTTCTAACAGAAACTGTTTTATGATTTCCCCTTTCGGGATACCTGCTCCTAAAAGGATGCCTGCTTCTGGTATGCGGCCTCTGATACGCAAAGTTAAAATCAAGGTCAAAATAGCGGCACTCACGATGGAAACACACGCCAACAGGATTTTTATTAAATCCCCTAAAGAAGTAAGACTATCGGAAACTTTGGAATACTGAAAATCATTCGTGCGGATAAAATGCGTTTTCCAATCAATTTCTTCTATCTGCTGCACTTTGGATACAATTTCATCAAGTGTCTTTGGGTCAGTCACATAAAAACCGACCTCGCCTGTATAAACAGACGGTTCGCTTGCAGCAAGCTGTGTCAAAACATCAATACTTGCGTAAATACGATTTTCTTGTCTGCCAGCGGTTGCTGTTACATTCGCATCCGCTTCCAGAATATCGTATATTCCTACAATCGTTACAACTGTCTCTTTTCTTTCCCCAGACCACACATCAATGTACTCGCCGTCAGCTTCTCCAAGCTCGGACGATGACAGGACAATCTTATCCCCAACAGACAAGCCATTCGCAGCAGCCACCTCAGAGCTTATCAAAATGGCATTTGTATCTGCTTCCGTAATATGTCTGCCTGCGGCAAGAGCCAGTACCTCGTCTACAAAATCTGTTTCCAATGCAGAGTAGCAAAGTGCTGTAACTGCTCCCATATTGTTATCCTCAGTGTGTTTCTCTCCGCGAATAAAGGCAATGGGATTGCCTTTGGTAAGCAGTTCGCCTTTGGCATATCCATAATTGATAGGATTGTGGTATGCAATATCGCCACAACTTTGTATCTGCTTTATCTCATTATCAGTAATACGGATATGGTTTTCCGTAACTGTCATTTCGCCGTTTTCATCTGATACGACGCCTGTACTTGCCCTTAGATAAAAGGCAGCTCCTAAAGCTCCTCGAATGTCGCTCGCTAATTTCTCGGATGCGGTAAGAAGCGTAAAACAGGAAATGAGAAAGGTCGAAACGACCATTATGAGCAGAAAGATACTGATGGCATTTCCTTTTTTGCGGAGCAGATACAGACCTGCCCGCTTTTTATAATCCATTTAGGCAACATCTCCTTTCTGCTGACAATCATATCTTTTTTTGATTAGTTTTTGGTTAGCATTTGGTATGCGTTTCATTCGTTTTTAGAGATGCAAAGGAGCCGCCAGATAACTGACGGCTTCCTTAGAAGATGATTTTAATTTAATTTCAGATAAAACGCAACACCTTTGTCGGTATTCATGATTTGGTATCCCATTTGGTGCAGGTCAAGAATAGTCTTTACAATGTATAAACCCAGACCGCTTCCGCCTGTGGCTTTGCTGCGGGATTTGTCCGCCCTATAAAACGGCGTAAACATATTTTCCAAATTATCCTCGTCTAAAAATACGCCTGTATTTTCTACAACCAAAATGTGCGTATCCGTGTCATAATCTGCATAAACCTTAGCATCTGCGTTAGAGTGACAGATGGCGTTGCCAATGATGTTGGATAACGCCTTACCGAACAGGTTGCGGTTGACTGACACACTTATATCTTCGGAGATATTCTGAAAAATAGCAATGTCTTTTTCAGTCGCCAAAGGCTGCAACTCTGTAACTACTTTACTTACCATATCAGCTAAAGAAAGTGTTTCCAAAGAGCTGCCGATGTTCATTGTTTCCATTTTGGTAATAGATAGTATCTCTTTCACTAAGTATTCGATGTCCTCGGCAGATTTTAGTGCCTGCGGCAGATATTTGTCGTGGTTCTGGTAATCCCCGAAACCTAATATCATATTCTCAAGCTGACCTTTCAGAATAGTCAACGGTGTTTTCAGCTCGTGGGAAACAGCCGCAAAAAAATTCCTATGCTGTTCCTCCAACCTTTGAAATTTCTTAACATCTTTGGTTAGCTGCTGATTTGCCGTTTCCAATTCTTCCATTGTACTTTGCAGCCTTGCCGCCATTGTATTCAGACTGGAAGAAAGTACACCGATTTCGTCCCCTCTGTCTGTATCACACCTCCAAGTCATATCAAGCTCGGTCATTCGCTTGGAAATCTGACTGATTTTTGCAATCGGTACAACAATCACTCGGCTGCAAATGAAAGCACTTAGAGCAGAGAGAAGCAGAATAACCGTCAATACCAACGGAATAAAACGGAGCAGTAGACTGAATAGTTCGCTTGCCGTTTTGGAAAGGGAGATAACGGAAAGCGTGTAGATTGCTTTATCTTCGGCAAAGGTCACATTGGTTGTGTAGGTTTGTGCCGTTGACAGGTCATCGACGATAGCTTCAAAATCTCCGAAAGTAACACTATTCTTTTCGTTTCCCAACACAGCTACAGCATTGTTCTCAATACAGAAATTCGTAATCAGCGTCGTTCCATCCTCATAGCTTTTGTTTTCCAGAGCAGAGAACAACGCTCCCGCATTGGTTTCAAACTGTTTGCTGCCTGTGAGCTGATAGCTCTGTGGAACAAATACAAGAACGATGCCATATATCAAAATGCTACACAAAGTCAATGCGGTAAATACCCACAGGAACACTTTTGTACTTAGAGAGTTACTGATTTTCTTTCGCAATTTTGTATCCCACCCCTCTGACAGTTTCAATATAATCTACACCTAACTTTTTCCTCAGATTCATAATGTGGAAGTTGACACTTTTTTCCTCGCCGATAAACTCATATCCCCAGACAAGATTGAGAAGCTCATCCCTTGTGAATACTCGCCCTTGATTTTTAAGGAACAAGAGTAAAATATCAAACTCGGATTGCGTAAGAATGACCTCTGCACCTGCTACAAGAACTTGCCTTTGCTTGGCACTTATCTGAAGTTCCTTATATCGGATAATGTCTGTACCCATATCCGTTGTTTCTGTTCTTCTAAGCAATGCTTCCACACGCTTTAGTACCAGTTTGATAGAAAAGGGCTTTGTGATATAGTCATCTGCCAATAAATCAAAACCTTTTATCTGGTCATCCTCTGTATCAAGGGCAGTCAAAAGGATAATTGGGGTCTGTGCTTCTTGTCGTACCATTTCGCAAACAGCATATCCGTTGATTTTCGGCAGCATAATATCCAAAAGGATAAGGTCTATGTGGTGGGTATGAAAAGCATTGATACCCTCCAGACCATCCGATGCAGTCACAACTTCATAGCCGCAGGCTCTAAGCGGCTCGGCTAAGATATTTTGTATTGCTATTTCATCTTCAATAATCAGTATTGTTTTTGCCATATCTGAAACCTCCAATCTGATTATACTAAGGCTTGATTAGTTTTTGATTAGATTTTTCGATTTTCTTATTATAGACATTTAAATGAATAATAGCAATAGATTTTACAATTAGCGGTTAACAGGAATTCGCGATACAGTTCGCAAGCAATGCAATCTTCCGTAAGATTGCGTATTTAGCAGAAATCCCGTCCCCGGAATTTCTGCTAAATGCTTGTTGGTGACATGTCCCCCAACCCCTGAGATCATCACCTGCGGTGATGGCTGTGCGTTCCGTTGGAACGCTGAAAATCAAAAACTAAATAGAAAGACAAAAGAAAACTGCTATGCAATCGGATAACCCTTTTGCATAGCAGTTATTCTTTTTCCGTTTACCTGGCATTCGTCACAAATTTTGCAATATTTCCTTATGGACTACCGCCATTTGGCGGCTCTCTTTTTTTGTTTGATTGGGGCTGAATGGCGCGACTCTTTCTTATGCCAGCTCCCGCTTTCTTTTTCGGCGCTTATAGACCACAATGGCAATGTACAGGGCCAAAAAGCCCAGGATAATGGCCACCAGCACCGCCGACTCTCCTGGGCCGCCCATCTTTACCTCTGCCCAAAGGGTGTCCACCAGGCGGGCGGTGTCCTCCGGCAGGTTTACAAACACCTGGGTGCGGTTTAGGGTCTCCTGGCTGGGGTAGTACATGGGGCTTTCGATTACCTCTGGGTCCAAGTACTCCTTGGCAGCGGTTTCTGGGGTGGAGTAGCCCACATAGTCCATGTTGGCCCCCGCGATTTCTGGGTCGCACAAAAAATTAATGTACGCCTCGGCCTCTGCTTTATGGCTGGCGGTTTTAGGCACGCAGGCAGCGTCCACAAAAAAGTTGGTGCCCTCTTCTGGCACGGCAAAGGCAATGTTTTCGCTGTTTTCCACCAGAATGGCCGCGTCCCCGGCATAGTAGGGGGCCAGCCAGGCCTCGCCGTTTTCCATTTTGTCAAAAATCTGGTCCATCACATAGGCCTGCACCAGGGGCTTTTGCTCCTTTAAAAGGGCGGCAGCCTGGCGCCACTGGGCCGGGTCTGCGGTGTTCACGTCTTGTCCCAGCAGGAACTGGGCAATGGCGAAGGAGTCCCGGGGATTGTCAAACATCAGAATTTTCCCCGCGTACTGGGCGTCCCACAGGCTTTGCCAGCTGGTGACCTCTTCTACAAAGTCTGTGTTGTAAAAAATGCCCACCACGCCCCAGGTATAGGGCACAGAGTAGAGGTTCTGGGGGTCATAGTCCGGGTTTTTAAACGGCTGGTCCACGTACTGAAAGTTGGGGATATTGGAAAAGTCCAGGGGGGCCAGCATATCCTCGGCAATGAGTTTAGAGATCATATAGTCCGAAGGGATGATTACGTCATAGTCCGCGCCGCCTCCGGCCAGCTTGGAATAGAGAGATTCGTTGCTGTCAAAGGTGGTGTAGTTCACCTGGATGCCGGTGCGCCGGGTGAACTCGGCGTTCACATCCATAGAGCCGTCGGTGCCGTTGGCAATGTATTCGCCCCAGTTGTACACGTTCAGGGTGACGTTTTCCGCCGCTGCCGCCCAGGGGGAGAGCAGGGCGGAGGCCAGGACGGCCAGGAGGAAAAGAAGAAATTTTTTCATTTTTTGGTATCGAAATCCTTTCCTGTTAGAATGGAGAGATAAGAGTAGCGGGCTTTATTCTTCCAGGGCCTTTTCGGCCTTACGCACCTTTTCGGTGCGCACATTTACCACAATCAGCAGGGCCATTACCGCGGCGAACAGCACGGTGGACAGGGCGTTGATCTCCGGGCTCACCCGCTTGCGGGTCATGGAGTAAATATAGATGGGCAGGGTCTGGGTGGTGCCGCTGGTAAAGTAGCTGATGACAAAGTCGTCGATGGACAGGGTAAAAGCCATGATCATGCCTGTGACAATGCCGGGCATAATCTCTGGCAGCACCACCTTGAAGAAAGCCTTTACCGGCGGGCAGCCCAGGTCTTGGGCCGCCTCATACAGGGCGGGGTCCATTTGCCGCAGCTTGGGCAGCACCGAGAGAATCACATAGGGCAGGCAAAAGGTGATATGCGCGCCAATCAGGGACAGCATTCCCAGGCTGCGCCCCCCTACCAGGCCCACCGCGAACACAAACAGAAGCATAAGGGACACGCCGGTGACAATCTCCGGGTTCACCATGGGGAAGTTGGTGATGTTCATCATCACCCGCTTGGGCAGGCGCTTCATGGAGTTAATGCCAATGGCCGCTATGGTGCCCAGCACGGTAGAGGCAGCGGCCGCAGCCACCGCGATGACAAGGGTGTTCCGCAGGGCCTCCAGAATCAGCCGGTCCTCAAAGAGCTTTTCGTACCACTTCAGGGAAAAGCCGCTCCACACCGTGCGGCTGGCGGTCTCGGTATCGTTAAAGGAGAACACAATCAGCACCAGGATGGGGGCGTACAGAAACAGAAAAATCAAAAAGGTATAGATCCGGGCCACCGCTTTGCTCATAGCAGCATACCTCCTCCCGCGTTATCCTCTCCCTCGTCAAACTGATTCATAATGCCCATACAGATGAGGATAATCACCATCAGTACCAGGGAGATGGCAGAGCCCAGGTTGGGGTTGTAGGCGCTGCCCAAAAACTGCATGTCGATCAGGTCGCCGATGAGCAGGTTTCCGCCGCCGCCCAGCATCTTTGAGATGATAAAGGTGCTCACCGCTGGCACAAAGACCATGGTGACCCCGCTGATAATGCCCGGCATGCTCATGGGCACCACCACCTTGAGGAACACCTTGCGGTGGTTCGCCCCCAGGTCCTGGGCGGC
Organism: Acutalibacter intestini; assembly: GCF_034334985.1. Classification (NCBI taxonomy): domain Bacteria; kingdom Bacillati; phylum Bacillota; class Clostridia; order Eubacteriales; family Acutalibacteraceae; genus Acutalibacter; species Acutalibacter intestini. Next base: position 67,558 of record NZ_JAWXXL010000012.1, on the reverse strand, counting down.
CTCGATGACGCTGGGGTCAATCTTTGTCAGCACAGAGTACAGGGGCAGGATCATATAGGGAATATAGTTGTACACCATGCCCAGCACCACGGCCCCGGCGGTGTTAATCATATGCACCCGGGGCAGGCCCAGGGCCGAGAGCAGGCTGTTAATCAGCCCGTTGTCCTCCAAAAGGGTCATCCAGGCATAGGTGCGCAGCAAAAAATTCATCCACATGGGCAGCATGACCAGCATGACCATAACGCTTTGGCGTTTGGCGGGCATATGGGAGATAATATAGGCCAGGGGGTAGCCAAGGACAAGAGAGAGGGCCGTGGCAATGGCCCCCAGCCAGATGGAGCGCAGGAATACGTTGGAGTACTGGCCCACGCTAAGAATATGCTCCAGGGTAAAGGCGCCGGACTTGTCGGTAAAGGCGAACCAGGCCACCAGCAGCATAGGCAGGATGATGAAGATGGTCATCCACACCGTGTAGGGGGCGCAGAGAAGCTTAGAGTTGGTTTTCATCGCTGTCCTCCTCCAGGCTCCCGCCAGCCATCCTATCCTCCTCCAGCTCGTCGGAGAAGGTGCTGTAGTCGCCAAACATGCCCGAGTACTCGGACTTCGACATAACGTGGATGTCGTCCGGGGTTAGGGACAGGCCAATGCGGTCCCCCACCCCGCAATAGTCCGTGGACTGTATCATCCACTTAAAGCCAGCCACGTCCACAATAATCTCATAGTGCACGCCCTTAAAGGTAACGGCCGTCACCTCGCCTGTAATGTGGGTGGAGTCCGCCGCTACCACGTCGATGTCCTCTGGCCGGATGACCACGTCCACCGGGGTGTTCTGGCCAAAGCCTTTGTCCAGGCACCGGAACTTATGCCCCGCAAAGCGTACCAGGTAGTCCTCCAGCATCAGGCCGTCCAGGATATTGGACTCGCCGATAAAGTCCGCCACAAAGGCGTTCTCAGGCTCGTTGTAGATGTCTGTTGGGCTGCCGATTTGCTGGATCACGCCCCCGTCCATTACCACCACCCGGTCCGACATGGAAAGGGCTTCCTCCTGGTCGTGGGTGACGAACACAAAGGTAATGCCTGTCTGCTGCTGAATCTTCTTCAGCTCTACCTGCATGTCTTTGCGCAGCTTTAGGTCCAGGGCGGAGAGGGGCTCGTCCAGCAGCAGTACCTTGGGCTCGTTGGCCAGGGCCCGGGCCATGGCCACCCGCTGCTGCTGCCCGCCAGAAAGCTGCCCCACCCCCCGGTGGGCGTAGCCAGAAAGGTTCACCATGCGCAGCATCTCGTGCACAGTGGCCTTTACCTCTTTTTCGCTTTTCCCCTTTAGCCGCATGCCAAAGGCAATGTTGTCGTACACGTTCAGGTGGGGGAAGAGGGCGTACTTTTGAAAGATGGTGTTTACCTCCCGCTTGTGGGGGGGCAGGGCGGTGATGTTTTCGCCATTAAAAAAGACCTCGCCGGAATCGGGCCGGATAAAGCCCCCGATGGTGCGCAGCACGGTGGTCTTTCCACAGCCGGAGGGGCCCAAAAGGGTGACGAACTCTCCGTCGCGAATGTCCAGGCTAAAGCCCGAGAGCACCTGCTCGCCATCGTAAGAAACAGCGATGTCTTTCAGCGAAATGATAGAATTTTCCATAGGGCAATGCGTCTCCTTTGCGGCCAGCGCGGCGTGCCACAAAACCGCCGCGCTGGAAAATTAGTTGCGTGTCTTTCGTTATTCACAACATAACCCAGCCTGACGCCAAGGGAAAAAACACCCCCACAGCTGCCTCCCGCAAAGGATTTAAGGTCCCCCGGCTATTGCCGGGATAGGCCGGAGCAGCTTTCCGCCAGGCCGCTTTTAAGCCGCGCGCCTCCTGCACGCGCAGCCGTTTTCAGATGCAAACGCAATGTACATACTATACAGAGAAAGTAGAATTTTGTCAAGAAAAAGATATGGGCGGGGAGTGTCCAAAAGAAGAGTTTATGACGAAAGAGTGGCCTCCGGCGGTTTAGGGGCGCCGCCCCTAAAAACTCCGCAACCTTTGAAAAGGTTGACGAAACTTTTACTGTTTCTTCGTCGGAGCCTCGCCTTTAAACGCTTTATTTTGGACACTCCCATATGGGCGGGCGCCCGGGGGCTTGCCTAAAAACTCCCGCTTTGCATTGCAGGATGGAAAAATTTATGATATAATGGATTTTAACGAACACCAGGAGAAGTCCTGAAACGCGAAGGGTTTCTCTTTTGCTGGGCAAAAGCACCGGCTTTCTCTAAAGTCAATGGTTCTATGGTAAAGTATAGGTGCAAAACCTCTTTTTCTTTCTCTTGTCCATCATTTCCCCTTGGAGGTAAATATATGTCTAAACCAACCACGTCCTGGCGGGACAATTATTTTCTCAAGGCCTTTTTCTTGGGCCTGGGTCTGTCGTTTTTGGTTTTTCTCCCCTTTATTTTTGTGGACGGCGGCCGGTTCCTGTTTTACGGAGACTTTAATGTACAGCAGGTTCCCTTTTACCGGCTGGCCCACGACGCGGTGCGCTCTGGCAATTTAGGTTGGAACCACCTGACGGACCTGGGGGCAAATTTCATTGGCTCCTACTCCTTCTATCTGCTGGGCAGCCCCTTTTTCTGGCTGACCATCCCCTTCCCCTCGGAATGGATCCAGTTTCTCATGGGCCCCCTGCTGGTGCTGAAGTTTGCCTGTGCCACCCTAACGGCCTATGTCTACATCCACCGGTATACAAAGTCCGGGGACACGGCCCTGATCGGCGGAGTGCTGTACGCTTTTTCTGGGTTTTCTATCTATAATATTTTCTTCAACCATTTTCACGAGGCCATTGTGTTCTTTCCCCTGCTGCTGGCCGCTTTGGATGAGTATATGGCCACGCGCCGCCGGGGGCTGTTTGCCCTGGCGGTGTTTGCCAGCTGCCTGGTAAACTATTACTTCTTTGTGGGCCAGGTCACCTTTTGCATAATCTACTTTTTTCTGCGGCTAATCTGCCGCAGCTGGCGCATTTCCTTTAAGGACTTTCTCTTTTTGGCCCTGGAGGCCCTGCTGGGGGTGGGGCTCTCGTGTCTTTTGCTGGTCCCCTCTGTGCTGGCCGTGGTGCAGAACAACCGGGTGGACAACTTCCTCTCTGGCTGGAATGCGGTGCTGTATAACCGCAACCAGCGCTACCTGCATATTATTGAGTGCTTCTTCTTCCCCCCGGACCTGCCCGCCCGGCCCAACTTTACCCCGGACAGCGAGTCCAAGTGGTCCTCTCTGGGGGCCTGGCTGCCTTTGTTCAGCATGACCGGGGTTATTGGCTGGCTACAGCTGCGGCACAGGCACTGGCTGAAAAAGATGCTGTGGATTCTCTTGGCCATGGCCCTGGTGCCTTTCCTTAACTCCTCCTTCCAGATGATGAACAGCGCCTTTTACGCCCGGTGGTACTATATGCTGACCCTGATGATGAGCCTTGCCACTGTGATGGCCCTGGAAAACCAGCGGGTGGACTGGCGGCGGTCCATTACCTGGACCCTGACGATTACCGTGGCCATTGCGGCTGTAATCGGCTTTATGCCTGTGGTAGAGACCGAGGACGGAGAAACCACCGTGACCATGGGCCTGGAGCAGTACCCCACCCGTTTTTGGAGCTATGTGGCCATTTCCCTGATCTGCCTGGGGATGCTGGTGTATATCTTCCTGTTCTGCCGGAGCAGCCGCCGGGTGTTCCGCCGGGTGACCATGGGCTGCCTCTCGGCAGTGTCGGTGCTGTACGCCATCTTCTTTATCGCCTTGGGCAAAACCCAGAGCGACTATACCTGGGACCACATTATACCCTACCAGCTGAACGGCGGCGCGGCCATCGACCTGCCGGATCTTCAGCAATGCCGTTCGGACTTTTACGAGTCTTTGGACAACGCGGCCATGTTCTGGCAAATTCCCTCTATTCAGGCCTTTCACAGCATTGTGCCCGGGTCTGTGATGGAGTTCTACGACTCTATTGGCGTAAAGCGGGACGTGGCCTCTAGACCAAAGGTGAGCCACTATGCCCTGCGGGGCCTGACCAGTGTGCGCTGGCTGTTTGACGATGACAGGGACCGGGACTTTTTTGCCGGGGAGGATTCCAGCGAACCCGCTATGCCCGGCTGGGCCTACTATGGCAATGCCAACGGCTATGACATCTGGGAAAACGAGTACTATGTCCCCATGGGTTTTTCCTATGACTATTATTTAACCCGCAGCGAGTACGAGACCCTGGGCAAGGGCAGCGACACCACCTGCGGAGCCCGTGAGCTCTCTATGCTGCGGGCCGTGGTGCTGGAGGACCAAGAGGCTGTGCAGATTGCCGAGGCCATGGGTTTGACCCATCTTTCTGGCGACATGCGGAGCTTTACCGAAGCAGGCTACCTAAAGGATTGCCAGGACCGGGCCGCCACCGCCTGTCATGAGTTCCGCTATACCCAGACCGGATTTGAGGCCAAAATGGACACCCCCCAAAGGGACCGGCTGGTGTTTTTCAGCGTACCCTATGAGCCGGGCTGGAGTGCCCAGGTGAACGGCCAGCCCGCCGAGATCCTTCGGGTGAACGTGGGCTTTATGGCAGTGAAGGTGCCCGCCCAGGGCCCTGCCGCCCATATTGAGTTCACCTATTCCACCCCAGGGCTGGGGCTGGGGGCGCTGGTCTCCCTGGGGGCGCTGATTCTGCTCATTGCCTATCTGACCCTTGGGAAGCGGATGAACAACTTTGCCCCAGAGCCAAAGGTTTATCCCAAGGTTATGCGGGTGGCCCGGTTTGCGGACTATGAGAAGCGCCGGAGGGCCCGGTTCTCCCGGCCGGGCGCCCTGCGCCTGCCAAGCCGCAGAGAAGCAGCCGTGCCCCCCGAGGACCCGCCGGAGCCAAAGGCCGCATTGACAGAAAAAGAGGAAGAGAGCGCGCCTGCCCGCCGGGAGCCACCCGCCCCCCGGCACGACCGGCTTCAGCCCCGGCCTTGGCCGGAGAAAAAGGAAGAGGCGGAAGAAAAGGAAGAGGAACCGGAAGAAACTAACTGAAAGGATGTGCCGCTATGAACCCCACCGTCTATTTTGTCATTCCCTGCTATAACGAGGAAGAGGTCCTGCCCGAAACCGTTCGCCGCCTTTCTGCCAAGCTGGACGCCATGCGCCAGCAGGGCCTGGCCAATGCGCAAAGCCGGATGCTGCTGGTGGATGACGGAAGCCGGGACAAGACCTGGCAGCTGATTACCCGGTTGAACCAGGAGAATATGTATGTGGAGGGGGTTAAGCTGGCCCACAACCGGGGCCACCAGAACGCCCTGCTGTGTGGCCTGATGACCGCCATGGACAGCTGCGACTGCGCCATTAGCCTGGACGCGGACTTACAGGACGACGTGGACGCTCTGGACCAGTTTGTACAAAAATATCTGGAGGGCTGCGACGTGGTGTACGGTGTGCGCAACAAGCGGGACACGGACACCTGGTTTAAACGCACCACTGCCGAGGGCTTTTACAAGGTGATGAAGCTTTTGGGGGTGGACGTGGTCTTTAACCATGCGGACTACCGGCTGATGAGCAAAAGGGCCCTGGAGGGGCTCTCCGAGTACAAAGAGGTCAACCTGTTCCTGCGGGGGCTGGTGCCCCTCATCGGTTACCGCAGCGACTATGTGTATTATGACCGCCATGAGCGTTTTGCGGGAGAGTCCAAGTATCCGCTGAAAAAAATGATCTCCTTTGCTCTGGACGGTATCACCAGCTTTAGTGTAAAGCCCCTAAAGCTGATCTCCAACTTTGGAATTCTTCTTTCTGTCCTAAGCGTATTTGGGCTTTTGTACGCTCTGGTTTCATACTTTGCCGGATGGGCTGTGTCTGGGTGGACGGCCATTGTGTGCTCTATTTGGCTTTTGGGCGGCTTACAGATGCTGTGCCTGGGAGTGGTAGGGGGCTATATTGGCAAAATTTACAGCGAAGTAAAGGCCCGGCCCCGGTACCGGGTGGAGGAGCACCTGAAAAACCAGAAGGACAAACAGGGCTAGGCCACAAAAAACAGGGACCCCAGATGAGAGGGTCCCTGTTTAGCTTTCGGGCTGTTATTTCTTGGCAGTCTTGCGGGTGGTGCGGGCCGCGGGCTTCTTGGCAGGGGCCTTTTTGGTCACTGTCTTGCTCTTAGCGGCGTCAGCGGACGTCTTGGACTCGACGTCAGTCGACGTCTTAGGCTCGGCGTCAGCCGACGTCTTAGACTCGGCGTCAGCCGACGTCTTGGACTCGGCGTCAGTCGACGTCTTAGGCTCGGCGTCAGCCGACGTCTTAGACTCGGCGTCAGCCGATGTCTTAGGCTCGGCGTCAGCCGATGTCTTAGGCTCGGCGTCAGCCGATGTCTTAGGCTCGGCGTCAGCCGATGTCTTGGACTCGGCGTCAGCCGATGTCTTGGACTCGGCGTCAGCGGACGTCTTAGACTCGGCGTCAGTCGACGTCTTGGACTCGGCGTCAGTCGACGTCTTGGACTCGGCGTCAGTCGATGTCTTAGGCTCGGCTTTTGCCGCAGCCTTTTTTTCCGCCTTGGCTTTCAGGGCGGCGGGATCCACCAGTTTCCACTGCTGGCCCAAGCCGTCCACATCGTCCCAGATCTGCGCGGGGGCGCCGTCGTCCTCCCGCATATCCACAATATCCAGAACCTTGCCGGACTGTATGTTCAAGATCTTTTTGTACGTGGGAGTAACCTTTACCAGCTGCCACAGCTGGCTTTCGCCGCCCACGTCCTCCCAGGCCTGGGCCCAGGCGCCGGCCTCGGTGGCACCGTGCATCACGTCCAGTACCTTGGCGTTTTGCTTGTTTACAAACTTTACCACCGCGCCGGTTTTCACCAGCTGCCACAGCTGAACGTCGCTGCCGTTGGGCTCGCACTGGGTCACGGGCAGGCCGTTGTCCAGGCCGGTGGTTTGCAGGGCTTTGCCGGTCCTGCGGTTGACTATCATCAGTTCTTCCATCTTCTCCTTAGCTGCCATCAAAAAAACTTCCTTTCAAACGGGGAGGCCGCCGCCCCCTGCACAGGTGTATTTTTTCTACGAGTGTCCCGCCGGGCGCGAATTCCGGAGGGAGTTTTAACTGGGTTACAAGATAATTATAGCCGCTAACAAAAATAATGTCAAATGCAAAACCCTGCCGCAGCCCGGCGTTTTTTCCCGAAGTGCCGGGATTTACGGGGCTTTTGGCAGAATTTGGTTGAGAATTTTAGCCAATATGGGCAGTTCTTTCAATGGCTGGGAGACGAAATTCGTAAAAAAATAAAATTGTAAATTTTGCCTTTGTACCCTTGGAAAACCGGCGTTTTAGGTGTATACTTATGGATATAATTGGTGTTTTTGCCGGTTTTGCGTCTTTAGGGGCGGGCACGGCTGTTTCTGTGCGCAGCTCTGTCCGGTTTGCTGGGTTTTAGCCCACGGCTTAGCCAGCGGCGGGACGGCTCCTCCTTTTTTGCGGGGCGGTTTTGCTGTGGACGGGGCGGACCCCGCCGTCCTTTATGGCTTGCTGTTTGAATCTTCAGGAATTTTCATACAGCCGCTTGACTGTTCTGTTTTGACTGACTTTTTAGCATGTATTATACTTAGTCTATAAACTACTTCTCTCTATTGAAAGGAGCTGCTTGCCGCAATGCCTCTCCAAAAGCAACCCCCAGCCTCTCCGGCCCCCCAGACCCGGGGACCCGAGCGTTTTTATCCCAACCCTAGCGAGGGTCTTTCGCCCCAGCAGGTAGCCCGGCGCATGGCCCAGGGCCTGCACAACGGTGATTCGGGCATAAAGAGCAAAACCGAGGGGCAGATTATCCGAGAAAACGTGTTCACCTTTTTTAACCTGCTGAACTTCGCCCTGGCCCTGGCCGTAATTTTGGTGGGTTCGCCCCGCAGCGCCCTGTTTATGGGGGTGATTTTTTCCAATATTATCATCGGCTCTTTTCAGGGCATTCGCGCCAAGCACACCATTGACAAGCTTTCCCTGATCTCTTCTCCCAAGGCCACGGTGATGCGGGCAAGCCGGCAGTTTACCGTGCAGGTGGAGGATGTGGTGTTGGACGACATTCTGCTGCTCTCCTCCGGGGGGCAGATCTGCGCCGACGCTACGGTGGTGGCCGGCGAGTGCGAAGTGAACGAGTCTTTGCTCACCGGCGAGGCGGACCCCATTTTAAAGCGACCCGGAGACCCGCTGCTTTCCGGCAGTTTTATTGTCAGCGGGAACTGCTCGGCCCAGGTGGAACACGTGGGAGCCGAAAGCTATGCCAATAAGATTGCCGGGGACGCCAAGTACATGAAAAAGCGCAACTCGGAGATTATGAATTCCATTGACTTTATTGTAAAGATCATTGGCTTTGCCATTCTGCCCATTGGCGGGCTGCTGTTCTGGAAGCAGTTCTTTGTGCTGGGAGACACCTTCCAGGCCTCGGTAGTCAGTACCGCCGCCGCCATGGTGGGCATGATTCCCGAGGGCCTGGTGCTGCTCATCAGCCTGGCCTTTGCGGTGAGTGTTATCAAGCTCTCTACCCACAAGACCCTGGTCCAGGATATGTACTGCGTAGAGACCCTGGCCCGGGTGGACACCCTTTGTCTGGACAAGACCGGCACCATTACAGAGGGCAGCATGCAGGTGGACGCTCTAGAGCCCTTTGAGGGCTTTACGAAGGAGGAGATGGAAGAAGCCCTAACCGCCCTAGTAAACACGCTTTCGGACAACAACCCCACCTTTATGGCCCTAAAAGACTACCTGCCGGAACACACCCTGTGGAAAGCGGGGGAGGCGGTGCCCTTTTCCTCTGCCAGAAAGTGGAGCGGGGTCTACTTTCCGGGCCGGGGCAGCTATGTGATGGGGGCTGGGGAGTTCATCCTGGGGCGGGCCTTTGGGGCTATCAAGAAAAAGGTAGAGGGCTGCTCCCAAAACGGCCAGCGGGTGCTGCTTTTGGCCCGGGCCCAGGGGCCCTTTGAGGACAAGAGCCTGCCTGAGGGCCTGGTCAGCATGGGCCTGGTGCTCATTAGCGACAAGATACGCAAAGAGGCCCCCAGCACCCTGCGGTACTTTGCAGACCAAGGGGTGGACCTCAAGGTGATCTCGGGAGACAACGCGGTGACCGTGGCAAACATTGCCCGCAAGGCGGGACTGGAGCATGCGGACCGCTATGTAGACGCCACCACCCTGCGCACGGACGAGGACATTCGCCGGGCGGTAAAGGACTACGCGGTATTTGGCCGGGTGACCCCCCAGCAGAAGCTGGCCTTTGTTAAGGCCCTGAAGGAGGACGGCCACACAGTGGCTATGACTGGCGACGGGGTCAACGACGTGCTGGCCCTAAAGGAGGCGGACTGCTCGGTGGCCATGGCCTCGGGCAGCGACGCGGCCCGCACGGTCTCCAACCTGGTGCTGCTGGACAGCAACTTTGCCTCCATGCCCGTGGTGGTTCAGGAGGGGCGGCGGTCTATCAACAACCTTCAGCGGTCCAGTTCCCTGTTTTTGGTCAAGACCATCTTCTCGGCCCTGATCGGCGTGCTCTTCATTTTTATCAACTACTCCTATCCCTTTGAGCCCATTCAGCAGACCCTTATCAGCTCCCTGACCATTGGCGTGCCCTCCTTTATTTTGGCCCTGGAGCCCAACAACGACCGGGTAAAGGGCAAGTTTATTTTCAACGTGATACGAATGTGCATCCCGGCGGCTTTGACCATGACAGCCAACATTGTGGTCTTGTGCACACTGACCGAGCCCCTGGGCCTGACCAGCGCCGAAGCCTCTACCATGGCGGTTATGACCACAGCTATGACGGGCTTTATTATGCTGTTTAAGGTTAGCGCCCCTTTCAACACCCTGCGGGGCCTGCTGTTTGGCGGGCTGCTAACGGCTTTTGTGCTGGCGTATCTGTTCTTTGGGCCGTTTTTTGCCCTGGTCAGCCTAACGCTGCCCATGCTCATTGCCCTTATGCCTCTGCTTTTGTTCTCTATTGTGTTTATGCTGGCGGCTTTGCACTTTGTAGACCATGTCATCGCCAATTCCCAAAGCCCTGTATACCTCTTTAGGGCCAAGCGGGGCCGGAAGGGGCGGCGTTAAAATAGTGTAGATTGAATAAGGATCAGCGTTCCAGGGCCTTTTGAAAGGCCGGGAGCGCTGGTTTTTTGCGGCAGCCTTTTCCTGCCCTGGGAAAGGGAGAAAGAAAGGTTGATAATTGGGAGAGGATATAGTATAATGCAAAGGAAAGTGCCCCCGGGTGTTTATGCAACATATAGTAAGGATGTAAAAAGCCTTTTTTATGGCAATGCCGGCGGTACGGGTTCTTTTGCCAGAACGCTAGAGTCTGTTTTAAAATGGGAGAAACGCTGGATCTTTGCATAGAAATAAGTGGGTTCCAGGAAAGAACCGCAAGAAATGCTGGCGCCTTTCCAGGATTTTTGACGCCGAAGCCACCATTTCTGGGCAAAACAGACCCTGTTTCGGCGTTTTCAAACAGACTCTAGGGCTGGTTTGAAAATAAAGGGAGCGCCGGATTTTTGCTCAAAACAAGGCGGTTTCCAAGAGAAAACCACCAGGGGTTCGTGTCTCGGGAATGTTCGACACAGAAATCCGCCTGTATGGGGCATAAAGACGGTACTTCCGGTTTTTTAAACAAGGCCTAGCTTTCCACGGGTTGGACGCCCGGATTTTCAGCGGGTTCAAGGAAACAAGCGCGGGCGGTCTCGGGGGGCAACCTCTTTTGTCGTGGAAACCGCCGAAATCCACCGAAAAGACGGGCACGATTATTTCTATAGACAAGATCCAAATACGAGTTTTTTTCCATGCCTTTCATAATCTTACCAGAAAAGAGCGTGATTCCCATGAGCAAAAAAATCAGTCTGGCCGTGCTTTTTGGCGGCCAGTCCTCTGAGCATGAGGTGTCCTTAATGTCCGCTGGGTCCATTCTGCAAAACCTGGACCCGGAAAAGTACGACGCGCACATGGTGGGTATTACAAAAGAGGGCCGCTGGCTGCTGCATGAGGGGCCGGTTTCCGGCCTGGAGGACGGCTCTTGGTTAAAGGGGACCCCAGCTTTTCTTGCGCCGGACCCCACGGTCCACGGCCTGGTGGTACTGCGGCAGGGCGAGGCCCAGGTTATCCGGCTGGACTGCGTTTTTCCGGCTCTCCACGGCAAAAACGGCGAGGACGGCACCGTACAGGGGCTGCTCCAGCTTTCCGGGGTACCCTATGTGGGGTGTGATACCACTAGCTCTGCGGTGTGTATGGATAAGGCCGTGACCCACACCCAGCTGTCCGCGGCGGGGATTCCCCAGGCCCTGTACCTGTGGTTCTACGCGGACCGGTATGAGGCCGCGCCGGAGAAGGTGCGCAACAAGATTGAGGCCCGGCTGGACTTCCCCGTGTTCGTCAAGCCTGCCAACGCCGGGTCCTCGGTGGGGGTTAGCAAGGTGGAGAGCCCCGAGGGCCTGGACGCGGCCATTCGTAAGGCCGCCCAGGAGGATGGGAAGATTGTGGTAGAGCAGGGCGTGCGCGGCCAAGAGGTAGAGTGCGCCGTGCTGGGCACCCGCCAGGGGGCGGAGGCTTCTCTGGTGGGGGAGATAGGGGCCAGCGCCCAGTTCTACGACTATGACGACAAGTATATTAACGGCACCAGCCAGCTGTTTATCCCGGCGCGCATCAGCGAAAAGGCCGCCCAGGAGATACGGGAGACCGCTGTGCGTGCCTACCGGCTGCTGGGCTGTTCGGGGCTTTCCCGGGTGGACTTCTTTGTGGAAGAGGACGGCCGGGTGGTGCTCAACGAGATCAATACCCTGCCGGGCTTTACCTCTATCAGCATGTATCCCAAGCTGTGGATGGCCGGAGGGATGACCTACGGCGGGCTGCTGGACCGGCTGATTGAGCTGGCCTTTCAGCGGGCCGGGGAGGGCGCCAATGGATAACCGGCCCATTGGAGTGTTTGATTCCGGCCTGGGGGGACTCACCGCGGTGAAAGCTCTGGAGGGCCTGCTGCCCAGGGAGAGCCTGGTCTACTTTGGCGATACGGGCCGGGTGCCCTACGGCACCCGCAGCCGGGAGACGGTGCGGCGCTACGCTTGGCAGGACATGTCCTTTTTGATGAAACACCAGGTTAAGGCAGTGCTGGCGGCCTGTGGTACAGTAAGCTCTACCTCGGCGGATATTGGCGCACGGCTGCCGGTGCCCTATTTTGACGTGCTAATGCCCACAGCCCAGGCCGCCGTGCGGCAGACCAGAAACCGCAGGGTGGGGGTGATCGGTACCAGCGCCAGCATCCACAGCGGGGCCTATGAACGCACCCTAAAGGAGCTGGACCCGGGGCTTTGGGTGTATCCCCAGGCCTGCCCGCTGTTTGTGCCCCTGGTGGAAAACGGTTTTGTGGAACCGGAGGAAGAGGTGACCCGGCTGGTGGCGGAACGGTACCTGGCCCCCCTGCGGGAGGCTGGGGTGGATACGCTGATCTTGGGCTGCACCCACTACCCGCTGATCCGGGAGACTATCCAGCGGGCAATGGGGCTTGGTGTGGCCCTGGTGGACAGCGGAAGAGAGGCGGCCCTGGCCCTGGCCGGGTACCTGGAGACCCAGGAGATGCTGTGCGGGGCGGAACAGCCCCGGCGGGCGGAGTATTATGTTAGCGACGCGCCGGAAAACTTCGGGGCAGTGGCCCAGCTGTTTTTGGGCCATGCTGTGGAGGGAAAACAGGTAGACCTGGAAGCAGGGGCCTGAAGCGTAAGAAAATCTTACAGAACAGAATAAAAAACCAACCCCCAAAGTGGTAAAGGAGGCGGGAAGATGCGAGAGGATTATAATATTAATATCAAAGGCCGTCAGATCTACGCGGAGGACACCGGCGAGGTGGTGCTTTCCACCACGGGTTCTTATACCCAGCGGGACGACGTGCGGTATATTGCCTATAAGGAGTACGACGACGAGGACCCTCGCGTTTCTCACACGGCTGTTTTAAAAGTGGAGCCCGGCAAAGTGACCATGATGCGGGCCGGGTCCACCACCCGGCTGATTTTGGAAAAGGGACGCCGCCACCTGTGCCTGTACGACACGGGCTTTGGCTCCATGACCGTGGGGGTGTTTACCAGCGAACTGCGCCAGGCCCTGGACCAAACCGGGGGTTCGTTGGAGATCAAGTATACCCTGGACATTGATTCCAACCTATCCAGCCGCAACGAGCTTTTGGTAGAGGTCAGCCCCCTGCCTGGGAGCTGCCTATGATGGACTTAGAAGCCGACTTAGAAGCCTTAGACTGTTTATATGCCGGGCTCTGCCAGCGGCGGGAACGGCTGCAAAAAGCCCTGGAGACCCTGGGGCTGCCGGTAGAGGCGGGGTGGTATAACGGGCATTACTATAAAAATGAACAGGGGGCGTACCGGCTTGCCCACTATCCCATCCCGGTGATCTCGGTGTCGGGGCTGTGCGACGTGGAACTGAACCTGGACTGCGTGAGCCTATCCACCAAGCTTACCCGGGCCCGGGCGCTGGAGTATCCCTTTGAGAAGCTTCCGGCGGGTTTTGAGGTCTATGGGGTGGAGGACTATCTGACCGATTATTACTATGGACAGGGAATGACCCTGGACCAGCTGCGGCGCAACTTAGCCGCCAGCCGGGAGGAGACCGTGGGAATATTGGAAGGCCTGCGGGCGCAAAGAGGCGCGTTCTACGGCGAGACCTTGGGGCCTGTTTTGGCTGCCGCCTGGGCCGGGTCAGAACCACTGCTGCTGGCGGCTTCCCCGCCCCTTGACCGCGCCATGTTGCTTGGCTTGCGTTGTGAATGTTAAGGAACCACTGAATTCAATCTGGTGCGCAAATTGCGCAGTCAGATTTTTCGTCAGAGTGCATAGATCGCTTGCGGTTGGAAAGCAAAAGCTGTGCCCTATGACGGGAAATATGCAAGCGCGTTGCGTGCCAAGCCGTTAGGCAGGATTTATTCAGTGGTTCCTTAAGGATAATTGTAATGGAAAGGAACGATAAAATTGTCTCAAATCGTAGAAACCGCTAAATCTCAGCTGCGGCAGGCCATTGCCGCCGCTATAGAGTCCGCCGTCCGCTCCGGCCAGCTTCCCCAGGCCGAGCCCCCCGCCGTCGCCCTGGAAGTGCCCGCCGACCGCGCCCACGGGGACTGGTCCTGTAACGCCGCCATGGCCGGGGCCAGGGCGTTCCACGCCGCGCCCCGAAAGATTGCCCAGGCCATTGCCGATAACCTGGACCTCTCCGGCAGCTATTTTGAGAAAATTGAGATCGCCGGGCCCGGGTTCCTGAACTTCACGTACCATCCCCGCTTTTACGGGGAGATCTTACAGGACATTGCCCGACTGGGCGCGGACTATGGCAAAAGCGCCTTTGGCGGCGGCAGGCGGGTGCTGGTGGAGTATGTCTCCGCCAACCCCACCGGGCCCATGCACATTGGCAACGCCCGGGGCGGCGTGCTGGGAGACGCGCTTTCCGCTGTGCTGGAGGCGGCCGGCTACCAGGTGGAGCGGGAATTTTACGTAAACGACGCGGGGAACCAAGTGAACCGCTACGGCCTTTCCATTGAAGCCCGGTATATGCAGCTGTTCCAGCCGGAGTTCCCCTTCCCGGAGGACGGATACCTGGGAGCGGACGTGGTGGAGAACGCCCAGGCTTTTGCCGAGAAGTACGGCGACCAGTATGTAAACCGCCCCGGCGAGGAGCGCCGGGCGGCCCTGGTGGGCTTTGCCATTCCCAAGAATATCCAGGTGCTCCACGACGACCTGCTGCGTTACCGGGTGGAGTACGACAACTGGTTTCACGAGTCCACCCTTCATGAGAGCGGGGCCGTGAGCCGGGTGGTAGAGCTGCTGAAGGAGAAGGGCGTTACCTATGAGAAGGACGGAGCCCTGTGGTTTAGGGGCGGCGAGTTCGGCAGCGATGACTTTGTGCTGGTGCGCTCCAACGGGGTGCCCACCTACGTGGTGCCGGACATTGCGTATCATTACAATAAACTGGTGACCAGGAACTTTGACCTAGCGATCAACGTGCTGGGCGCCGACCACCACGGCTATGTGCCCCGGCTGCGGGGGGCTGTGGCGGCCCTGGGGGTGGACGCCTCCCGGCTGGGGGTAGTGCTGATGCAGATGGTGAACCTGGTGCGGGATGGCCAGGCCGTGAAGCTGAGTAAGCG
Organism: Acutalibacter intestini; assembly: GCF_034334985.1. NCBI lineage: Bacteria > Bacillati > Bacillota > Clostridia > Eubacteriales > Acutalibacteraceae > Acutalibacter > Acutalibacter intestini. The sequence goes on along the minus strand of NZ_JAWXXL010000012.1, from coordinate 52,441 downwards.
CAGCGGCAAGGCCATCACCATGGCCACCCTGCTGGACGAGGTGCCGGTGGACGCGGCCCGGTTCCTCTTCAACTCCTACGAGCCAAACACCAAAATCGACTTTGACCTGGACCTGGCGGTAAAACAGGACGCCCAGAACCCGGTGTACTACGTGCAGTACGCCCATGCCCGAATTTGCAGCATTCTGCGGAACCTGGAGGCCGACGGCATCCGGCCCAGGCCCTGTACCGCAGAGGAGCTGGCCCTGCTTGCCGCCCCAGAGGAGATGGAGCTTATCCGGTTGCTCTCGGCCTATACCGGCGAGGTAGCCGGGGCGGCCCGGGCTCTGGACCCGGCCCGCATTACCCGGTATGTGGTGAATGTGTCTACCCTGTTCCACAAGTTCTACAACGCCTGCCGGGTAAAGGGCAGCGAAGAGCCCCTGGCGGCCGCCAGGCTGATGGTGTGCATAGGGGCCAAGACCGTGCTGGAGAACGCCCTGGCCTTGTTTAAGGTGACAGCCCCGGATACCATGTAAAATAAAGAAACGGCAAAGCCCCAAAAGGGCGATGCCGTTTTTTTATGTGGAAAGGCCAAAAAAGCAAACAGACGCGGGGAAGGCGCGGGGAAGATTGCCAGTGGCAATCGTTCTAACCCGACCGAGCCGGCAGACGAGACAGGCGCCTTCCGAGGTACAGGGCGAGCAGCCCTGGCGGGGTTTGGGGCGGCGCCCCAGGACCTTGGCGGCGCGAAGCAAAGAAAACGTGGTTCCACGCCCCCGGCCCGGCCCACCCGGATCAAAAAGGAGAACCAGGCAAGCGCCGCCCCCAAGGCAGCGTCTTTCGCCGGTGGGGAACACCGCCGAAACAGCGGACCCGCAGCACGGGGCTCCCCCAGAGAAGAGAGGCCGGTATATCCCCCGCCCCTTACCTAGCGCCCTCCCAGCCCGTCAAATCTTATAGCCCAACAGCATCTCCTTGTCCTCTTGGGCAACCCGGTAGGACTCCCGTATCTTTTGGATGGCCTTGTTCTGGGTAAAGGCTGGCAGGCTCCGGCGCTGAAGCAGCGTAAGGGTCTCCTCCGGGAACTTCACGTAGCACACCGACACCGCCCAGGCCGCAGCCATGCGCACATAGTACTGCTCCTGGGTCATGGCCTCCAGCAGGGATAGGCCTTCTTCTATGTAGTCCGCTTCTACAAAATGGCCCAGGAACATTACCGCGGCGAACCGGGCAAAGTACTCCCTCCCGCAGGAAAACAGAGGCTGGATAAACCGCCAAAAGGCGGCTTTCTCCTCCGGCTTTTTCAGCTTAAAGCTGCCGCAGAAGGTATCGCACAGCGCCCAGTTGTCGATGAGGGGCAGAAAGTCCCGCACCAGGGGCAGCTTTTCCTCTGGGGGCAGCTTCATCCCGGCAATGACCATGCCCCGAAGCATTTTTTCTTCGTAGCTGGCCGGCGCCCCCGCAACCAAAAATCCAGCGGGGTCCTTCTTAAGGATAGAACGGGCCAGCTGGCGCAGCTGGGGTACCCGCACCCCATAGGCAATCTCCGTGCCAGGCACCAGCCCCTGGTGGAAGTCCCGGTACTTGGGGTCCGCCAGGGCCTCTAGTTCTGCCAAAAGGGCCTGGTAGTCCTCCTTTGAAAAGCTCATACCCGCACCTCTTTATCCACCAGCTCTTGGATGAGGCTTAGCATATTGGGAATGGACTGGGACTTGTCAAAGCCCGCGCAGTTTTCCCGCATGGCCTGTAGGCGCTTTTTTTCCTGAAGGAGCTGTGAAATCTCCCCGGCAAAGTCGCCGTCCTTGTCAATGCGTACGCACATGTCGTGGGTCTTCAGGAAGTTGGCGTTATCCTCCTCTTGCCCGGGAATGGCGTCGAACACGGCCATGGGCAGGTTGCAGGCCAGGGCTTCGGAAACCGTAAGGCCCCCGGGCTTGGTAACCAGCAGGTCGGCGGCGTGCATGTACTTTTCTACCTCGTCGGTAAAGAACAGCAGACGGGTGGGAATGCCGGGGTTTTCGGCAATCTCCTTCTCAAAGGCGTCGAACAGCTTTTGGTTGCGGCCCGTGATCACAATGATCTGCATCTTCACCTGGGTCTCGGCCAGGTCCCGGTAGAGCTTGATGATGTTGGAAACGCCGAAACTGCCGGCCATAAACAGCAGGGTGGGCAGGCTGGGGTCCAGGTCCAGGCCTTTTAGCAGCTGGGCCTGATCCTGGCGGTCGAAGAATTCCCCGTGGACCGGGATGCCAAAGGGATGGATTTTCTCTTTCGGCACGCCAAAGTCCATCAGCTCGGGGACCATGTCCTCGCTGGCCACCACGTAGCTGTCCACGCTTTCGGCAATGTAGGCCCGGTGGGCCCCATAGTCTGTGATAATGCAGATTAGGGGCGCGGCCACCAGGCCGTCATCCTTTAGGGCTGCCACCATCTCGGTGGCAAAGGGATGGGTGGTAATGATCACGTCCGGCTCGTAAGAGGCAATGGCCGGGTACAGCAGGTTGCTAAAGAGCCCGCTAAGCTTTGGCACCAGGCTGGAAAAGCGGTTCTCTTTATTGGTGCGCTTGTATAGGCGGCCAAAGAGCATGGGGGCCTTTTTGGCCATAAACAGGTAGCTGTCGCACACGGTTTTGTCCAAAAGGCGGCCCACGGCCTTTAGGCAGTCCACGTTTTGCACTTCCCAGCTAGTATTTTCCCGGATGTACGCTTCCACCGCATTGGCGGCACGGATATGGCCGCCCCCAGTGGCGGCGGTTAAAAGCATAATCTTCATTCTATTCTCTCCTTACAGACAGTTCCCTGGTGTTCCCAATATGGTTGTTATTCTAAAATATGGTAACGCGAACGCGCGTTTTTGCCCTGCATTATACCTACCTAAAAAATCCAATTGGAGAAAGCCGGCGCTTTTGCGCGGCAAAAGAAAAGCGTTCCACGCTTCAGGGCTTCTCCGGGGGTTCGTCAGAACACATTATACCATGGAAAAGGGGGTTTTTCCAGTGAATTGCGAAAGCGTAAGTTATTCGTAAGACTCCGCTGCCACCCGGGCAAAAGCAAAAAGAAGATTTCATAAATTAGCACCTTTACATTTCCAGTAGACCATTGTATAATAATATGTAAACCGGATTTGGGCAAAGAACGTTTCAAAAGGCTTTAGTGTACCCGCCCGGTGGGGGAAAGGACGTATAGATGATGAAAACCACAAAAATCGTATGGAAAAGAACCGCTGCCTTCTGCGCCGCGCTGCTGATCGCGGCGGCCTTGGGGGCTTGTTCCCAGCAGGAAAAGGAGCTGGATGGAGACGTAAGCCAAATGACCTCCTCTGCCGGGGACCCCAACCTGTTCCCAGAAGGGGCCAGTATTGGCGGTAAAAATATTGGGGGCAAGACTGTGGAAGAGGCCCTGGAAGTGGCCAAGGATGCCCTGGACGAGGTGCTGGAATCCATGGAGATCAGCGTGAAGTTTAAGGACGACACCATTTCGTTAAAAGGCCCGGACTTTGCCACCCAGGACGTTCTGGACTTGGTACTGCCCGAAATGCTGAAAACTCGCAGTGCGGAAAAATATGAGCTGCCCTTTGTCACCGACCTTTCGGACCAGGGCAAGCAGAAGCTGCAGGAGGCTGCCAAGGCGTGCCATGTCCAGGCCAAAGACGCGGCCATTGATAAGTATAATACCGACGCCGGGGAATTTGTTTTTTCCGAGGAGCAAAAGGGCAGCAGAGTGGACATGACCGCCACCCTGCAAAGCGTGCGGCAGCTGCTGGCTCAAAAGCACGGAGGGGCCATACAGGCCACCTTTGTGGAAACAGTGCCAAAGGTGACCAAGAAGTATTTGCAGGAGAATTTTAAGCTGCTTTCCACTTATAGCACAGTCTCTAACAATAATTCTAATGGGAACAGCAATATGAGCTTAGCGCTTTCCCACGTAAACGGCACCATTTTAAAGCCCGGCCAAGTGTTCTCTTATAACGAGACCATTGGCGACAGCACAGACCCCAACAACGGCTGGCTGCCTGCCGGGGGCCTGGCGGGGGGCCTGAGCGTGATGACCTATGGCGGCGGCATTTGCCAGGGTTCCACCACCCTATATAACGCGGCCATGATGGCTGGCATGGAAGTGGTGGAGCGGGACTGCCACGCGGTGCCCTCTGGCTACTGTCCCATTGGTCTGGACGCCACTGTGGACTATGGCTCCATTGACTTTCGTTTTAAAAATGTTTTGAAAAACCCAGTATACATTGCCTCTTGGATGGACGATGTAACCTTGACCGTGAAGTTTTATGGCTGCTTCCCGGAGGAGTGGGACAACATAGAGCTGGGGTCTGAACAGACCGGCAGCGAGCCCCCCAGGGGCTCGGTGGAGTTCCGGGTGGACAGCTCTTTGGCAAAGGGGCAGTTTGTGCGCAAATCCTCTGGCAACAGCGGCTATTATGCCAGCGCCTGGCGGACTTTCTATAAAAATGGCGAAGTAGTCAAAACCGAGAACCTGCCGGATTCTTACTATGGCTCTACGGGGATGATTTTCGCTGTGGGCGAGGGCACGGACACAAGCAAGATTGACACCAGCCAGAGCAGCGGCACGGTGGGCCAGGCCTCGCCCAGCCCGTCGCCCACCGCTTCGCCTACGCCGGCGCCGACCAATGAGCCCACGCCGGAGCCTACCCCGGAACCCACCCCAGAGCCTACACCCGAGCCCACCCCAGAACCCACAGAACCGCCCTACTCTGAGCCGGACCCTGTGGACCCCGGCGAGGGGGATGGCGACGGGGACAGCGGGAACGAGGACTGGTAAGGCGGGCGCGCCCGGAGCTTGATTTTGATGGATGCAAGGCGGTAAAGGGGAGGGGCTGTGCCCCTCCTCTTTTTTGAGCCTCGGGCGGAAACTGACGTTCCCGGACGGGCCCTAGTTCAACTCAAAAATTATTAGTTAAAAGGAGATGCCCCTATGCAAGACGGATTCTTTCGGGTGGCTGCGGCCACCCCCCAGGTACGGGTGGCGGATGTGGACCACAACATCTGCCAAATTAAAAAGCTTATCGAAGAGGCTGCCGCTAAAGGCTGCGGGGCGGTGTGCTTTCCAGAGCTCTCGGTGACAGCCTATACCTGCGGCGACCTGTTTTTGAACCGTACCCTCATCGCCGCCGCCCAGCAGGGCCTGGCCCGGCTGATGGAAGAGACCGCCCACCTGGATATTCTTTGTGTGGTGGGGGTTCCGGTGGCTGTGGGGGCTTCCCTGTTTAATTGCGCCGCTGTGTTCCTCCGGGGCCGGCTGCTGGGCCTGCCGGCCAAAAGCCATATCCCCAACTACGGCGAGTTCTACGAGGCCCGCTACTTCGCGCCTGCTCCCCAAGAGGGGTGGGAGGTCTCTTTTGCCGGGCAGAAGGCCCTTTTGGGCCAGGGACTGTTGTTCCCCTGCGGCAATGTGGAGGGGCTTACTGTAGGCGTGGAGATTTGCGAGGACCTGTGGGGCCCCGCGCCTCCCAGCGCCCGGCTGTGCAAAAACGGGGCCACCCTGATTTTTAACCCCTCGTGCAGCGACGAGGTGGCGGGCAAGGCCGCTTACCGCCAGGACATGGTGCGTACCTGGTCCGGCCATACCATCAGTGCCTACGTGTATACAGACGCCGGGGCGGGGGAGTCCACTGGAGACCTGGTGTTCGCGGGGCACAACATCATTGCCGAAAACGCCGGACTGCTGGCAGAGAGCGCGCTCTTCTCCACAGGCCTTACCTTGGCGGAAGTGGACCTGGAGAGTCTATCACAGGAGCGCCGCCGTTCCAATGTTTGGCAGGAAGAGGCTGATCTAACCAGTGCGTTCCAGGCGCCCTTTTTGTATGAGGAGGCTACCTTGGCCGCCTTTGTTCCCAGCCGCGCGTTCCCCCGGCTGCCCTTTGTGCCAGACCCAGGCTCCGGCCGGGAGGAGCGCTGCCAGTTGATTTTAAACCTACAGGCTCAGGGCTTAGCCACCCGGCTGAAGCATATTGGCTGCAAAACCGCTCTCATCGCCCTGTCTGGGGGATTGGATTCCACCCTGGCCCTGCTGGTGACTGTGCGGGCCTTTGACCAGCTGGGCCTAAGCCGGAAGGAGATTTTAACCATCACCATGCCCTGCTTTGGCACCACCAGCCGGACCAAGAGCAACGCCCAGCGCATGGCCCAGGGCCTGGGGGTGGGCTTTGAGGAGGTTTCCATTGAAAAGGCCGTGCGCCAGCACTTTGCGGACATTGGCCAGCCGGAGGACCGCTTTGACGTGGCTTTTGAGAATGCCCAGGCCCGGGAGCGCACCCAGGTGCTCATGGACATGGCCAACCAGCGGAACGGGCTGGTGGTGGGCACCGGGGACCTCTCGGAGCTGGTTTTGGGCTGGGCCACCTATAATGGGGACCACATGTCCATGTACGCGGTGAACGCCGGAGTGCCGAAAACTTTGGTGCGGCACTTGGTGGAGTTTGAGGCTGGCCGCTGCCAGGGGGCCCTGCGGGAAGCCCTTTTGGACGTGCTGGCCACCCCGGTGAGTCCTGAACTGCTGCCCCCCAAGGACGGGGAGATTGCCCAAAAGACCGAGGAGCTGGTGGGGCCCTATGAGCTGCACGACTTTTTCTTATACCACCTGCTGCGCCACGGCTTTGGCCCGGGGAAAATTTTCCGCATGGCCTGCCGGGCCTTTGCCGGAGAGTATGACCCGGCCACCGTGAAAACTTGGCTGCGCACCTTTTACCGGCGGTTTTTTAGCCAGCAGTTTAAGCGGTCCTGCCTGCCGGACGGCCCCAAGGTGGGCACAGTGGCAGTGTCGCCCAGGGGCGACCTGAGAATGCCCAGCGACGCCAGCGCGGCCCTGTGGCTGAAAGAGATTGACCAACTGTAAAAGAAGAGACGCGAGCGCGGTGAAGGGGCGTTAGGCCCCTTCCCGGGAGTTTGAGGGCGGGGAGCCCTCAAGGTATTGGGCGGGAAGAAGCCAGTAGACAAAAGGGGAAAAGGGTGCACCGGCGCCGCCCGGCCCAAAACCAACGCCTTTCGGTAAAGCAAAACAGCGGCCCGCTGGCATAATACCTCTTCCGTACAGAAGCCCTTTTGTGCGGCTCCAGAAACCGGAGAGCCCAAAGGCTTCCGCTGGGTAAGGCCCGCATCAGTAGAAATTTTTTGAATGCCCCAATACCTCGCCGCTGCAGCGGTTTCCCATATTTTGATCCTGAAAGGAGTTCCTTCTATGAATTCTCCCAATATCCTGGTTACTGTGCCTGTCTCGGCGGAACAAAAAGAAAGCCTGCTGGCCGCCGCCGGGCCCTGTTCTGTGCGCTTTCGGCTGGGAGAGGACTTGCCCTCTGGCCGGGGCGGGTCTCTGCCGTTTCCCCAGCTGCTGCCCGCTGACCCTCTGACCCAGGAAGATGTGGTCTGGGCCCATGCAATTTTGGGAAATGTTTCCCCCGCCCTGCTGGCGGACGCCCCTAACCTGCGGTGGATGCAGACCAGCAGTGCCGGGGTGGAGTGGTACGTTCGTCCTGGGTCCCTGCCCCAGGGGACGCTGCTTACCAACGCTACCGGGGCCTATGGACTCGCTATCTCCGAGCATATGCTGGGCGCCCTGCTGATGATAGAGAAAAAGCTGCACCTGTACCGGGACGCCCAGCTGCAAGGCCAGTGGGGCAGCCAGGGCCAGGTGGGTTCTGTGTATGGGGCCACGGTGCTGGTGCTGGGCATGGGAGACATTGGCGGGGCCTTTGGCCAGCTGTGCAAGGCCTTGGGGGCCCGGGTGATCGGGGTGCGGCGCAGCGATACCTCAAAGCCGGAGTATGCGGACGAGGTCCACCTGATGGACGACCTAGACCTTCTGCTGCCCCAGGCCGATGTGGTGGCTGTTACCCTGCCGGGCACCCCCGCCACCCGGGGCCTGCTGGACCGGGCCCGCATTGGCAAAATGAAGCAGGGCGCGGTGCTGCTGAACGTGGGCAGAGGGTATATTGTGGACACTGAGGCCCTTTGCGACGCTTTGGAGAAGGGGCATCTTTCGGGGGCGGGGCTGGACGTGACCGACCCGGAACCCCTGCCCCCCGGCCACCGGCTGTGGAGTATTCCTTCGGCGGTGATTACGCCCCATGTCTCTGGGGGCTACCATTTGTGGGAGACCCACCAGCGGATTATCGAAATTTTTGTGGAGAATTTGGGCCGCTTCCTCTCTGGCGCGCCCCTGAAAAACCAGGTGGACTTTTCCACAGGGTACCGAAAGCTGGGATGAGGGATATGGAAAAAGTGGAGCACTATTTAGACAACTCGGCCACCACCCCGGTGCTGCCCGAGGCCGCGGGCAAGGCGGTGGCCCTAATGACCCATCGCTACGGAAACCCCTCCTCTTTGCACAGCAAGGGCTTTGAGGCCAAGAGGGAGCTGGAGGCTGCCCGAGAGGCAGTGGCCTGCCGCCTGGGGGCAAAGCCCGAGGAGATTATCTTTTCCAGCGGGGGCACAGAGGCCAACAACCTGGCCCTTTTTGGCGCGGCCTTGGCCAGAAAGCGGCTGGGGAATAAGATTGTCACCACGGCGGTGGAACACAACTCGGTGCTGAACACCGTAAAGGAGCTGGAGGCTATGGGCTTTCAGGCCGCGTACCTTCGCCCCGACAGCCAGGGCCGGGTAGCGGAGGAAGCGCTCTTTTCCGCTATCGATCAGGATACTGTGCTGGTGAGCATCCAGCTGGTAAATAACGAGACCGGGGCCTTTCAGCCAGTGCAGGCCGCCGCACGGGCTATTAAGCGCGGCGGGGCTCCGGCTTTGCTGCACACGGACTGCGTCCAGGCCTTTTGTAAAACGCCTTTCTCCCTCCAAAAGCTGGGGGTGGACCTGTGTACAGTCAGCGGGCATAAGGTCCACGCCCCCAAGGGCGTGGGAGCGCTGTATGTGAAAAAGGGCACACGCCTGCTGCCCAGAGCCTTTGGGGGCGGACAGGAACGGGGCCTGCGCTCGGGTACAGAAAGCCTGCCCCTGATTGGGGCCTTTGCCCGGGCGGTGGAACTGGCCCCGCCCCAGCGGGAGACCCTGCCGCTGGTACAGGCCCTGCACCAACGGCTGTGGAACGCCCTGGAACAAATAGAGGGCGTGGCCATGAACTCGCCAAAGGAAGGGCTGCCCTATATCCTGAACTTCTCCGCTTTGGGCGTTCGGGCCGAGACCATGCTGCATTTCTTGGCGGACCGGGGGGTGTATGTGTCCTCGGGCTCGGCCTGCGGGAAGGGAAAGCCCAGCCATGTGCTGACAGCTATGGAACTGCCCCGGGAGCGGGTGGCCTCTGCCCTGCGGGTGAGTTTTTCGAGGTTCAGTGCCCAAGAGGACGTAGACGCCCTGATAGAGGGCGTAAAGGCCGGGCTAGCGCAGCTGGCAAAGGAAAAATAGACGGGAGATAGCCCCCAGCGGCATAGAGCGAAAGAGCGGGTGCAGGGGGGCCACCTCCTGCCGGGGTCCAGGGCGAGAAGCCCTGGCCGCCGGAGGCGGCCTTGACCTTAATCCCTTGCGGCGCGACAAGGCAAAAAAGAGGGGGGATGCAGCCCCAAACGGCCCCCAAAGGTGACGTGAAAGCACAGAAGCCGCGCCGCCTTATAGTAGCGCCTTTCGGCGGTAAGCCGCCGAAACAGCGGCCCCATAGATGCCAGCCCCTTAAATGTGCCCCCGCCACAACCCGGCCCGCTCTTTGGGCACGGGGCCAAAAATCCCCCAAAAGAAACAGGAGACAGGCACCGCAGCGGCCTTACTCGCAGGCAGTCACCCAAAGGCCCCGCCCCGCCCTGGGCACGGCGGCCAAAGTCTCTAAAAAGGAGCCCGTGCCCCCAAAACCAGAGAGGAGATCACCATGAAATATAAGGCCATTTTCTTTGACCGGGATGGTACCCTGGTCTATAACGACCCCGCCTGGACCGTCTTTCGGGACCAAAAGCTGAAAGAGTGGAGCGGGAGGGAATTTGACGCCAGTTACCCGTACTTTATGAGATTTTTTGACAAAGTACAGCAGGGCGGCTTCTCCTTCGCGCCCTATAAGACGGTGGAGGAAGAGCTGGCCTTTTTCCGCCAGTGGTACCTGTATGTGTTTGAGGATATGGGCATCACCGAAAAAACCGCCCAGCGGGTGGACCTGCTGGTAGAAAAGCTGTGGTATCTGAAAAAGCAGCCTTACCCGGAGACCGTGGAGGCGCTGGAATACTTTCAGGGCCGGGGCTATAAAATGGGGGTTATCAGCGACTGTCCGCCCTCGCTGGAGCTGACCCTGGAGGACTGCGGCCTGCACCGGTACTTTACCAGCTTTACCGCCAGCTCTTTGGTGGGGGCCATGAAGCCGGACCCCATCATTTTTAACGCCGCCCTAAAGGCCCTGGGGGTGGCGGCGGAAGAGAGTATTTATGTGGACGACTACCCGCCCGAAGCGGACGGGGCCCGCGCCCTAGGCTTTACGGCCTTTCTCATAGACCGGAAGGGCGGCGGGGACCCGTGGACGATCAACAATTTGCGGCAGGTTGTGGACTTTGCCGAAAGGGAGAGCTTATGAACGAAGTAATTTTGCTAAAGCTGGGGGAGATCGCCCTAAAGGGCCTGAACCGCCGGAGCTTTGAGGACGTGATGATCAAGAATATCAAGCGCCGCCTGCGGGACGCCGGGGAGTTTACTGTGGAGTCCCGGCAGTCCACCATCTATGTGGAGCCCAAGGACGAGCTAGCTGATATGGACCTAGCCCAGGAGCGCTGTGCCAAAATCTTTGGCGCGGTGGGCTATACCCGGGCCGGGGCGGCGGAAAAAAGCCTGCCCGCCATACAGCAAAAGGCGGCGGAATACCTGCAAGAGGAGCTGGAGGACGCCAGGACCTTTAAGGTGGAGTGCAAGCGCAGCGATAAGAAATTTCCCCTAAAGTCCCCGGAAATCTCTATGGAGGTGGGGGGCTATCTGCTGGAGCGGTACCCCCACCTGCAAGTGGACGTGCACCACCCCGACGTCACTGTGCGGGTAGAGGTGCGGGAGGCTGCGGCCTTTGTCCACGCGGACGCCAAGCCGGGGGCCGGGGGCATTCCGGTGGGCGCGGGGGGCCGGGCGGCCATCCTCATCAGCGGAGGCCTGGACAGCCCGGTGGCGGCCTGGACCATGGCCAAGCGGGGGGTGGAGCTGACCGCGATCCACTTTGCCAGCCCGCCCTATACCAGTGAGATGGCCCATGAAAAGGTGGTGCGGCTGCTGAAAAAAGTCAGTGAGTACGCCGGGCGCATCAAGCTGGTCACTGTGGAGCTGACCCGCTTGCAAGAGGAGATCCGGGACCGCTGTCCAGAGGACCTGGGCACCCTGATCCTCCGGCGGTATATGCTGCGGGCTGCCCAGCGCGTGGCCCGGGACGAGGGCTGCCTGGCGCTGATTACAGGCGAGAGCCTGGGCCAGGTGGCCAGCCAGACCCTACAGGCCATTGCCTGCACCGACGCGGTGGTGGACATGCCGGTGTTCCGGCCTCTGATTGGCAGCGATAAGGCGGAGATTGTGAAGATTGCCCGGAAGATAGGCACTTACGATATCTCCATTGAGCCCTACGAGGACTGCTGCACCATCTTCACCCCCCGGCACCCCAAAACCAAGCCCAGCCTGGAGCAGGTGGAGCGGGGCGAAGGGGCCATAGACGGGGAGGCTCTGCTGGAGGAGGGCCTGGCCCAGGTACGGACCACACATATCAACGCATATTAGCATAACCACAGAGTATAACTGAGCGCTGAAAGATACGGCAAAGACGCGGTTACGGCGCGTTAGGCGCCCTGCGGATTCTTAAGACAGAGCCCAAGAGTTGCAAAGTCAACGCTTCGCCCGCTGGAGGCCAAAATGCCGTTCTGGAATGAGAAAGGAGCGCTTTATGAGCCAAATCACAACAAAACAGTTCAGCATACTTAGCGACCACATGGAAGTGTACCGGTTTTTGCTGGACGTCTTTTCCCCGGACTACCGGGGCGGTGTACCCGCGCCCTTTTGGGAGTACGCCCTAGTGTCCAGCTGGATGGACAAGTCCTACCTCCACCGCTGCCGGATGTGGAAGGACGGGGAGAAGATAGTGGGTTTCTGCTTTTACGAAAACCCGGTGAGCGACATCTATTTCAGCCTGCGGGAGGGGTACGAGGCCCTAGCCCCAGAGATGGTGGAGTACGCCCAGAAGAATATGCCCCAAACAGACAGCCAGCAGACCCTGGTGCTGGTGGGGAACCAGCGGGAGTTCGAACAAGCGGCAAAAGCGGCGGGCTTTGCCAAAGCTGAGGGCTATGAAAACCTGGTGTACGACTGTACGAAGCCTCTGGACTACCCCCTGCCCCCAGAGTTTCGTTTTACAGAGATGGGCGGGGTGGACGTGGCCAAGGCCTGCGGGTGCTGCTGGAAGGGCTTTGACCACGAGGCGGAAGAGGGCCCCTGGAACGGGGAGTATGAGTATGCCTACGACCTGGTGAACGCCCCCCACGCTACCCCCCAGTACGACGTGGCTGTAATGAATAAGGCCGGAGAATACGTGTGCTACGCCGGGATGTGGTGGGTGCCGGAAAACAAGCTGGCGTATCTGGAGCCCTTGTGTACTGTACCAGATTACAGGCATAAGGGCCTGGCCGCTGCGGCGCTTTCGGAGCTATGGCGGCGGCTGCGGCCCCTGGGGGCGGAGGTTATGACCGGCGGGGGGAATCCCTTTTATAGGAAGATCGGGTATGAGAAGGGAATTCCCTGGACCTACTGGAGGAGGTAAAGCGTGTGGATATCAGCCTGCATTACCGGGAAGAGGGAGCGGGCTGGCCCTCTATCCGAGAATCCGTTCTGATTCTTTTGCACGGCAACGGCCAGGACGGCGGCTATTTCCGCCACCAGATGGAGTTCTTCTCCCGCCGCTGCCGGGTCATTGCGGTAGACACCCGGGGCCACGGCAGATCTCCCCGAGGAACCGCCCCCTTTACCATGGAGCAGTTCGCGGGGGACCTCAAGGGGCTTCTGGATGAGATGGGTATTGAGGCCCCTATCCTTCTGGGCTTTTCCGATGGGGCGAATATTGCCATGAAGTTTGCGCTTCAGTATCCGGGCAGGCTGCGGGCTTTGATTCTGAACGGCGGGAACCTGAATACCCGGGGAATCAAGAGGCGGGTGCAGCTTCCCATTGAGCTGGGGTACCGGCTTGCCAAGCGGTTCGCGAGTAGGTCGGAGGAGGCACGGCGCAACGCGGAGATATTGGGGCTGATGGTCCATGAGCCAAATATCGAGCCCCGGGAGCTGGGAAACATTTCGGTCCCGACGTTGGTTGTCGCCGGGACCAGAGATATGGTAAAGACAGCCCATACTCGAGAAATCGCCGCCCATATTCCCAACGCCCGGCTGGCCATCCTGCCGGGGGACCACTTTCTGGCGTCAAAGAAACCGGAGCGGTTTAACCGGGAGGTGGAGCGCTTTTTGGATGAAATATTGAAATCGGAAGGAAAGATGATAGGATGAACGCAGAAATAATTTCCGTGGGCACCGAGCTGCTTTTGGGCGCGGTGGTAAACACAGACGCCGCCATTGTGGCCAGGGCCCTTTCTACCCTTGGAATCGACCTGATGCACACCAGTGTGGTGGGGGACAACCCCCAGCGCCTAAAGGAGGCGGTGGAGGGGGCCATAGCCAGAAGCGATCTGCTTATTATGACCGGGGGCCTGGGTCCCACCACCGACGACCTGACCAAAGAGACCACCGCCGCCGCGGCTGGAAAAAAGCTGGCGCTCCATGAAGAGAGCCTGCGGCGTATTGAAAATTATTTTAACGAGAAACACGTTAGCGAAAACCAGGCAAAGCAGGCTTGGCTGCCAGAGGGCTGCACGGTGCTGCAAAATGATAACGGCACGGCCCCAGGCTGCGCTTTTCAGGCGGAGAATGGCTGCGCCATTATTATGTTGCCCGGGCCTCCCAGCGAATTGGCCCCCATGCTGCACAACTACGCCGTGCCTTATCTTAAACAGAGGCAGGAATACACCATTGTCTCACATAACGTGCACATTTACGGCAGGGGTGAGGCTCCGGTAGCACAAATGATGGACGACCTGATGAACGGTGAAAACCCCACCCTGGCCCCTTACGCCAATGAGGGCGAATGCTACCTAAGGGTAACTGCCAAGGCCCACACCACCAAAGAGGCGGACCGGCTGTGCCAGCCCTTAATTGACGAAATCAAAAAGCGGCTGGGAAACTTTGTGTACAGCGTGGATGTGGACAGCCTGGAAGAGCTGGTGGTGGGGCTTTTGGCCCAGCAGGGCAAGACCCTGGCCACTGCGGAAAGCTGCACAGGCGGGCTGCTGGCCAAGCGGATTACCGATATTTCCGGGTCCTCGGCGGTGTTCCATATGGGCTGCGTCACCTACGCCAACGAGGTGAAGGAGCAGCTGCTGGGGGTGCCCCACGAGATCCTGGAGGAGCATGGGGCCGTCAGCCAAGAAACCGCCCGGGCCATGGCAGAGGGGATTGTCCAGGCCAGCGGCAGCAGCCTGGGGGTGGGCATTACAGGCATTGCCGGGCCGGAGGGCGGTACCCCAGAAAAGCCCGTGGGGCTGGTGTACATTGCCCTGTCCGACGGAAAAAATACCTGGGTGGCAAAGCGCCGTCCCCTGGGCCGTACAAAGGAGCGGGCCTGGCATAGGCACTGCGCGGCCAGCCAAGCCCTGGATATGGTGCGCAGGTATTTGCAAGGCCTGCCGGTGGTGGAGCTTTAAAGGCAACCCCGCACCATTCGCGGGTGGCGCCTTAAGCACCGTCTTGCTTGCAGATTTTCCGTGATAGCGCACAGCTTTCGCTGGTCAATGGTGAGATGGACGGCGCTCAATCTGTACCCTCTGAAGAAAAATCTGACTGCGTAATACGGTACTTAGAATTGTGCGGTATTGCCTAAAGAAGAAGGACGTGAAGCGAGAGGGAAGGATGCAAGGGAAAATGTGGTTACTGTGAAATGCGTGTAAAATCGCGTGATGGCCCTGGCCCAGAAACCGGTGAAACGCTCTGTAAAATAGAAAAAAGAGCCGGGTCTGCCCCGGCCCCTGAAAGGCGGTCTTTTTATATGAGCAATGTGGTGGGGCGCTTTGCCCCCAGCCCCAGTGGGCGAATGCATCTGGGCAACCTGTTCAGCTGCCTGCTGGCCTGGCTTTCGGCCCGGTCCCAGGGGGGGCGGGTCATTCTGCGCATGGAAAACCTGGACCCCCAGCGTACCAGCCGGGCCTATGGGGAGCAGATTCAGCGGGATCTGGAATTTCTGGGCCTGGACTGGGATGAGGGGCCCTACTGGCAGTCGGACCGAAGCCAATACTACCAGCAGTGCGTTGATAAGCTCAATGCCCAAGAGCTGGTATATAAATGTTTTTGCAGCCGGGCAGAGCTCCATGCCCCAAACGCTCCCCACGCGGCGGACGGGGACTATATCTACTCTGGCAAATGTCGGAGGCTCTCCCTAGAAGAGGCGGCGCGGCTGGAACAGAGGCGCAGTCCCGCCCTGCGGCTAAGGCTTAGCGGGCAGGAGGCCTTTATGGACCGGCACTATGGCCCCCAAAGCCAGGACCTGGCCAAAGACTGCGGGGACATTATTTTGCGCCGGTCCGACGGGGTGTTTGCCTACCAGCTAGCCGTGGTGGCCGATGACGGAGCCATGGGGGTGACAGAGGTGGTGCGGGGCCGGGACCTGCTGGGCTCGGCCCCCCGGCAGCTGCGCCTATACCGCCTGTTGGGGCTGGATCCCCCAGAGTTTGCCCACATTCCCATGCTGCTGGCCCCGGACGGCCGGAGGCTCTCTAAGCGAGACGGAGACGTGAGCCTGGAGGCCCTGGGGGCCCGGGGCGTGTCTCCCCAACAGATAGTGGGGAAGCTGGCCTTTTTAGCTGGCCAGCTGGACAGGCCGGAGCCCCATTCGCCGCAAGAACTGGTAAAGGGGTTTGACTGGGAAAGGGTGCCAAAGGAGGATGTTTTTTTGCCAGGGGAGATGTTTTAGGGCCATGCGCCGTGTAATTCCCCAGTTTGTCAAGTGCAGTTCGCTCCTTACCCCAGCGCGCCCACCAGGGTAAAAATACCCATTAGCACTGGCTGGTGCAGCAGGTAGATTAGCAGGCTATGCCGCCCCACAAAGGCCAGAGGGCCTAGCCCGGGCTTTAACTTGGCCATGATTTTGCCTTTGTGCCCCACCATGCACCATAGGAAATACCCCATCAGGTACAGGAAAAGCCAGGGGGCCAGGGGAAAATAGTCCGAGGAGTGAAAGCCAGGCCCTGGCAAGCCCAGCACCGCCAGCCCCGGGAGGCTGTACAGCTGCGGCGGCAAAGGGCAGAGCACCAAACCCTCAAACCCAAGAGAGCCCTTGGGCACGTTCCGGGTGAGGAAGAACACCCCTGTGGAGAGAACCAGGCCCAGCCACGCAGGGAAAGGCTGCAGGCGCAGGCGGTTCCACAGGGTCCACACCCCGCACTGGATGAGCCCCGCCAGGCCCAGCAGGTACAGCACCCCAAAGAGGATAAGCTCGGAAGGCATGAACAGCGCTGTACCTAGGCTGACAACCACGCCCGCGCCCAAAATCACCAGCCCGTGGCGTACCGGGTGGTGGGACATCCGAAAGCAAAAGCCCGAGAGAAAAATAAACCCCCAGCAGATGCCCTGCTGCCATACATAGCCTGGCCAGCTGGTATACCAGGGAATGGGGCGGCCAAGGATGTGCACTACATCATACAGCGCGTGGTAGGCAATCATGTTTAGGACCAGCAGCCCCCGCAGGGTATCTAGCAGCTGATAACGGCCGCTCTTTTTTGCCGGTACGGGTCCCCTTTGGGCCAAGCTTGGGGACGCTGCGGCCCAGCCCCTCAATAGCCCATCTCCTTACTAAGGGAGTCGTCGTTTTCCACCCAGTCCCGCACCTGGATGATCCGGTAGTGTTCTAAGTCGTCCCGGACAATCACCTGGGCTATGCCGCCGTTGATCACCATGCGCTTGCACATAGCGCAGCAAACAGCGTTTTTAATGTACTGGCCTGTAGCCACCTCGGTGCCCACCAGGTAGAGGGTGGCGTCGATCATGTCCCGGCGAGAGGCGCTGATAATGGCGTTTGCCTCGGCGTGGAGGCTGCGGCACAGCTCATAGCGCTGGCCCCGGGGGATCGAAAGCTTGTCCCGCTGACAAAAACCCAGGTCCGTGCAGTTGGCCCGGCCCCGGGGCGCGCCCACATAGCCGGTGGAAATGACCTCGTCGTTTTTCACAATCACCGCGCCGTAGCGCCTGCGTAGGCAGGTACAGCGCTTTGAGACGGTTTCGGCCAGGTCCAAATAGTAGTTGATTTTATCGCGGCGTTCCATGAGGACCTCCTTTCAAAACTAGGCGCTTAGCTTAGCGCCGTGGAATGCGCAAGGGCGTAAAGCGGCGCCCCGCAGCTTTGCTGAAGGCGGCTCCGTAATAAACGCCCTATTTTTATGGGTGCTTTTGTTTAGAAAATGTCCGTCTAGGGCTTGTTTGAAAATAGAGGAAATGACGAATTTTTGGCCAGAAGGGGACAATTTCAAGGAGAAGAACCGCTGTAGTTAGCTGCGCTAACTACGTCACTCTGGCGATTGACGAGGATTTTCGACGTAGAAAGTGGCCTCTTCTGGCCCCAAAAGATGACGTTTTCGATTTTTCAAACAAGCCCTAGCGCGCAAAGCGCACTTTTTTATATCCTGATAGGGCTACCGCTGGCAGAGAGCCCTGGCTGCGGCAAGGCTGTGGGGCGTTGCGCCCCGTCGGCCGGCTCGGCCAGTTTACGGTGTGCCAGAGGCTTAGTCCAAAACCCTGGCAGGGACTTGGCGGCTTCTGGCCCCCGCGTGTACTGGATTTTTACTGGCCATTTATAGATCCTGGCTGTATTGGGCAAAAGTCGAAGCCCTCTTCCTGGCCCAGCCGTACCAGAAATTCACTGAGTAGTTCAATACACTGCTCCAGATCCTGCCAGCTGCCCACCTCTACCGAGCTGTGCATGTACCGCAGGGGAATGGACACCAGGGCCATGGGAATGCCCAGGCCAGTCCGGTTCACGGTGTCGCCGTCTGTGCCGGTGCGGCCCGTGGCAATCTCCCATTGGAGGGGAATGCTCAGGTCCTCCGCGGCTTGGCGGAGCAGGGCGTTCATCTTTTTATTGACCGAGGAGGCCATGCACAGCACGGGCCCGCCGCCCAGTTTTACGTCACCGGTGTCGTTGGGGGTGGTCCCTGGGGCGTCGCTGGCCCAAGTTACGTCCACAGCAATGGCGCAGTCTGGCTGAATGCGGGCAGCCGCATAGTACGCGCCCCGGCCCGTGGTTTCTTCTCCCACGGTAGTGGCCGCGTAAATGCCTATATTTGCCCCTTTGGCAGCGGCCTTTTTGGCGGCCTCCAGCACCACAAAAGCCCCAGTGCGGTCGTCTAGGGCCCGGCAGGTAAAGTGGTGGTTCAGGAGCTCCCGCACCTGCACGTCCGCGCACACCGGGTCACCCACAGCTACAGCTTGCAGGGCCTCTTCTTTATCCTTGGCGCCAATGTCTACCAGCAGGTCAGAGACCTTGGTCTTGTTGCTTTCCAGCAAATCGCCGGAGGTGGCTATTACTCCGCTGACCAGCTTCCCGTTATGCCAAACCTGCACGGGGGAGCCCAGGTATAGCCGGGGCCGGACGCCCCCAGCGCCCATGAGATGCAGGCGGCCAGACTCGTCAATATTTGTCACCACAAAACCGATTTCATCAATGTGCCCGCAGAGCAGCACTTTGCGTTCCGCGTCTGGGTTCACCACAGAGACCGCGTTGCCGCTGGGATCTGTAAACTGTGTGTGTGCAAAGGTTTTGCCATAGGCCAGGGCTTTTTCTTGGATGGCCTCTTCATAGCCGCTGACCGATGGTGTGGCCAGCAGATCTTTTAAAAATTCTCTATTCAAACGGAATCCCTCTTTTCACGCTTTCCTGGGACCTTTGGTCCCAAAGGCAGTATATGCTTTATTATACATCTCTCCCGTGGGATTGGCAAGGGGAGAATCTGGCGGGGCCAAAGGGGAACGCATCCGCCTCTTCGCCGCTGGAGACCAAAAGCTTCTATTACACGACCAAGTACGATATGGGCCGATAAAATTGTACTAAATGCACTGAAAACTGCATCGTAAATCCGAAACCGATAAGGTCCTCCACTTGGTTGACATGATGGATTTCCAGTGGTATATTGGTCTCTTGCCGCCTACCACCATCAAAAGCATTTCATATGAATTGCCGGGCATCGCGTTTAAGAGTTTCCTGCATATTGGCGGCCCCTGACAAGGAAGGCTCCACCTTTTGGGCCTGGTAGGTAAACTTATCGCGGAAGTACTTATACAGGAATACCTGTGTGATAATTTTGTATCCCCCCGGAGAACCACCCAGGCCAAAGCTGGCACAGATGGCGTTCAGATCGTCGGTCCTCCTTTTTGTTCGGATGGTAATGGGTTCGGTTGGCATTATGCTGTCCATGTCCTTCTGCGAAGGATTCACTGAAAATACAGCCTTCTATGAACTTTACCTGACTTGCAGTGGGCGGTACTCCTCTACTGTGGCAACGCTGAATGATCTCCTGGCAGGATTTCACGAGTAAAGTAAGCGTGGTTGTCCATCATACACTGATTTTTCAGCACCTTCTGGTCAACAGCAACCTTTATCCCCATAAGAACATCGAAAATCACGGGATGGATTTCAAGCGCCGGCGGCCTTGCGGATGCGCATAAATATTCCTCTTTTTAAAAGAACCCTCCGGCGTTTTTAGCTCTTCCAGCATCGACTGGAGCTTTATTCCTGTACTTGGTCGTGATTCCCTCCCGAATGAGCTTCAAAGTATCCCCGTCAGCAATCGACCGATTGTAATAATACTTGTGGATGAACGCAGTATTACTTTTCCCAGGACTTGCGGAAAAAGCGAAAATGATATAATATTGGATGGGGATGCTTTTATGCAAACAGGAGGATGGCCAACATGATAAACATTGATTTTCTGGTGGCCGGGTGCAATACCCGCTGCCGCCACTGTTATGTTAATGGCGGGCCCGGCCCTATCATGCCGGTGGAGGACGCGCTGATGTGTATAGAAAAGCTGGACGCTCTTGCCGCTTACTGCACGGATGAGGTCAGCTTTACTCTAGATCATGAGCCTATGAACCACCCGCAGATTGACCAGATTCTTTCCGCGGCCTCGCAGACAGTCCATATACAAAATTATCACCACGGCATGACCACTGGAATGGGATTGATGCACCGGGAAGACCGCCGTCAAGTGATTCGTGCCTATTTGGACCGCGGTTACCGGGAGTTCGGCATTACCATTCATGGGGCTTCATCCCATCATGATGAGATTACTCGTCGAATCGGCTCTTACGAAGCCGCGGCCAAGGCTGGGGAGTTCCTCAAATCAGAGGATGCGGAGCTAAATGTCTCTCTTATGCTGAACCGCTTCTTCCCAGAGGACGCGGACCGTATCTCCGCTTTTCTCAAACGACTCCAGCCCAATTTTGTCTATTTTGCCATCCCCATTTACACTCCCCACCGGAATATGCCATACTTTGAGCCATACCGCGCCTCACTGGGGGATTTAGAGCGCCTGCGGCCCTATCTGGCGGAATGGGGTCAGGATGAATCTGAAATTTTGGAAAAAGCGCGGCGGAGCACGGCCGCCTATGCGGCTGACCGGCTGAATCATGGACTGGATTTGCCGGCTTTGTTTGCAGAGGACCAGAAGGAGTTATACCTATCGCTGCATCAGGATTGCAGGCTATATGTGGGCAACTCTGGCTGTGAAACCCACTGTATGGGGGATTTACGGAGCTTGGATTTGCCGGCTGCGGCAGAGGCCATCACTGCGCTGCCGGGAAACCGGGACTATGGGGCGTTTTATGATATGGCGGTCTTGCCCCCTAAAGAGGCCCTGATTCGGGCGTTGTCGGATTTACCGCAGGACACGCTTTACGGCGACTTTCCCAGTGTACTCTATCGTGGATTCAGCGAATGGAAGGTTCCCACAAGGCTTATAGTATGAAATTTCCAGCCTGTCCAAGTGCCCGGCGATTTCCTGCCGGCCCCTTTTGGCCCTATAAACGCGAAAATCCCCCGGGGTTCCGGGGAATTTTCGGGGTGGCATCTTTTAAGATGTGTAACCTTGGCCTTACCATGCTTAAAAGATGCCTGGGGCCATCGGAGGGCTAAAAAAGCCAGTATTTATGCGGCTTTCCGGACTTTTGAAATACCGTCATTCAAACTCTGACTTAAAAGATGCCACTTTTATGAAGGGTCGCTACGGAAGATAATATCCTATTCACCCTCCGCGATTTTTTTGACTTCGTCCAAATCAAGGCTACAAATGTCAGCAATTTCTTCCAAAGACATATCCCGCGCCAGTAACTTTTTTACCATGCCAACATGGGCATCATGTGCTCCCTCTTGCCGCCCAATCCACCGTTCATCCTTCAGCTTCGCCGCCAGGGTCATAAGTTTCTCCACCTTTCCCTTGTCGGATTTGATATCCTCCACCGCCCGGTCAATCTGTGTCAAGTAGTCTGAACCGGAAATGTCAATGGCCAGCCTGCGGTACCTGGCGTTGACATACCGCAAAAACTCCAGCGCCGGTTCATTCATGTTCTGGACCGTGAACGCGGCGTTCAGAATGTAGGCATGTGAGCCGTCCTCATACGTCAAGTCCTCAGCGCCATCAATCACAGATTTACGCTTATAAAGCGCCAGTCCCCGACCATAATAATCGTCCGTGCAGACGAAAATAATGTAGCTTTCTCTGAGCTGCCGGTAGCTCTCAGCCGGTTCCAGGGTCCTTCTGTCAATACTGCTTTGGTAGAATCGGATGCGCCGCTCCAAATCATAGGCGTGGCCGGTCTGCATCTCGATATCATACCGCGTTTCGTCAGCATCTGCCAGAGCCACATCCAGCCGGACGCCATGCAGGTTGACGCCGTCCTTCATGTCCTGCTAACGCTCGATATAGGTGATCTCCGCAACTTTCTTCTCAAGCACCGCTTCAAGAAACGGCTTGACGTTCTCTGGCCGGCGCATGACCTCTGAAAACACCAGGTCGTTGGCGAGAGAAATATCATCTATGCTTATGCTCATGGGAATCACCTCTTTATATTATGATAAAAATCCAAGTACTTAAAAGCGCTCTTCCTTTAAGTACATTATACCCGAATCTTGCGAAAAAAGCAACTGTTTTCGCCTACTCATTGCCGCCTTCCGGCACGGTGCTGTCATCTTTTTCCACCTCCGCCTGTACCAGCCCGACGACAAAATCCTTCTGCTTGACCTTGTGCCGCTTGAGGTAGGCTTTCATGCGCTGATAGGTTTCCTCGGGCAGTTGGACGGTCATAGTCTTTGTGTTTTCCATAGCGATTTTCTCCTTTGTGTTATTATATTTTTAAGGGAAAAATTCCAGTTTTTAATATAGAGACGATATTAGCGCCTATACTTGATTCTCTTTTGTTTTATTTGTGTGGTAAGATACACACAACATATTGTGGAGGAAGAACTCATAGACGGTCTTAATGAAATAACTATATTTAACGCAGCATTGTTTGGACGCAGAGTAGCGCATCGCCGTAGGAAAAATAAGATAAAACAAGCTGATCTAGCCGAGCGGCTTGGTATCTCACAACAGCATCTGTCAGGCATTGAACACGCAAAGGACCGTATCAGCTTTGATGTGTTCATCAAACTTTGCGTTGAGCTAAAAGTGAACCCAGATTATCTGTTAGGAGGAACTCTGCGGGCAAACAATATCCCCAAGGGTGTTGTAGATGGCCTTAATCAATGCACACGGGAAGACCAGGAGTTAGCAGCCGGTATTATTGAGCTGCTGAGAAAGCGAAATCCAGAAAATGGATGACATTCCTGGGATGACATGATATAATCACTTTATTATCACACAGTACTGGGGTGGTTATATGAGGATCGTTCTTTGCGATGACGATGAACAGGTGTTAAAGCTGCTGAAAAAGTATTTGCGCGAGTACTTTCACTCCGCTCATCTTAACCAGCCCGACTACACTGTTTACAGCAGCGGCGATGACTTGCTGGTTTCTGAGGCTGCTCCGTCTGTTGCGCCGGCCGACATTGTCTTTCTTGATGTGGAGATGCCCGGACGAAATGGCATCTTCACGGGAGCGCTTTTAAAAGAGATGAATCCCAATGTGAGGATATTTATTGTCACCTCTTTTCCTGACTATTTGGATGACGCTATGAAATTTCATGTGTTCCGCTATCTCTCTAAACCCATTGACAAGGCGCGCCTGTTCCGAAACATGAAGGAGGCTCTGTATCAAATCAGTATGGACGCGGAGAAAATAAGCATAGAAACGAAAGAAGAGACTGTTATTTGCTCATCGGAGGAGATCGTCATGATTGAGAATGAGGACCGTAAGGTATGGGTCCATACGCTTTCCCGCTCTCTGGAGTCCGTAGAAAACGCGAAATATTGGGACAGGCTTTTAAAGTATAAGAGCTTTTACCGGCCACACCGAAGTTACATAATAAACTTTAAATACATTTTGTCATATACCCACGATTCTATCCAGCTTAAAACGCCGGATGGGAGAATTTGGGAGTCTTTCTTAGCCCGGCGCAAGTATCAGGAGCTCAAAGACGCATATCTTCTGTTCCTGGAGGCGATGTCATAATGGATATGAGGATTGTCTATTTTTGCATATACATAGCAGAGGGCATTACGGCATGGAGCTACTTTTCGGGGCTGTACAAAAGGAGATATTCCCTTTGGATAAGCGTTCTCGCTCACATACTTGGGTATGGCATTGCTTTTCTAATATTTAATTTTGCGTATGTTTGGGTCAACACCTTGATGTTTACTCTTATAAACTTTGCGCTTCTTTACCGGCTCCATTCCTGCTCTTGGAAATCTGGACTTTTTCACGCCGGACTATTGACGTGTTTCTCAATCGGATTGGAATTTGTCATTGTTTTAATCTTGGGATCTAGCTTAGGCAATTATGACCATTATCAAACCAACGCCTCTACTTTGATGATTCTTGCTGTGTGCAGTAAGCTCCTTTATTTTTTAGCTACAAAGCTGTGTCTTCTTATTGCAAAAAAGTCTAACCCCGGCCAAGGAGATGTTGGCGCAGTCTCGCTTTTCTTTTCCTTTTTTTCTCTTGCCACGATATGCGTTATAGTGGTGATGTTCTATACTGGGATGGCCGTCCACCTCCCGCTGCACATTGAAAACCTGATGCTCATAAGCTCGCTTATTCTGCTTTTTGCAAACATATTGCTATTTGCAGGGTATCAATATAGTCAAAGAGTCAGCCAACAGTACCTTGCCCTGCAGATGGAGAAACAAAAGGATGAAGCCAAAGAAACTTATTTCAGAGTTCTGGAGGAAAAATACAATGGGCAGAGAGTGCTGATCCACGACATCCGAAGGCACCTAACCGCAATAAAAGGGCTTGCCCAGGAGCAAGGGACGGATTCTGTGGTAGACTATGTTAACAGGATGAAGGAGTTGCCAGCGCTGCAAAACAAAGTACGCTATTGCGATAATCCTATGCTAAACGTGGTACTGTCCCATTATGGTGAGATATGCCGTGAAAAGGAAATAGACTTCCAGGTGGATGTGCGGGATAAGGAGTATGATTTTCTTGCTCCAAACGATATCACCTCGCTGTTCGGCAATTTACTTGAAAACGCCGTGGACGCTGCTCAGGGCGCCCCAAAGCCCTATGTGGCGCTGAGAGTTGACAGCCCGGCGGGAACCGATCTGTTTCTTTCCCTGACAAATCCATGCAATGAACCTCCTATTGAAGATGGCCGCAACGGATACTTGACCCGCAAGTTAGATAAAGAGCAGCACGGCATTGGGCTTAAAAGTGTAGACGCTATTGTAGATAAATATGGCGGCTCCATCAACCACGACTATGACTGGGAAGCAAAGCTGTTTCATATCTCGGTGTTGTTAAAAAGCGACGAATAATCAACCTATATATCCATAGAAGCCCCTCTCTGTTATGGGAGAGGGGCTTCTATGGATATATGGAGCGACCACAATATATTGTGGTCGCTCTAATCGATACAGAAATACCGACATACCATTCTGTCGCGTTTTTTGTCATTTCGCGCAAAGGGGGTTGTAATTTTCTTTTTCTCCTGCTAAACTTTGAGCAGTTGAACGAAACCCGAACCGCAGACCGGTTTTCATTCAACCAGCGTTGGCCAACGCGATGTTCGAAAGGAGTTTGCGGCGCGTCTCTGCGGGAGCGTTTCGGCTCCTGTCCGCCCCGGGTACTTAGGTGCGCGGGATAAAACGCAAAGCAAGTACGTTTCGCTTGCTTGACGATGAAGAAAGGATGTAGTACTTATGACAAAAAGGCTGGTTTCTCTGCTCATGGCTCTGGTGCTAACTATCGGTATCTTTGCCATTCCCGCTATGGCTGCAACGCCCGAAGCTGAAGAATTATATACAATAGGAGGACACTGCGCTTATTGTGGCAACACTGTCGAAATTATTATCAACACCTCAATTACTACTGAATATCGCATTTGCAAGAAATCATCAACACACCATCCCCACAAAGTGACCTATGAGGATCATTCATATTGGTGTAGCAAGTGCAACCACCGCTATTCGATGGGCCTACCAATTGAATTAGCCGACGTATGTAAATTGTAATGGCTATTCAAAATTAGGAAAAGTAAAATAATATCCGCAGCTGTACCTGTTCAAAAACATCAGGTATAGCTGCGTGTTTACAATGCCGGTGAAAGGATTTGCTTTATGAAAAAAAGTCTTTTTCTCCCAAAAGTAATTCTCATTTTACTCCTGCTACTAATTATTGTTTTTATGGCGTCAAAGGAGATGTGTCAAAGTAGTAATAAGGGAAGTAAACAAAATGTACCTAATACTAATCCACTTCGACTGCTTATCGATGTTGAGTTTGGCAGTAGTCTGTCGTTGGACATAAAGGATGAACTAAACCATTACCTTACAGAAGGAGATGGAAGAGGTAATGTCATTACTCGAAACTTCCAATCTGTCATTAAAATGAACGGCGGCCCCCAGGATATAACATTCGAGTTTCCGCCTTCATGTGGCGTTGAACGAGAATTTTACCTGACACGTCTTCGAACAGAACTTATGGCAGGAAAAGGGCCAGATGTTTTTGTGTGTATAAGTGGGTTCGGAGGCAAATATGACAGTACCACTCGCCAATATATTATGGAAGATGCTATTTTCCCTTTTCCACAGCAGGCTATGAAGAGAGGAATGTTTTTACCACTTGATACCTATATTCCCAACTCACAATTTATGGAATGGAGCAAATTAACTTCCACTATAATGGAAGCCGGACATACCGCGCAAGGGCAGCTATTGTTGCCAATGACATACACTATTCCAGCCACAGCTTTTCCTAAAGATGATGTGGAGCATGAACTTTCTCAGAACATGACATGGGAAGAAATGCTTTCTGGAAACATTGCTATGCGGATAGCTGGAGTATTAGATGAATCTGCTTATATAGCTTTGGCTTTGGAGCCATTTATCGATATTAACAACGATACACTAGCAATATCCGAGGAGGAAATGAGATTGTTTTTTTTCACAAGACTTAAAGAAAGGCAATTCCTAGAAAGTGAAAATACACCTACACATTTTCGTGGATGGATGCAAGTTGACTTAAATGATGAAATAATTAATACAGAACAACCTGGAGTTGGGCGAGGAAATGAATATACATATATTCCTATTTATACTCGAGGAGGTGGTTATCGTGCCATCGTCACCAGTTTTACATGTATTAATGCCAATACCTTCCGTCCAGATGATGCTTTCTTTCTGGTGGACTATCTGATGAGCGAGGAGTGTCAGCGCTCAATTCTTTACTCTTATATGACATATGATAATGCTGTTCCTATTATGGAAGGACTGATGACAGAAGAGAAACCAGTAAGTGCTGTTCACAAAAAGTGGCATATGCGAGAAAATGATTATCATGAATTTTTAGGTTTAAGAGACGGGCTTTCTGGGGCAGATTTTTGCACGAGTCTATGTAAAGAAGTGTGGAATTTAAATAAATCATTACAACAAGAAGGTTCTGATCTAGAAAAAGAAATTCATAAATCTTATGTGAAAATGAATATGGAGTTGGCAGAAAGCTAAAATATAGGCTTAGGTTTTCTAAGTCTATTGTTTGTGCTATTTAACAAGAGGAGTCAAATTCTTATGAAAAAGTATATATTAAGTATTCTTGCCATCTGTTTACTAATCTCCCAATTTGCCGGATGTGGTGAGTTAGGGCAAAAATCAAACCTCAACAATTCACAGATGTCGGACAATCCAGTTGAAGATCATCGTTCTCTCCGGGTTCTTGTTGATGTAGAATTCGGTAGTAGCTTGTATCTTGATGTTGAAGACGAATTAAGAAAATATAAGGCTGTTCCTTCAGCTGGAGGAGAAAAAACCATTGGGCTTGTTGCTGCGATAAAAGATGCTGGAGGATCGGAGAATATTCAGCTAGAATTCCCTCCGAAATGTGGCGAAGAGCGTGACATATATCTTTCGAATTTGCGGACAGAGATCATGGCAGGTGGAGGACCAGATGTTTTTGTATGTCTCAGTGGTATTGGTTTTCATTTTGATAAAGACAACAATTTTCAAGTGCATTATGTTGAGCCAATCTTTCGGTTTCCCCAACAGGCCATGAAACGAAATATGTTTTTGCCACTAGATAATTATATTAAGACGGCAAAACACATGGAATGGGATAAGCTGACGCAGGTTGTTATGAAAGCGGGGAGAACAGAGAAGGGACAAATGTTGTTGCCAATGACGTACACTGTCCCGACCACACTTTTTCGAAAAAGTGATGTGAAAAGCGCTTTGTCAAAAGAAATGAAATGGGATGATATGTTTTTTCAGGATACTGCGCTGGGTGTTGCCGCGGTATCAGACACATCTACTCTTATGGGGAGTGCGTTGGCGCCGCTTGCCGACTTTGAGAATGACAAGCTAGCTTTCTCAGAAGAAGATTTGACTCGATTTTGTGAAAAAATAACAAATCATCAAACGCTGGACAACGATAATACTATTCCCCATTTCCGCTTCAACTTGAAGGTTCTGGATTCTTTTAAATTGAATGACTATAATGAGGCATTCAAGAATGATGATTCATTTACTTTAGTTCCCCTCTATTCGCGCAATGGAGGATATATGGCAACTGTCACAAGTTTTGTGGGAATCAATGCCAATGCCGAGAACCCAGAAGCAGCGTTTTCCGTGGTGGATTATTTGCTTGGAGAAGAGTGTCAAAGGTCAAAACTATATGCATTTATGACATATGATAATGCAGTACCCACTTTGGATGGACTGATGACGCAGGGAACCTCTGTCAGTACGGGCAATAACAAGGAATGGACAATGCCCGACCCCCTCTATAATGAGTTCTGTGCGGTCAGGGATAATATCACGTTCTCTGAATTTGCTACACCTTTAGAAAGAGAATTACAGCAACTGTATATTGACTTGACCACATCAACCTCCAAATCGAAGGAAACAATGATTCATGACGCATATATGCGAATGAATATGGAATTGGCAGAAAGCTAAAATATAGGTGTAGCCATATGAAAAAGAAACGAGAAACTCTGCAAGGCTGGCTGCTAATCAGCCCACTCTTAATCGGCTGCCTGCTGTTCTATGGCATTCCCTTCGTGCTGGTGGTGCAGTACTCCATGTCCACCGGCAGCGGTGGGGCCAGTAATTTTATCGGCTTTATCAACTACCAGGATGTGGCCTCAAACCGCATGCTCCAGTTGGCATTCGGCAACACCATGCGCTTTTTAGCTGCAGCTCTGCCCCTCATCATGGTGCTGGCCTACGCCATCGCCCTGCTCATGCAGAAACATGCTAACAAGCACAAACTGCTCAAATCTGTGTTCCTGTTTCCCTACATCATGCCGGTTGTGGGCGCGGTCATTCTGGTGGAGCTGCTCTTTGCCGATTCCGGCTTGGTGCCAAGCGTGGCCGATGCCCTGGGCCTGCCCCTGGTGGACTGGCTGGGCGGGCCTGCGGCTTTCGGCGTGGTACTGCTCCTGTACCTATGGAAAAACACCGGCTACAGTGTGATTCTGCTGCTGGCCGGGCTTGTCACCATCCCGGAGGAGCAGTACTCCGCCGCCGATCTGGACGGGGCATCCAGTTGGCAGAAGTTCTTCTACATCACCACGCCGCAGATGTGGTACTCGGTGTTCTTTGCCATCATCTTCTCGCTGATCAACGCCTTCAAGTGTTTTCGAGAGATTTTCCTCATCGGCGGTACCCATCCCAACGAGAACATCTACATGCTCCAGCATTTCTTAAACAACAGCTTTGAGAATCTGAATTACGCTAAGCTGTCCGTGGCCTCGGTGCTGCTCTTGGTTGTGGTTCTGGTGGTGTTCGCGGTGTTCTACGGGTTCGTCCGCAGGAAGGAGGCGTTCCGGGCATGAGAAAAGCAATCAAACCGGGTGAGGTGTTTGCCATTCTGCTGGCGGTTATCTCCATCGCCCCCTTCTGCTATGTGCTGATTCTCAGCTTTTTGCCTGCTGGCGGCGGCATCACATTTGACTATTATTACGATGTGTTCCTGGGTTCGCCCCAATACCTGCTGCGGTTCTGGAAAAGCATGGGCATCTGCCTGTGCATCGCGGCGGGACAGCTTGTGGTATCTGTACTGGCGGGCTACGGGTTTGCCAAGTGTGAGTTCAAGGGGCGGGACGCCATCCTGTTTGTGCTCATGATTCTTATGGTCCTGCCCCTGCAGGTTACCTTGGCCCCCAACTACATCATGCTGGACAAATTGGGCCTGCTGGATACCTACTCCGCTCTAATTCTTCCGTCCATCTTCGTACCTCTGGGCACCTTCATCCTGACCCAGAGTTTCAAGTCGGTGAGCGACGACATCATTGACGCCGCCAAGTTGGACGGCTGCGGGCTGTTCCGTCTGCTGACAAAAATCATCTTGCCCATGAACACCAGCGGGCTGGTCTGCGTGACTTTGCTCTCCTTTCTGGACGGCTGGAACATGGTAGAACAGCCCATCGCCTACATTAAGGACTTTCTGCGCTACCCCCTCTCGGTGGCGCTGGCATATGTGCCGCCCGCTGACCCGACTCTACAACTGGTCTGCTGCATTCTGGTAGTACTGCCTCCCCTGTTCCTGTTTACCTATTTTAACCGGGAACTGGTGGAGGGCATCGTCTTGGCGGAGGTGAAATGATGAAGAAAGAAAAAAACGACCCGTATGAGAGGTATTTGTTTAGTGACCGGCCGCCCTGGAAACCTACCACACTAAAGCAGAAAGCCCTGTGGGTGTCGGCCCTGGTTTTCTGGCTGATTGCCGCCTGCACCCTCTTCGCTGTTAAAAACCAGGAGCTGATGACCCCGCAGGTCACCACTGTGAGTGCCGAAAACAGCTACAGCTCAGGTTCCCCGGCAAAGCTGCCTCTTGACTGCCTGCAACCGGACAGCGAAGGTGGGATGCACCTTTACGAGATTTATGAGGGTACCGGCTGGGAGGCTGGGGTGCGGGTCCGGGAGGTACAGGGGTTCTCTATGGACGAGGACAATGTACTCCTAGACAATGGCGGCTGGGGAGAGTATGTCCAGTATGCCTCAAAAACGCTGACCGATGGCGAGCTGGTGGAGGTAATCCGGGGCGGGGACAAAGCCGCCGATCAGTGGCTTGCCGTGTTCCCGGAGGACGCGCCGGAGCTAGATCATCTCCCCAGCGGCGTGGAGATCGTGGCCCAGGACGGCAACGCCCTACTGCTGTCCGTGGAATCTGACCAGCAGCCCTTCATGGAGGGCCGGGCCAAGAGCCTTGTGCCGGAGCTTTCCGGGGCCAGGATCTATAGCTTGTCAGCTATGGAGCAGTTCCAGGGCAATTTCATCTGCACGGGCCTGCTGCTCATGATATTTGTCATCCTGTTCTGGATGTGGGGCTATGCTTGGTATGAGAACCAGCTCCCCAAAAAGTATCCCCGGATGTGGCCCATGAGCGTTGGCGTCAGCATTGTGCTCCTTGGAGGAATCGCGGTAATTTTACACTTTGTCAGCCTGCCCTCGTCCCTGCTGCCGCCGGAGCAGATCACGGACCTGTGGTATTACGGCCACGATTTCGGCCGCTCCTTCCCGGCCCTGGAGCGATTTGGGGAGCAGTTTGAGAGAGGAAACCGGCTGGTTATAATGCAGACGGTCGCACTCTTTTGCAGCCTTGGGTTTATGGCCGTGGGCGCGGGGATCGGCTACCTGATTGCGCGGGTGGAAGAGTTTTATATGGAGGAGATCTGCGTTAAGAGGATGCGCCGGGGGGAATGGCGGTAACTGACGGAGGATGAAAAATGGGAGGACGCCGCAATTTTTGCGGCGCCCTTTTTTACAGCCCATACTTTTTCTTTATATATGCAAAGAACCCCTCTATCTCCGCCGCAACCTCATCCGGGATTCTTCCCACAGTCAGCCAGGTTGGAAGTTTTGCGTGGGACATACCTTCCTCTGCTCTGCGGAAGGTCACTTTCTCACGTTTCAAATCCAAGTCACCCAATGTTAATGTATAGCCCTCTGTCACCCAAGCCTCCGCCATGGCGTTCTGGTCGGGCCGGGTGTACCAGCGGGAGGGGTATTCTCTTACGGACGGTGAAAGTTTCCGGCCCAAAATGCGCTCTATTTCCTTAAATGTAAGTGTGATTGACGCCTCGGTTCTTTTGGCAAACCACTTTTTGAGCGGCATAAACAGCCAGTTATCCCGCAGGGGGCCTGCCAGCTTTTCCCTTGCCTGCGGGCCCTGGGAAGTGGCAATCTCCTGGGCTCCGTCCAACAGCTCCCTGTGGGTATACACGCTCACATCACCTAAAACTTCCGCCACGGACAGCTCGTTCGCTTTGCACATCTCATGGACATACGCAAGATTAGAGGGTACATCGGGTAAGGCAAGGTCAAGCTGCACCACATCTCTGAGTTGGTCCAGCAGGATCGGCCTACCGCAGTAATAGCACCGGCCTCTCTGCCGTTTCCAAACATCCTGATACTTACCCGTTGCTCCGATGACGTTTTTTCTCTCGTGGCGGCGCTGAAAATATTCCACGTCCATATAGGGATTCTTGTTTAGCAGGACTTTCTCATAGCAAGCCACCAACAGCACCTCTGACAAACGCCGGACACGCACACTTTTGTTATTAGGCAGAGTATAAGCTCTCCTGCCCTGAGAATCTGTGTACCAGTATTTTGCCCGTAGTTTCGGCGGGTTCATTCGAGGATGCCGGACCAAAGCTGCTTTCCAGAGGCAGCCCTCCACCAGTTCATCAATCTCCCGGAACGCGGCCCTAGCGTTAGAGTAGCGGTGATAGGAGGCCCAGCCGGAGAGCTTGCGGTTGATAGAGTCTATCAGGGACTTCTGAGAGCGTTTGTGGGTGAAAATCAACTCCTGTTACAATATATTTGCCCCATATATGTGGCAGCCAGCCACAGGCTTGGGACATCTCATGCCAAAGCTGTTAGAATGGAGGGGCAATGGTCTGACTTTCAACTCCAAGAGCGAAGCGCTCGTTGGAAAGTCCGTCAGCCATCCCCCCATTCGCAGCGTTCGATTTGTGCAGGTAGAGCAGCCGCTCGGGTCAGCAAACAGATGGAATCGGTGATGAGAAAAGGATGGATTACCGTTGTAATCAAGGTATCAGGAGGAATCCAAAATGTATGCTGTGGGAGTGGATGTTTCAAATGGGTGGAGCACCGTGGCGGTGCTCCGGTCAAAGACGGATATTGTGATCCGCCCGTTCAATGTGACGCACAACAGCCAGGGATTTGCCAGCCTCTTAGAGAAGTTGAGAGCCCTGGACGGTGAAGTCAGGGTAGTTATGGAGCACACCGGCAATTTTTATGAATCTATCGCCAATGTACTGCACGAAAGCGGCCTGTGGGTCTCAGCGGTCAATCCCCTGCTGATCAGGAACTATGGCGACAATTCTCTTCGCAGCGTCAAAACCGACAAGGCGGACGCCAAGAAAATTGCCAGATACACCCTTGACAATTGGGAGGAACTGCGGCAATATACACCTATGGATACCATACGTTACCAACTCAAAACCCTTAACCGCCAGTTCCATCTGGCCAGCAAGAACCGTATAGCCTGTTCCAACAATCTGATTGCCCTGATGGAGCAGTCCTACCCCGGTGTGCGCTCTCTGTTCAGCAGCCCTGTGCGACCGGACGGCAGCCAGAAGTGGGTAGATTTTGCCCAAGCTTTCTGGCACGTGGACTGTGTCGCAAAGCTCAGCCTGAACGCTTTTACCGTGAAATACCAGAAGTGGTGCAAGCGCCATGGCTACAATTTCAGTGCGGCAAAAGCCGCTGAGATTCACGAGAATGTCCGGACGTTGTTTCCTCTGGTTCCAAAGTCGGATACCACGAAGCTGCTGGTGAGAGAGGCTATAACTCAGCTTAACACTATCTCTCATACTGCCGAAGTATTCCGTGCTGAAATGAACCGGTTGGCATCCCAGCTCCCTGAGTATGAGGCCGTCATGGCCATGACCGGCGTCGGCCTTTCTGCCGGCCCCCAGCTCATGGCGGAGATTGGCGATGTGCGCCGCTTTGCACAAAAGAGTTCTCTGGTAGCTTTTGCAGGCATCGACCCGGGCAGAAACGATTCAGGCTCCAAAGAGTCCAATAAGGGCAGAATCGGCAAACGCGGTTCTCCTCACCTGCGCAAGACTTTGTTTGTCATCATGTCCATTCTGCTTCAACTGAAACCCGTTGACGATCCTGTGTACCAATTCCTGGACAAGAAGCGTTCTGAGGGCAAACCGTTCTACGTCTACATGACCGCCGGAGGCACCAAGTTCCTGCGTATTTACTATGGCAGGGTCAGGGATTCTCTTAAAGAGAAAGGTCTTTGGGACGAGCCTTTGACGGACTGACAGAAACAATCTTTTCTTCCTGACTGCCGCTTTTGGGCGGCAGTCTGTTTGCTGTGTTCACTTTTTCCATCCACTTTCTTTCATTTTTTGGCTTAGGGGGCTTGACTTTTTATTTGCAGGCTGTCACTATGAGACCCTCCCGGTGTCAGCGAAAACCCGGAGTACTCCCTTGTGAGTGTTTTTTTCAAAATCACCACCCCGGTTCAGCATCCGTCAATGTATAGAGATTCGAGGAATCCGCGCCATTGGGCCGCTGACGGCCTGTGACATAGAGGAAACCTCCTTTCTCCAAGTCCTTAATCGCCCGGTGTACAGTAGCCTCTGATAGTTTCGTCTGCCGGGCTATGGTGGGGACAGAGGGAAAACACTGCCCCTCCTTCCCCGACCGGTCTGACAGGTACATATACACAAGGACTGCACGCTTGGGCAAATCGCTCCGATAAATATTTTCCAGCCTACCCATTGTCAGCATCCTTTCGCTCTGTAATCACTTTGGCGGGCTGCTCCTGTGGAATCGCCGCTGGCCGCGATCTGGGACGCAGACGGGGGAACGCCTCATGAATGGCCTCCATCAGCGCCTGCCTGCTGGCATACCGAACCGGCCTGCTGCCCTGATCCGGCACCTGGTACGGTTTCCCGAACGCAATGCCCCACTTAAAGAAAAGTTTCAGTTTGACCTTCATGGGATTTGTGCCGGTTTTCATCACGATGAATTGTCCCTTGGGCATAGACTTTAACTCGTCCGCTGTCATGAGTGGGCGCTCGATCATCTGGAGAGACTGGCTGGGGTCTTTCTTTCCACGGCTGACGGAACCAGAGAGCGCCGTCCTGCTGCCCAGAAATTTGCTCAACACCTGGGCGGTTTCGCTGTTAGGCGCAAAGCCGCCGAAGATGGTTAACTGGGTATTATCGATTATGATTTCCGCGCCCTCCTTGCCGTAGTTCTTCTCAAGCTGCCCCAGGGATTGAATGACCGGCACAATGCTCAGGCGGCGGGAGCGGGATGCGGAGAACATCATTTCAGCGGATTCAATTTTTGGAAATAGCGATAGGTAATCCTTTGAAATCATTTCCGGATTTTCCCCCGCTTCACACCGGACATGAGCGTTTCCGCTCATCCGGCGTTCCATCGTATCATGGAATTTCTATAAAGTATCGATTTTTCAACAACCAAGTTTTTAGATTGGATCAAGATTCAAACGCTTTCTTAATCTGTTCAGCTTATCCTTTTGCTTTGCGTTTAGAGCCAGCTTTTCCACATAGTGTTCTATAGTAGATTCCCACATGGCATGGAGCAAGATGTGTGCATCCCTGCAAACTAGAATAAGATTTGAGTAACTGTCATTGCCGCCATCAACCCTACGAACTTAATGGTGGCAATGAATATCGCCAATTTCAAGGGGCTTGCCCGTTATAGCGCACTTTCCCTGCTGGGCGCAATAGAGCGCTAGACGGTTATCATTGTACTCAATGCTCTCATTCCTTACAGGATGTTCCATCAAATAATGCAGGATGGGGATATTGATTTTCTCCAACGCTTTATGGACTGCCGCCCGGCCCTCTGGTGTATACACGCACCAATCCCGGGGCCTGTGTTTTGGCGGCCTTGTCTGGACAAAGGATATCGGCAGGACAAACAGCCCTCTGATGTAGCGGAGCTGTTTGCTCTTACCATACATTTGCTGAACAAATGGGGGTAATGTATTCCCCTTACGCTTTAATCTCTGACCTAATCTGCATTTCATAGTCCGTTTGACCGGAAAGCCGATTTCCGCAAAATCTTGACTTACATGGGTCGCTATGCGATAATAATTATGAACTCCCATCACATAGGAATTGTAGTCCATAATGAATTTGTGTTCCTCAAACTTATCTGCGGGGAACTTGATTTTTCCTACCATTTCAGCGGCACGCTTTTTGATTTTCTCTTTGCGCTTATCCGAAACATGGGAGACCACCGTATACTTGGGCTTGCCGTTCTTTTCGCCCTTTTTGCAGACCTTTATTTTGAAGCCGAGAAACTCTGAATAGCGCCGTTTCAAATTGACGATTTGGGATTTCTCCGGGCTGATATCCAGCCCTAACCTCTCTTTGAGCCATTTCTGCGTGGCAATAAACAGCCTTTCCGCATCCTGCCGTTTCCGGCAGAAAATACGGAAATCGTCTGCATAACGCAAACCGTAGCACTCTTTCAAATTGGTCTTTTCCCTTAAAACATGGTATACATATCCCTTATCCGCTACGCCGTTATCGCTTCGAATGTGGGTGTAGTTTTTGCGCATGGGCATATTTTCCCATTGGCTGTATACTTCAGCGAAGCTGAAGTATTATCCACACAATCCAATTCGTTGAGCACGATATTGGAGAGCAAAGGGGAAATCACTCCGCCTTGCGGGGTACCTTTTTCCGGGAAGCCTATTCCAGCTACTTCCGCTTTCAGCATAGAGGAAATAATGGATAGAAGCTTTTTGTCCCGGATACCCAACATCCACATCTGCCGGAGCAGCTTGCCGTGGCTCACATTGTCAAAGAACCCTTTAATATCAAGGTCTACAACAAAATGCAAGCCCTGGCGCTGGGCTAGAGAATAAGCTACCGCAACCGCGTTTTCCTGGCTGCGGTTCGGGCGAAACCCAAAACTGCGGTCATGGAATTTTGCTTCACATATGGGCTCCAGCACTTGCAGGAAGCATTGCTGTATCAGCCTGTCCATGATGGTGGGTATACCCAGCGGACGTGTTTTGCCGTTATCTTTGGGTATTTCCACCCGACGAACAGGCTGGGGGACATACCATTCCAGGCGTTTGCGCACATAGTGTATCAGGTCGGGCTCTTTCCACGTTTCAAGGTCTTTGATGGTCTTTTTATCTGTCCCCGCTGTCTTGCACCCGCTGTTCTTTTTCAAGTTGCGGTAAGCAAGACGGATGTTGTTTTCGGAAAGTACCAGCGGCATAATTTTAGTAAACACCTTGCCACCTTTGCTTTCTGAATACAGTCTGTCGAACACAGATTGAAGGTCATAATATTCCGCGTTTCTTAGCTTTTGCTTTTTCGGTTTTTTGTTTGTTGCCATAGTCAGCCAACACCTCCAAAGGGAAGTCGGCTTTTCTTAGTCTTACTCGAACCTATGAAATGAATCGAACTTTATTTTGTTCACATAATACGACTAATGCCTATCCCTCCACGGCTTGTTATCGCCGCTTCACAGGTACTGTGGCATCACTCTCAACCGGACAAAGGCAGGTTATGGATTCCCTGCCAGCATTTCACAGCGGTGCAATCCGCTCCATGCTCCGGCCTTTCCACGTTCCGATATCCCTATCTGTACATATACCTTTAGGCTGCCCTTTGGCCCTGTATGCTGGACACTACCTGTAATAGTGTAAGGACTTTCATAGTACGAAATTTTACTCACCCTCACATACACCGCAATTATACGGCAGCGGCATTTCTGCCGCCCATACGTCTAGAGCCGTTCATTCGGGGTTTCGTCAGTCTTAAAAGACATTCTCACCATGGGTATTTTATAGACCTCCGGCATATCATCTGCACAGCCTGTCTCCAGGCCGGTTTCCACAGCGGCTAAATTACAACAGCCCTGTTTGGACAAACTTCTGCCGACTTTGCGAGCTCTCAGACAGAGCGCCTATTGCACGGCTCCCCGCCTGTCGCAGTTTCAAGGTAGGCGTTTGGGGGCGTTACTCCTTCATTCCACCTATCGGGATATCAGTTCTACAAGTCCTTCATAGAAACTCCTTTCAATTTTCTGCTCAATTAAACCTGTGTCTAAGCTTTTCACTTAGAAACGTGTCGCACTGGTGCCGTACTCGTCGCAGAAGAAAATACACCTGTTTTTCAGCTTGCCGCCGTTTTCATCGGCAACAGAAAGAATCTCCCGGTAGAGCTGCTGGATGATCAGCGAAATCATAAAAAACGAATTAGGGTTTTCCTCCGGTAAAATAACGAACACGGCACACTTCTCGTTGCAAAACCGCTCGGCATCTATCTCTGTATCGAAGCACAGGATTTGGTCGGGTAAGACCCCGGCATTACTGCCGGAGCCTCCCCTAAGAACCGTACATGAGAGTTTCCCCTCATACGGCTCAAGCCTTTCAAAGCTCCCCTTCGGGAACCGGCTCAAAGGAAACATCATTTTTACGAACCTTTCTATAGCATTCCGGATGAAGCATTTGCTTGGGGTTTTGGCGATTTTCTTTATCGTCGTAAACCTGGAATCCCGTGTCCACGGTGATTTTCTTTCCGCAAACAGGACACAAACCTTTCTGCTGGCGGAAGAGTTTCGCCAATATCTTTCTGCCCTTCAGACTATTGCGCATTTTCTCGGTGTTGCGTTTTTCAAAATATTCTTGGTCATCCGCATCGAATGGATTGGAACGGTTGCGGATTTTTGTAAAGCGGATAATATCCGTATCTGTTGCATATATCAGCCGGATATAGAGAGTTTCCCTATTGCTCATTTTCTGCTTTGTAGGAACGGAAAATGTCCAGCTGCGGTTGCCGATACGGTGGAAATATTTTGTGGCTATCCATGTCTTGCTTTTCTTTGGATGCCTGCGCCTGCACCAAGCCCACAGACATTTGAACACTTGATAATCTACATATTCAAACGCCACAGCAGACACATTGAACCGCTGGTAATTGACCCAGCCGCGAATCATGGGATTCAGCTTGCGAATCAGCCATGGTAACCTTTTTGCGTCAGTCTGAAAATTGCTTCATACTTCATTTTGGGTGTAGACCATATTTCACTGTCTACCCCGGCAGTTCGTTTTCCTGTGCTTTCCGTCACCCTTTTCACCGCCAGAGCTTTGGCGAAAAAGGATGTGGTCAGTAGTCGCTGCAAGGCTTTCACCCTGCCGGTCCTGCCTTCCTTTTGAGCCTTTACAATACGTGCTTGCAGTTTTCTAACGGCAGATTCCGCATAGTCTCAATCGATTTCAGACCACGGGCCAGCGCCGTCAAGAGATGCACACAGTTTCCTGTCCATTTGCTTTTCTCCTTTCGAAAATTCTGTAAGTTCTCTTGTAAAGAAAGACCGCATGGAAGTCTGCCCGCTTTCGCGTGGGATAATGTTGTCGAATATTTTACGATTCAATCCCTATCCGCCCCATTACAGGGCAGCGTTCGCTTTTTCCATGTTCCTTTACCCGCACCCCCAACGGCACACCTTAGCTATCCACGCTGCCGGTGAGGGTGCTGGCGATCTCCGGCAGAGGCTTTCCCTCGGTTTGGCTCACATCATATGTGGATACCACCTTGTAGCGCGGCACCACGACCTCCTTTTCCTCTCCATCTTCCTCCACAGTTTTCTTGAAAGGCGTGGGCGCAATCACCTTGATGCCCTTCTCGCCTTTCTTAACGTGCCGCCCGAACTTCTTCCAACTCTGGAGTCCAGCCAGCCTGGTGGCCCCCGGACACTGCATGGCAATCAGCAGAGTGTTGTTGAAACTGTAGCGGTGGAACCGGGACATCACCCGGAGATACTCTTTGTATCGGTCGCTGTCAAACAAATCTGCGACCCCCTGCTCCAAGCGGTCGGTGATCTCTTTGAGCCGGCCGGCGTAATTATCTGATGTAAGCTCGATAGGAGTTCCTCTCATTTAATCCCTCCTCACATAAGCATGGCAGGGCCTATGTCCTCTTCCTGCTCTACGTTTTCCTCGGTTGTCTGCTGTTCAGATGGGGCTTGGACATTATTTTTCTCCTCAGTTTGCATAGTGATATTTGTATAGTCATCGGTTTCTTCAGCCATGCTCTCGAAGAGTTCATCGAACTCTTTATTTATAATCTCCTGGACCTCTCCACGAATTTTCTCAAGGAACTCTCCATGGATTTTCTTAATGATCTCCCACAATAATTCTTCCATCTGTTCACCCCCTCTGTAATTTAATGGGCCAGTGTTGTTCATTTGCCTCCTTCCTGCCATTCCACGGCGTCATCCAGCGTAAAACTGCCGTTAGTCTTTTTGACTTCCTTTATGCACTCCCCCCGCAGCCTGTCCAAAGTCTCCCGGTCGATCCTGTGGGTGGCGGCGATCACATTCATGAGCATAGCCAGCTCCACCGCCAGCTTGAAGAGGATATTGCAGATGCGCCGGGTGCTTTCGCTGACAATGCTTTTCATGGTGGAGAGGAAGGCGTGGGGGAGATAGCTGCCGCCGTCTTCCGCCGTGAGATGGCTGACGTAAAACTGGACGGCCTTCTCAATGAACTCCGACTTGCTGATGCAGTCAAGCTGCTGATACCACTCGGTTACCCGGTCCATTGTTTCCGGCCTGACCCATAACGCGAACTTGACCTTTCCTTTTGGCAGTGAAATTGCCGCTCACCTCCTTCTGGGGCGCAACCCCGGAACAACGCTTGAAATACCGCCATTTTCGAGGTCTGCAACCCCTAAAATCTCAAAAATCCAGAACCGCAACCCCTACATAAGGTAGTAGTTAACCAGCGTCCTCCCTACCCGGCCATTGCCGTCGGCAAAGGGGTGGAGGTGCTCAAAGCGGGCGTGGAGGTAGGCCGCTGCCATAAGGGTCCACGGGCCTGTGTAGCCGTTGACCTCGCCCAGCAGATCTCCCACCTCCCGCTCCACACGGCTGGCGGGAACGCCCACTTCATGCAGGCCCACTCCGTAATCGTGTTTCTTGAACTCGCCGGGGCGTTCGCCGTTGTCGATATAGTGACTTTGATTATAGGTGCCATTGGTGAGCAGTTTGTGGACCTCCAGCACCAAGGGAATGTCCAGGAGCGCCCGCTCCACCAGCTTGGCGCGGGTATATTCATAGCAGAGCCGTTGATTGCGCTGTTCCAACAGGGAGCGCACCAAGCCAGTGTACTCGGCAACGCTGTCCTTCTCAAAGATGCTCACGGTGTCGTGATAGGTGATCTGAGGGTTGGTCAGCCGCCCTGACTGAA
The DNA here is from genome assembly GCF_034334985.1 of Acutalibacter intestini. Classification (NCBI taxonomy): domain Bacteria; kingdom Bacillati; phylum Bacillota; class Clostridia; order Eubacteriales; family Acutalibacteraceae; genus Acutalibacter; species Acutalibacter intestini. The sequence goes on along the minus strand of NZ_JAWXXL010000012.1, from coordinate 11,583 downwards.
AGGCAAAGCTGGTCTTGAAATTATCCAGCGCCCGGTCAATGTCAGCGCCAACCTCCAGCTTGTGGGTCCTCCACATGGCCAGAATTTTATCGTAGGTTTCCATTGGGGTCTTGGCTCCTTTCGTTTTTTATTGGAATAAAGAGAAGGGGAGCGGATCTCTCCGTCCCCCTTCTTGACTTATTTTTGTGTCAGATCATGGAAGGCGAACTCTCTGCTAATTGCCTCCATGTCAGTCCCCGCTTTCCTCGCCGGCGTCCTCGTCTCCTTCCTCCAAATACTCCCGCACCGTAACCGGGACGTACTTGTCGTAAAGGCGGGTCAATGCGTATTCCAGCTCCTGCTCCACAGTGGAGTTGGCCTTGCGCTTGAGGTATTTCTTCAACGCCTTATAGCGTTCGCTGTCCATCTGGACTGTAATGCTGATTTCCATTTTAACAGCTCCAATCTTAGTTGCTCTGATATTTCCTTACTGTCCTGCCCCTTGACTTGGAAGGCGAACGCCTCAAAGTCCATGCCGTGGTCTATAAGCAGCTTTATTTGTCCCTGCCGCAGAGCGTTTCCAGCATGAGCCGGAACCCAAAGCGGACCCCCTCGGCATAGGTCTGCCGAAGTTCAATGGTGTGGGTGCATTCTATGGCGGTCACAAACCTTTCCAGCAGCGCATGATGCTTTTCTGGCAGCTTGGATTCCAGTCTGCTCTGTATCCTGCTCTGCTTGTCCACGGCCTCCTGATACTCGTCCGATTGGGGCACGATGTCCTCAGCAGGGAATATCTCGCCATCATAGAGACTATCCAACAAGGACTTCTTTTCAGACATAGCTGATCACCTCATTGCGTTTTCTTAACCCGCAGCCGAATCACCGGCCTGACCCTTGCCGCCCTGGGAAGCTCCAGCATCAGCTCTATGCCGAACCGCACACCTGCTCCGTACATAGCGGTTGACTCCAGCCATTCCTCATAGGTAACTCTCAGCGGGTCCTTGAACCGAATCAAATACTGTATGCACTCCAAGGGCAGCGCCGGTTTCTTCAGCAGGATGTAGCTGGTCCTTGCGGCCTCCAGTTTCCTGGCCCGGTTCAGCAGCTCCAGAGGGGTACAGTCCTGGATGTCATCGCAGAACCAGTTCCAGCACCTCTCCACCTTTTCCCGAAAGGCTTTCCGCAGCTCCGGGTCGTCCCGCTCTGCCCATTCCTCGTCCAAGGCAAAGTGCGAGTCTGTATCCGGAACGTCCTGCATAACGGAAACCACCTCGAACACGTCCTCTGCCAGCACGTCCTCCTGCATGGTCAGATAAACGTGTTTTACGGCCATCAGCGGGTCGCGGAAACGGAGGAGATAGAGCATTTCCTCCTTGCTGGCTGGACCTTTGGCTAGGGCGTCATAGCAGGCCCGGACCGCCGCGATCTCCCGGGAACGCTCTCTTAGAACGGGGGAGGAGGCGTTCTCCAGCCAGGAATTATATTTCTGCCAACTGTCTTTCAATTTGTTAAGATAAGCGGCCCTGACCTTTCTTTTGTCGATCTGCATGATTTGATCACTCCTATTTTACATGGTCTGCTTCATCTCATACAACTGCTCTGCGTCCTGCCGGTCCCGCAGCTCCCACAGCGCATGGTCGAGAGCTGCGCTCTGATCTCCGTCCTGCTCACTGAGCCAGCTCTCGGCGACCACCTGGAGAGGATCGGAGAACCGGACCAGATAGTCCAAGTCGTTCCTGGAAAGGCTGGGGCTGGTCAGCACCTCCCGGCTGAGTTTTACGGCGGCAATTTCTTCCGCCCTGTCGTTCAGGACCTCTTTGGGCAGAGCAAGCAGCTTTTCACGATACGCCTGCCAGTTGGACGCGATCTTCTCCTTGAAACACGATATGGCCTCCATATGTTGGCCTAGATCGCTCATATAAGCAACTCCTTTGCGTTGACACGATAGCTGCGCCATGTTATAATTTTGTGTAACTTACAGTGTTTTCATGGAGGAATGTCATCATGAAAATTATCGGCGTAACGTGCAGCTGTCTGCCCAAGAGCCTTTCCCAAAGGGCCGTGAAAGCTTTCCTGCAAGGCGCGGAGGAGGCGGGCCACGAGGTTCTGCTGGTACCCATCGGCAAGGGGTTAAGCGGCTGCACAGGCTGCCACACCTGCAAAAAAGCTGGACGGTTTCTGTGCCCAGCAGGACGCTCTGCGGCCCTATTTCGATGCCCTTCCTGACGCTGGCGCGGTGGTGTTCGGCGCTGGAATTTATATGGGCTACCCCCAGGGTGAGGCGTGGTCGTTCATGAACCGCCATTTCTGCCTGCATGACCGTGTGGGCCCGGAGGCGAAGTGCAGGATTGGGCCAGGCAAAAAACTGTACCCCATTTTCGCACAAGGCGCGCCGGATAATCCAGAGTACCGTGCCAATTACGAGGCGCTGCTCCGACCCTTTGACGGCTGGGGTTTTGAGAGGATGGAGCCGATAGTTGTCACCGGGCAGACCTGTGAGGAGGCTGTACATAGGGCGTATGAGTTGGGCCGGGCACTGTAATATCACATTGTCATATCCATATCAAGTTCATCACTTTCTTCTGCCGCCACAGTAAACAGATTAGGTTCAGCGGATTCCAGCGCCTGCCGCACCCTCTCCGCGCAGTCCCGGAATGATTCCAGGTACCGTTCCGGTTCCCGGTGGCGGCGCATCTCCACCAGATTGTCCTGGGCGATTGATTTCTGGAGCCCTGCCACATACCCAAGCACAGCGCCTACGCACAGTTCCTTGCTCTGTTTTGGGGATAGGCTATCCCGGTGGCGTAGGAGGTATTGGTAGTTGGGGTCAGCCAGATATGCCCCTAGTGACTGCCGGGCCTGTTCCCGGATTTTATCCGTGTTGGCCATGTAGTTCTGATCCACTTCCGGCGGCAGATCTCTCAAATATATCTCATCCGCCATGTAGAGAGGACAGGTTTCCTTGATCTGCCCTTTGTAGTAGATGATGTGATTTCTCACCAGATTGAGGTTTACGCCGTCCGGCCAGAAAGGGTCGGAGCCGCCGTTTTCATAGAGCCGCTGCCATTGGGTATAGGCTTTTTCCAGTTCTTCCAGCGGGTTTTCCTGATTTTTCTTAGCCACACAGAACCTCCATTTCCAAGTATTTTACAATCCCGCCCAGGATAAACTCCGCACAGGGAACGGCGATGCTGTTGCCCAGGGCTTTGTACCTTGCGGTATCCGAGGCTCCAGGGACTTCCGTCCAGCCGGAAGGAAATCCCTGCAGCAATTCACATTCCAGTGGGATCAGCCGCCTGATGAGAAGTGGCCCCTCCACCACCAGCTTGTTCTGTTCTGTATAAATATTATCCGCGCCCTTGTAATCTCTGGCGCATAGGGTCCCAATCACCTCCTGCTCTAATGCAAACGGTAAGTTGTTTCCACCCTCGCCAGCCCCGGCGCAGATGGAGGGCGCTATGTCTACAGGCCCTGTAAACCGGGAATCCTGGCCGTGATTCTCAAACACCAGCGGCTGATGCCCATGCTCCTGGGCGCGGAGGGTCCCGGCATACTCCACTGAAAGGTCCATATTCCCGCCGCCCTGGTCGTTGAGGCACAGCACCGAGGGCATCATGTTCCCGCTGGGGCTTGCCTTGAGGGTTGGCGCCACTTCTTCTGTGTAGCCAATGCTCCCAGCCTTGGCCCCGGCCCCGGCACAGAACCCGGCAGTAAACGGCTTTTCGGATATGAAGGTCTGCATTTCCGTACCCTGGCTTGCGGTAAGCGCGGCTGATACATTTATCAGATCACGCACTTCCTTGCGCTGGTTTATGGCAAAGGCCAGGAGTGTGCTTTCCTTATTAGTGGGCTGCTCTTGGGACACAAAGGTCTGCATCTGCATATTCGTCGTGGCCATAAGCGCTCCGGCTGTTTCCCCCAGGTCAATGACTTCCTCCCGCTGGTTGTTATGAAATGCCTGGGGCAGCCTTGGGGGAATCTCAAGAGGTATCAGCCTGGCCTGTATCTTCAGCGCTGTCTCCAGTTGTGGCGGCAAGGGTTTCCCACGTTCCCTGGCCCTGCGTAGTATCCCCAAACAAGCCATTTTTGTCAAATAGTATTTGGGGAGCACATGGGCCTGCAAAATCTGCGATAAGGTACACACGCGCACGTCTCTGGGGGACGGACCAGTATTGAGCGTCCAAAGTCCGCCACGCCAGGGAGAAAGTATCTCCCAGTAAAATTCGCCCAGCAGATTTCCACTTCCCGGAGTCAGGTCGAGGGACAGATACGGAACCGCAGCCAATTCCGGCAAAGGACTCCAGGACAATGCGGAAATCCTCGCCGGGCGGCTCCCCGCTGGAATATGCGCCAGGGACGTTCTCCCAGACGCACCATCTTGGGCGAACAGACTGAGCTGTCCGTCCTCTGTTGAGGCTCTTGTTGGTGTTGAGCACGTCCTTGACCCCAAAGCAAAGGAATTTGTCATCCTTTATATTGGTATGGCCGTTGAAAAATCGTGCCTCGGCCCCCTCGCACATGGAGTTCAGCGCCAAGCATATCTCCTGTAGGGTTTCCTCGGTGAACAGGTTCTTTTTCTTCTGGTCGTAGAGGTTGTACTCGTCCTCCAGCAAGTCATAGAAATCGGACATGGTGGGAAACCGGTCCGGGGGCAGAGAGGAAAAATCGGTGTGGTCGTCCATGTCAAACCTGCGGTACAGCTTTTGGAGCATGAACTCAATGGTGTCCAGTTGTATGGTGGAGAAATCCTTGTAGGCCCGGAAAAAGTCCTTGAGGTAGGAAATATGCCGGGACAGGGCGCTGGTCTTGCGGAAGGTCTCCGGGGTGTTCTCGTCGTCAATTTCTCTTTCTGAATCCCCCTCCCACTTCATGGGCTGCAAGGGGTTAATGACGTATTGGCCGGTCATGAAATCCAGGTAACACCCGCCCAGGGCGTTGGTCAAATCCTGGTATTCGGACTCCGCGTCCATGAGGATAATGGACTTCCCGGACTCCCGGAGGTTGGAAACAATGCCCTTGAGCAAGTGTGATTTGCCTTGGCCGGAGTTGCCCAAAATAAGGATATTGGAGTTGGTCTTGTCATCGGCCCGGCGGTCGAAGTCGGTGAGGATATTGGTGCCGAACTTGTCCCGGCCCAGGTAGAACCCATGGGGATCGGTCTTGCCGGAATAGTTAAAGGGGTACAGATTCGCCACCGCCGAGGCAGGCAGCACCCGCTCGAACTGGGTCCCGAACTGGTTGGCCCCAAAGGGTGTAACAGAGAGGAATCCCTCTTTCTGCCGGAGGTTCAGCCGGTCGATGTTGATTTTGGAGCGGGTCAGCTCCATGAGCACGTCCGACTGGAGTTCCTTCAGCTTTTGGAGAGAAGGGGCTTTCAGCTCCATGTATACCGCGCAGTGCAAAAGCGGCTCCCGGTTCTTGCGGAGGTTGGCCAGCAGTTCGATTACATCCTTGAGGTTATTCTCAGCCTCCAAAGTTTCCTGCACATCCGTGCCCCCGGACATGAGCTTATTTCGCCGGGTAGCGTTCTGGATGATCTTCCTCTGTTCCATGCTGTCCACCAGCCGGTTATACACCCGCAATGTAATATTGGACCGGTCGGCCAGTTGGGAGAGGATGGCCTGGGCCTCGGTGCTGGGCGGGTACTCCCGGATGGCCCACACGCAGCAGTAGGCGTCCCCGCAGATGTAGTGGTCGCTCATGAACTTCACCACGCCGGGCAAAATCATGTCAAAGAAATCCTTGACCGCGATGGCCTCCAACTGCTCCGGGCTGTCTTTCTTTTTCTTCTGAAACATATGGCCTCCTGTTGGTTTTGAATGTTATTGTACCAGCTCGCCCACCACAGCGACCCGGCCATTTCTCCGGGACACATCGCAGGTTGACAGAGTGATGAATTTCCCGGCCTTGCTGTCCGCGCCGGCAAAAAAGACGCTGTCCTCTCGAACAGCGTCCAGAAAGTCAGCCTTGCCAGCCGCATCGGTAAAATTGATGTGCCGGTATAACTTTGATTTCACCGAGTTGGCCTGGCACACAGCAATCACCCGGTACTCCCGCGCACCTTCCGGCGTTTCCAGAATGATTTGACTGTGATCCTCCATGTACTCCCGTTCCCGATACCACAGCAGGTCGGTGAACATGGTCCCATCGAACATATTGTGGCCGTAGAGGATGAGATTGTCGCTGGAAAGGTCACAGCGGTGGTCAAAAAAGGGTACCCCATAATCGGAGTAATTTCCGTAGAAGTCCCGCCGGAGATAGCGCTCCGGGTCCTCCGGCGTCCACATGAAAGGGTAGTCGATATCCGTCCCCGGCACCCTGATCCAGCCGGCACATTCAGCGTTTTTCTCTTTGAGCGCCCCCAAATCGTGCAGAACCTCCGGCGATGGGCTTGGGGCGGGTGTGGCCTGTGCGGGACTCATAGGGTCTGCTGGCGATGGCTTGGAGGACGCTCCATCCGGCTCCGTTAATGGTGGAGAAGAGGAGGGCTGCTCCAATAACACCGACTCAGCCAGCTCCCGGAAGTTCGCCTGCTGTTCCTTGGACTCAATGAACCGATGCACCAGCCAGAATCCCGAACCTGCCAGGGCAATCGCCAGCACAAATCCTATCAATACTTTGATACCTTTCTTCAACTATCCGGCCTCCTATCCAAGTTAAAGTTTTTGATGCCGTCCACGTCCTCCACCGCCTCTCCGGTCATGCTGGTGCCAAAGTACAGCCCCAGCACCCGCTTGAGGTCCTCCCGGTCCATGCGGCGCACTTCAAAGCCCTGCTCCGAGATGGTCTTCTCCGTCAGGTTAATGGCCTGGAACACCTGCTCCGGCTTTTCCCCCTTGGTGAACCGCAGCACAAACAGGAACTGCCGGGCTGTGGACATCTCGATCTGCTTGGATTCCAGGTAGCCGCCCTCCTGTTCCAGAACCTGCCGCACTGCCGGATTTTCTTCCTCCCGGAGACGCTGCTTGATGAACCGCTTGTTATCGTCAAACCGCTGGCAGGAATCCAGGCAGGAGATCTCCAGGCCCGGATGGGCGGAGAACACCATGAGCAGATGCCTAATCTTGATCTCCACATTAGCGTGGGACAGCACCGAGATATTGGTGGGCTGCACAAGAAAAACCGCCAGCTCCCCACCGGCGGTCTGTATGCCATAGTTTGTGAACCCCTCCAGGCCCAGCAGGGCGCGGGTAGAGTTGCCTTTTTTCTTTTTCTGCCTCATTGAACCCTCCTGTAACATGAGACCTGTGACGCGGGCCTCATGCTTAATGATAATAAATTATTTTGTGCGCGGATTGGGTGCGCAGCATACTTGCTGCTGGTTACGCTGCCCTCCATGTGTATTCCTGTTGACTGAACAGGAGGAAGTTCCCTGCGTAGCGCACATAATCCAGCACCGTGATCTCTTCCAGCCGGATGGACAAAAACGCGTAGGCCACGGTCAGGGCAAAGGGCGAAATCAGCCCCAGTTGCGTCAGCGCCAGTACAGAAAGCAACAGCCCCACACAGGCTGTGGCGAAATCCCGCAGGCTCCACAGCCACAGGTTGGCTGTGGCCTTGAGGTTTTGTGGGTAGATGTATTGGGTCATGTCTGTTCCTCCATTTGTAAATGATCTTCCTGTTGGACTTCCCGGCAGAACTCCTGGGGCGTCTGATTATATAGCTCCTGAATTTTTTCTGCTATCATGGCCTTAACCAGCGCGGACTCGTTCTCAGTGGGCGTATAATTATGAACCTCGGAATGATCATCGGTGCTGACCTCATAGGCCATTACCAGCTTGTCCGCAAAGGGATCGTACATGGCATTCAGATTCAACCAGGCGTCCTCCGCAGACAGGTCAACGCCGAATTTGCGCTCCACGTCAAACCAGGTTTCCAGGTACGCAATGATGGAGTGTCCATCTTCGGACACTTGGATGTCATTGTCTACCCGCAGGTCTTGGCTCTCCATTTCATTATTCTTTTTCATGTGGGCCTCCTTGTTACGCAATCGCCCGAGCGATATTTCGGGTCATATTCACGGCGGTGCTGGTAGCGTGAACCACGCTCATCATGTTGACCTTAACCGAGCTGTCCAGCCCAAACTGCTGGGCGATTCTCGGCACCTCGCCAGCCGCCAGCATAACCCCCAGCCCCAAAAGCATATTGTCGTGGAACGTCAGCAGGCCCAGGAAAAGGAGCGTGGTCTGCAGAAAGGCTGTCAGGCACAGGGCGATGATCTGCTTGCACCACTGGTTGAACCCGTCCGTATAACCCCGCGGGACAGAGAAGAGATAGAGGGTGCCAACCGCCATTTGAATCAGGAGAATGCCCCCTCTTTTTATGTTCGAGAAGAACACCTTAAGCACACAATAAGATAAGCCTATGAGCATACACAGCGGGAACAATCCGTTGAGTACCACCCCTGTGGGTCCCCCGAAAACGCTGGTCAGCACCTTGAGGGCCACGTCCCCCAGGTTGAAATCCACTGTTCCCACAAAGCTCCCGGCCAAATCCTTGAGAAAAACATTTTGCAGGTTGATGCAGAACTTGTACAGCTCCACCGGCGCCAGTGTCACCAGATTCGCGGCAAAAAAGCCCTTGAGGACATTGAGCGCCGTGGACTTCACATTGGCCCGGCCATTCTGGTACTCAATCGCCAGGTCGAACGCCGCCACGATCATGCCCACCGCGAACAGGGTCCAGCCCAGGCAGGCGAACAGCCGGACCGAGGCCACGATCCAGCTCAAATCGAATATCTCCGCCCCCATGCCGCCGATCTGCGTGAACACATCGGAAATGGTGCCGTAAAAGGACTTGAGCATCCACTCCACCAGCCCGTCCCAGATGGAGTCCACAATGCCCTCTCCAAAGGTGGAGAACACATTGCCCAAGGCCCCGCCAAAGCTGCCGATGAGCCCTCCCAGCCAGTCTAACATTTTGATTGCCCCCTTCGTTTTTCGTATGTTTATTCGTTAGGTGTTCTCGCTCTGGAAGAGCCGAATGTAACCCAGGACCGTGTCCGCAATCTTCCGGCGCTGGGCCTCGGTGATAGGGATAAACCAGGCAGGCTTGTTTCCGTATTCCCACACATGGGGCTCCACCTCGCCCAGATCCTCCCGGCGCTGGGGGCCGATCAGGTCCCGGAACAGGAAGTTTTCTTTGTCCACAAAACCCTTGCCCCGGTTCAGAAGGATGACCTGGAGGGCGTTGTAGTGGTCGGCTGCCAGGGAGGGGATGAACTGGACCTTGACCAGCAGCTTGTCCCCCAAACGGCCCAGCAGCACCCGCCCGGCGAACTGCTTATCCTTGATGGTATGGTCGCGCTCGAACATAGCGCGGAGTTCTTTTTCGTAGAAATTCATGTTGATTTTAACCTCGCTTTTCATTTAATAGATATAGTATACTGGAGTTTGTGTTTCCTGCTATCGGTCAGGAGGCCCTCTGGCCCTTCCCTCGATATGCCCGCTCATGGCGTTATATCCCCACAACGCCCCAGATATAGAGGGGGGCGGTCAGGGTGAACACCAGACAGGCAAACAGGATGGCAGGCGCGGCGAACTCAAACTGGCCATGTTTGCGGTATTCAAAATACGAGGTGGACACCTTGACGAAAAACAGGATGACCAGCACCACGTCAATGACCGGGAATACCACATTGTTTACAATGGCCTTGATCTGGGCCTGTGCCGAGGTCCAGGTGGACTGCACGGCCCCGGCCACGTCGCCGGTCGCCGCAGCGGGCAAGGCAAAACAGCACATGGTGAGTATGACAACAGCCAAAAGGCACAGCAGCCTTTTCATTCTTTTCTGCATAGATTTTCCTCCTTGGAGATATAAGGGAAAAGCCCTCCGCCGCTCCGGCGAAGGGCTTCCCGCAGGTTATAATCAGTCCTGTCCCTTTTTCTTCTTTCTGCTGATAACCAGAGAGAGTACCACGCCGCCCAGGCTCACGCCAAACACCGCCAGGGCCAGCCGCCAGCCGGTATCGCCGGTGTTGGGGGTTCCGGGATGGTCCTTGGGCCTGTCCTTCATGACCACGGTGATGGCCTCGTCCGAGTCCTTGACCGTGAACTTCACGTCCTCGGCCAGCAGGTAGCCGTTGGGGGCGCTGGCTTCGTGCAGAACATACTCCCCGGCGGGGAGCCGGTCCATGGTGTGGGGTTTGCCGTCTGTGGTCCAGCTTTCCAGGACTTTACCGTCCTTGTCCCGGATCTCCAGCTTGGCCCCTGTCAGCTCCTTGCCCGTGACGGAATCCACCTTGGAAATGACGATTTGAGTCTTGGCGTTCTCAATATCCTCCAAGGTGACCGTGCTGCTGTCAACCGTGACCTTAATGGAATCATCCAGAGGCACATAGCCGGGCAGCGGCTCCAGCTCCACGATCTGCCAGCCGCCGTAGGGTACCTTGTCAAACTGGAACTTTCCTGCTTTATCGGTTTTTGCGGTAGCCACAGCCTTCTCCTGGGTGAATTCCTTGGCGTCCTTGGGGAACAGTCCGAAGAGTACGCCCTCCAGAGGATTTCCCTCGGTATCGGTCTTGCGGCCCACGATCTGGCCCCGGAGCAGCTTGTTGTGGAACTTCACTTCGGCAAGGTCGCCGGTGGTGATCGTAACGGTTTTGCCTTCCTGGATCTCATACCGGGCGGTTACCTTGTCGGAGATCTCCGTGACGGTATACTCGCCGGGGGCCAGGCCCTCCACACGAATTTCGCCATTTTTATCGGTCTTGAACTTCTTGGAGTAGTTCTTGCCGGTGATAAGGAAGGAGATCCCCTCCACAAAGTTGTCCTCGGCAGTTTTCTTGATGATAAGCACGCCCAGGCCGCGGATGGTGATGGTCTGGCTCTTGTCGTTAATGTCGGCGTGGACGAACACCTCCACGTCCTCCTGGTACAGGGTTTCAAAGACCACGATGGACTTCCCGGCCAGTGTGGAGGCATTGAAGGTGAAGGGAATCTCCACCGTGCCGGTGGCATTTTCAGGAGTGAACTCAACTTCAGCGGTAACTTCCTTGCCATCCACCAGCAGTTTTTCCCCGGTGGATTTGTCCATGAGAATCCCGCTGATTCTATAAGGCTTGCCGGGGACCAGGCCGGAGTAGCTGACCGTATCGATGATGGTGACTTCCTCCAGGGGGTCAACCTCTTTTTCGCCGTTTACCGTAGCCTCAGTTTTGATTTCCGGCTTGTCTGGGGTGGTGAACTCTACGGTCTGGCCCTCGTCGTTGATGTCAGCGTGAACGGCCACTTCCTTGCCCTCATGGTACAGCGTTTCAAACACGACCACGGCTTTGCCAGCCAGAGCAGAGGAATCGAAAGTAAATGTGATCTCCTCTGTGCCGCTGGCGCTCTCAGGGGTGAACTCCTTCTCGACGGTGACCTCCTTACCGTCCACCAGCAACTTGCCGCCTGTGCCCTTGTCCATGAGAACGCCGGACAGCTTATAGGTCTTGCCGGGGGTCAGGCCGGTGTAGCTGACCGTATCGGTGATGGTGATTTCTCCTTTGGGTTCCACTTTTTTCTCACCGTTTACGGTAGCCGTGGTCTTAATCTCCGGCTTCTCGCTGAAGGTCACAGTCTGGTCCTTGTCCTCAATATCGGCATGGGTGCAGACCTCCAGCTT